>JAZSDT010000043.1:0-56477 GCA_045531285.1 Eubacteriales bacterium
CCAGTATATAAAAAAGCGGAGAGCCTCCGCGGGCAATGCTCGCCTATCGTAATCTTTGAGTATACCCATACAAAGCAAAACGGCGAGGTTGGTTTAATGCAATTTACCAGTATATAAAAAAGCGGAGAGCCTCCGCAGGCAATGCTCGCCTATCCCCATCTTTGAGTATACCCATACAAAGCAAAACGGCGAGGTTGCTCCAATGCAATTTTTGGTATATAAAACACAGTGGGACTGTAAAAAGCTTTTTACAGTCCCACTTATTAATTGTAACTATTACTTCGCCGTTTGGCATAGTATATTCTTCTTTTTGTTCCCTTGGGCAGTCTTATTGTCCAGCTTTGAAGTCTGTTTCGGTTAGATACGTATTTATCAGGGAAGTCGTCTGCGTGCACCCATGAGCCTGTAAAGCACAGGTCACGGAGACGGGGAAATTCGTTCAGATCTATTTGCCACTTGTCGGGTACTACGGTTGCACTTTCATTGCCCGAGAGTATAATGAGTGCGGCTCTAAGCCAGTCTGCCGTTCCCAGCTTCTTGTTACCCACGGTTATTTCGGTGGGTAAGAAGGTATTGTCGGGGATCTGTGAAGCAGAAGCACGCATTTCCTCGGCACTCACGCGCACAGGGTGAGGTATTGAATAGGGAATGTCAAGGAAGCCGTAAACCCTTTTACACTGATGTTCTGTCTTGCCCAGCAGAAAATCTCGGCAGGCAAGGAGTATATCCGACAGACAGTAAGAATCGGGAAGCGTGACAGGGAAGAAATCCTCGTCAAGAGCCTTTTTAAGCTCGGAAATTTGAGAGGGAAGTATTACTCTGCTGCTTCTGTATTTGTCGGCAATTGCTCCGTAGGTTGTCGCATTAAAGCGCTTGTCGTTTTTGAGCTTATTGAGGAAGTAAGCAAGGTTTTCTTCAAACAGCTTTACGTTCTCTTCGGGCACAAGGTCGCTGAGTATCCAATCGCCTTCAACGTTCTTACCCTTGTGGAAGTTCTGCAAATCACAGAAGGTTGTGACGGTGTTCTTCTGAGGGTGATGGTAGAAGATACAAATTTCAAGCTCTGCCATCTTGTCCATAAGGTCGTCTATCTGCTCTTTGGTGTAATAGGTAAATACGTCGAAGGAGTACATATACATCAGGGTGAGCATATTGCAAAAGCCTACGGGACGTCCCTTTACCTCGTCTCTGGTGAGACCTCCGTCGTAAATTTCAATACCCATATCCGAATATCCGTACTTTGCCACGTATGACACCGAGTCACCGGGAGGGCATGCGGCAGTAAAGCGTTCGTTATTGAGAATGCTCTGAGTTATTTTTATCGCTTCGTCCTCTTCCTTGCGAAAGAGCTTCATTGCCTGATTAAAATCTTCAAGGTCGGTATATTCATTGATCGTGGGATGATAGGAGTGCTTGAGAGAGTGTGTGGTTATCTCGCATTTTCTTAATTCGTCAATTACGTCCTGTCTGCCCCATTTTACAAGTGATTGTGCAAGCCATGCCACAACGTTGTGACAGGGAGTGTAGCCTGCCTCGCGAATCATTTTTGATGCTCTGAGTATGCCGTCGGCGCCCTTTGGATTTACGTAATCCTCTGTGTCAAAGCTGAAAATAAGGTCTGTCATAGTATTCTCCGTATCAGTTGAGGGGTATTGCGGGAGTCTCGTTTTCTTCGGGTACTATCTGAAGGATGGGAAGCTCCTTGTCATCAAGTGCAGGACCTTCGGTTTCTGTGGGAGTTGGATCCTCGGAAGGAAGGGGAGTTACTTCCTCGGGAATCTCCTGGTCGTCCATAAGCTCGGGAGGTATTATGGGAGTTTCAACGGGACCGTCTGCCCAAGGAAGCTCAGGAAGCTCGCCTTCGTCTATATCAGAAGGAGTTGCGGTTTCATCGGTCTGTTCTGTTTCGGTTTTTACGTCGTCTATTTTCTCTTCGTCAACCTTTGTTGCTATACAGGAAGCAAGAGAAAGAGAGAGCGCGAGAATAAGTAATACTGTAATCTTTTTCATTTTTTTAGTTCCTTTCGGTTTTTTGTAATTTTACCATAGTTTAAGTATTTTGTAAAGTACAATTTATGCATATTCCAATAACTTTTTATCCAATTTCCATTGACAAGATAAGAATTAATGATATAAAATAAAAGAAAAAAGGAAAAGAGGTACAAAACAATGATTTGGGCGCTTTACGCAACTTTGGGAACAAATATGTGGACGGTTGAGAGACAGGAGCTTGACTTTACCGATACCGCATGGGAAAAGATAGTTAACGCAGCACATGAGGCTGAACTTAATATGATAGTGCTTGACATTGGAGAGGGCATTCACTGGGGTTCTCACCCCGAGCTTGCAAAGAAGGGCGCTTGGACAAGAACAAGAGTAAGACAGGAGGTAAAGCGTCTTCGTGAAATGGGCATTGCTCTTATTCCCAAGATGAATTTCTCCGCAACTCACGACCTTTGGCTTGGTGAATACAGAAAGATGATGTGCACACAGACTTATTATAACGTTTGCCGCGACCTTATCAGCGAGGCATACGAGCTGTTTGACCATCCCGAATATATACATCTGGGTATGGACGAGGAGGCGAATCACGCTATTCTCAACGGTCACAGCGGTCTTATCCGTTTTAGAAAGGGCGAACAGCTTTGGCATGACCTGCAGTTCCTTATTGACTGCGTGAGAGATACGGGTGCTACTCCTTGGATATGGTCAGATAACTGCTTTGAGAATCCCGAGGAATTCCGCGCTCATATTCCTGCATCCGAGGATATTATGCTGTCTCCTTGGTATTACCTTGCACTCAGAGAAGAAAACTACACCGTCATCAACGACGTTGAAATGTACCGTGAGTACTATTCAAAGCCTCCGTTTGACAAAATGGACCTTTATTACGTTGAGGATGACCCCTTCTGCGTGCTCTTCCGTGAGCAAGCTATAAAGGCTGCAGCAGACGGCTACGGCGTTGTACCCTGCGGTTCAACCTACAATAAGATTGAATCCAATCACGATGATCTTCTTTACTATTTTAAGACTAATGCTCCCGAGTCATCTGTAAAGGGCTTTATGACTGCACCTTGGTTACATACGGTTGACGATAAGGTGGACGAAATAATCAGAGGTATCAAGAAGCTTGCAGACGCAAGAGCTAAGTACTACAACTAAAACTGTTATCTTTTGGAGGGTGCTGTTATGGAAGCCTACAGAGAATTATACGTGTCGCCTGTCGGCAATGACGGAGCAGACGGCAGTGAAAAGTATCCTTTTGCCACGGTCGAGAGGGCAGTAGATGCCCTTGCAGACGTGGAGGGAGACGTAAGAATAAATCTTTTGCCCGGAGTTTATGACCTTAAAAAAACGCTGGTGTTCAATCAGGTAAACAGCGGAAACAGAAAAATAGTTATTAAAGGAAATAACAGCACTGTTTTCGGGGGCATCAGAGTTACGGGCTGGGAAAAGCACAGTGATAAAATTTACAAAGCACGTCTCGACGTTCCCGACGTGAGAAATCTTTACGTCAACACCTTTCCTGCGCAAAGGGCGAGAAGCAAGTATAAATACAATATTGACGCCCTTTATTCAAAGGATGACGAGCCTTGCGGTATTCTTGTGGGTGAGAAAAATTTCCCCAAGAACTTCTACAAATGGCAGGATATTGAGATAGTCAACAACTATGAATGGGAGTCGCACAGATATCGTATAACCGATTACAGATACCTTCCCGAAAGCCATCAGTACGTGTTTGAGCTTGATTTAAGCTCGGCGTATTTAAGAAGATTAGGAAGCTTTACGAAGAGCTTTTATCTTGAAAACGACCTGTCTTTTTTAAAAAATCAGGGTGACTTCTACTACGACAAAGCAGAAAAGACCATATACTATTATCCCTATGACAGCGAGGATATGTCAACGGCACAGACCTACGTAGGCGGTAAGGAAATGTTTGTCCACATTCTCGGCACTTCTGAGGAAAAGGCGGGGAACATCACCTTTGACGGAATTCGTTTTTCGGGCGGTGCTTGCAACGTGCTTACACAAAAGGGCTACAGATGCCGACAGTCTGATGCTATGGATTCCGGATTCCCCGAGCTGACGGGCGAAACACCAGAGGAGGGCTGTTTTAGTATAAACACCTCCCAGTTCAGAATGAATTTTGCCCAAAACGTTGTAGTTAAAAACTGCGAATTCATCAATATGGGCTCTGCTGTTATGGCAATGCACGACAGTGTAAGTAACGTGCTTATTGAGGGAAATATTTTTAGAGACTCATCGGCAGTAGCCATACGAATAGGCAACGCGGACCACAAGGTAAAGCGTGAGGGTATTGAGGTTTGCTCTGACATTACTGTGAAGAACAACGTTATTGCAAGAATGTGCGGAGAGCTTTACAACAACTGCGCTATCAGTATTTATTACGAAAAGGATATCAGGATAATCAACAACCTTATTACCGATCAGCCCTACACCGGTGTATCTGTCAGCTGGGGCTGGAACGGTGCTCCGGGATACGATTGCCGTAACATTGAAGTGGCAAACAATCACATTCGTCGTGTTATGGGTGTACTCAATGACGGAGGCTGTGTTTACACTCTTTGCGGTGTAAAGGGCGGAAGTATTCACGATAACTTCTTTGAGGACAGCCGTGACAGAGGCTTGTACAATGATGCGGGAAGTGCTCACATCAATTCCTACAACAACGTTATCGTGGGATGCAAGTACTTCATTCAGGTTCAGGAGCTGAAATACTCCACCAAGGACATTAAGGTGTACAACAATTTCGCAGATACTCTCAGAACTCTCGGCCCTAAAGACAAGGGTACTGTGGAGGTAAAGCGTCCTGTATTGGTTGATAGAAACAACCTTCCCCGTGAGGCAAGGGCTATCGTTGAAAAAGCAGGTCCTCAGGGAGAGTATGCGGTGCTTGAAGAAAGAGTGGCCATACCTCAATGGCACAGACTGAGAACGTGGGAAAGAGTTACAAACACCTTTGTCAGCAAGAGTGATGCACAGATTGCAAAGCTGAAGAGAATAATCGAAGCCGAGGACTTTATGGAAGGTGGAGAGGGAGTGGGCTATCACAAGACTCTCAAGCCTGTAAAGAACAACAATGCCTACCGTCCCGACGAGGTAAGAATGTATAACAATCCTGCTGTTATGAGCTACGTTATACAGATGGATGAGCCCGGCGAATGGCTGAACTACAAGTATGACGTTCCCGAAACAGACGATTATTATATCGATATGATGGCGCGTCCTGCAAGACAAGAGGGAATTCTTGCAAAATGGTATATCGACGGAGAATTTCTCACCGACGTGCCCATTGTTTACAACGATCCCGAATATACTACGGTAACTGTAGGTCCCTTCCGTATTGAAAAGGGTGAGCACATATTTAAAATGGAATTTGCCATCCCCTTCTATTTTGACAAATTCAGAATCTACACAGGTAAGGAAGCTCCTGTCCCCGAAGAGCTTTATTATACCACTGACGAGGATTTTGATGAATGAGGTAACAAAATGAAAATAACAGTGCTTGGCGATATGATGTGTGAGCCTCCTATATTGAAGGCGTCAAAAACAAAAGACGGCTATGACTTTGGCGGAGTATTTGCTAAAATCAAGCCTATGTTTGACGAATCTGATTACGTCATAACTAATCTTGAATTTCCCATGGCAGGCGAGGAGGCAGGATATACCGACAGATTCTATGCTTTCAATGCTCCCGATTCCTACGCAACAGCCGTAAAGGAGGCAGGAGTTGACCTTGTTTCCACAGTGAACAATCACACCTTTGACAGGGGTGCCAAGGGTATGCTTCGCACAATTGAGGTTCTTGACCGTGTAGGTCTTGCACATACAGGCACATTTCCCCTTGGCAAGAGGGAGGAAGCGTATTATTTTGAGCTTGACGGCGTTAAGTTCGCTCTTGTTGCATATACTTATACCACAAACAAGGGTGTATATGGAGAGGATGCAAAATACCTAGAGTGTGTAAACTATCTCAAGCCTTTGAATATGAGGACCTATCTCCCCGAGGTATCCGCAAAAATGAAGACATGGGTAGATAAGCGCTTTCCCAAAATGAAGGAGGAGCACAGAGCAATAATAAAAATGGCTGTAGGGTTGCCCAATACCATCGAAAGAGCCGACGATTATATTAACGAAGAGGAATCAGCACCCTACATTGCTCAATTTACCGAGGATATTAAAAAGGCAAAGGAAAAGGCAGATATAGTTATTTGCTATCCTCACGTCGGCGGTCAGTTCAACCCCGTCCCCGGAAAGTTTTCCGAATATGTGGTAGCTCAGGCACTCAAGGCGGGAGCTGATACGGTTTTGGCAGGTCATTCCCATATGGTACAACCTGTAAAATACATTGACGGCGTGCTTTGCGCATATTCCCTGGGCAATTTCAGTATGTCACCGAACTCCACTATTATTGTAAAGAAAAATCTTCCCGAATACAGTCTTGCAATTCATCTTTACGTTGAATCGGGCAGAATTTCCAACGCTACGTTTTCAATACTTAAGGCGGTGGAAAAGAGAGGCAAACAGCTTGTGACCTACCCTGTGGACGTGCTTTACAGCGAGCTTAAGAGCGAGAAAGAAAAGGAGCTTTTGAAAAAGCACGTTGCCCAGGTGTACAAATATGCAACGGGCAAGGAGCTTACCGACGGCATACAAAAGGAATACGACTTAAAGGCATAAAAAGCGGAGAGCCTTTGCTGGCAATTCTCGCCTATCGGTATGAATCAATAACTAATTGCAGAAAAACAGCGAGGTTGTGTTAAACACAATTTACGAGCAAAAAGCTTCCGTGTGCATTTTGCACACGGAAGCTTTTTATATATTAGGAAATTGCATTAAACTAATCTCGCCGCCTTTTATGTGATAGTTGAAAACTGATTATTCGGCAACGGGAGACGTTGCTTCGTCGAATATATCGGTAATTTCCTTCGAAGGTGCCTTGTCAAGAAGTGTAACAACAATTGATACTACCATGCTTACGATAAATCCGGGGATAATTTCGTAAATACCTGTACCCGAAAGGAATGCAAGCCAAAGCACGTCCACAAGAGCTCCTGAGATAACGCCCGCAAGAGCACCCTTGTAAGTAAACCTTCTCCAAAATACAGAGAGGATAACCACGGAGCCGAAAGCCGAGCCAAAGCCTGCCCACGCATTTTCAACAAGATTCATTATGGCTTGAGCGCCTTCGCCCTTACTGCTTGCGATGAAATAAGCCACAACCGCAACTGCAAGGACAACTACACGGCCAACCCAAAGTATTTCTTTATTTGAAGCGTTTTTTCTTATGATGGGCTTGTATATATCCGACGTGAATGAAGACGATGCAACAAGGAGCTGGCTGTCGGCCGTTGACATTGAAGCTGCGATAATAGCAGCGAGAAGCACACCTGAAACTGCAGCAGGGAAGAGGTTGCGTGAGAGCTGAACAAATACCATTTTTTGTTGACCGTTTGCAAGAAGCTCTTCACCTATAAGAATTCTTCCAAATACAGCGATGAAAATAACAGCAATAAGTGCAAGAATAACCCATGTGATAGCAACTACAGAGGACTTTTTCACCATTGAAGGCTTTTTGATAGACATAAATCTAACAAGGATGTGGGGCATACCGAAGTAGCCGAGTCCCCAGGCAAGACCGCTTATTATTTCTTTTATCGGAGCACCGAAGAAGCTCTTTTCAAAGGCGTATACAGTGCCATCGTTAGCGGTAACGGCAACGTCCAAAGCAGATACATCAAGATTTTTTGTAAGTACAATGATAATCGGAACTGCAAGTACAGCTACCAGCATAAGAATTCCCTGGAAGAAGTCTGTCCAACAAACTGCCTTATAGCCGCCAAGGAAAGTATAGACAATAAGTATAGCGGCGAATATTACCATTGCCACGCTTCTGTTAACGTTGGGGAAAAGAGCGGTGAAAACGTCCGTTCCTGCAACGAATGCCGAAGCAACATATACAGTAAAGCATACAAGGAAAACTACAGCACAAGTAATCTGAAGCCCCTTACCCTTAGTTACAAACCTGTTTGAAAGATACTGAGGAAGGGTGATAGAGTCACCTGCCGCTTGCGAGAAGCGTCTGAGACGTCGTGCAATAAGTATCCAGTTGAGAGCCGTACCTATGGCAAGACCGATGCCAATCCATGCCTGACCGAGACCAAAGGCCAGAATGCTTCCGGGCAAGCCCATAAGAAGCCAAGCACTCATGTCGGATGCTTGAGCACTCATAGCGGTTACCCAAGGGCCCATTGACTTTCCGCCAAGGAAGTAATCCTTGTCGGATGTACTTTTGCTGCGCAAGAAAAGAACAACACCGATTCCGAGCATAGCAACAAAATAAATTATAAGAACGATAAATTCCCAGTTCAAAATAACAACCTCTCTTTCGAGTATAAATTAATGATTTATTTTATCACAAAACGAAGAATTTATCAAGCTTTTTCAAGTATTTTGGTAAATTTGTATAAATTTTGTGACAAAGTATCCGTGTATACAATGGCAAATTTGTTTTAGTTGACAAAGTATTATGTTGACAAATCCTGTCCTGAGTGATAAAATTTTAAAAAAAGATTAGAAAGCGAAGAAAATGAACTCCTTTACGTACTTTGTTAAAAAAAACGCCGTTATGTGCATAGCGTTAATTGCGGCATTGATAACAAGTGTTATTGTGCCTCCGGACAGGGAATATCTTGGATATTTTGACCTGAGAACACTGACCTGTTTGTTCTGTGTTTTGGCTGTGGTTTGCGCTTTGAAGAACATTCGTTTTTTCTATATGCTTGCCAGAAAGGTAGTACAGCTTTTCAAGAATGCCAGAATGAGCATACTTGCCCTTGTGTACATAACCTTTATCGGTTCTATGCTCATTGCCAACGATATGGCACTTATTACTTTTCTTCCCCTTGGCTATCTGGTACTGGACTCTACAGGGATGAAAAAGTATATGGCATTCACCTTCATTATGCAGAATATTGCCGCTAATCTGGGCGGAATGCTTACCCCCTTTGGCAATCCTCAGAATCTTTATTTGTATTCAAGCTACGGAATACCCACAATGGAATTTATGGGTATAATGCTTCCGCCTTTTCTTTTGGCAGTTGCTCTCATTACACTTTGCTGTATTGTTTTTGTAAAGCCCGAGGCACTGTCTCTGCCCGAGGAAAAAATGAAGCTAAACCCACAGAAGACGGCTATATATCTGGTGCTTTTTGCTTTATCCATCGTAATAGTTTTCAGAGGCATTCCGTATTGGATAGGGCTTATTGTTATACCGCTGGCACTTATGCCCCTTGACAAAAGAGCATTGAAAATGGTGGATTATCCGTTAATTTTGACCTTTGTGTTCTTTTTTATATTCTCGGGTAATATGGCGAGGATAGACGTTGTTCGTGACGTCTTTTCCGCACTTCTTCAAAAGAGCACCTTGCTTTTCAGTATTCTTTCCTGTCAGGTCATCAGCAACGTGCCCTCTGCCATTCTGCTGTCACAGTTTACGGAAAACTATGCAGACTTGCTGGTGGGAGTCAATATCGGAGGTGTCGGTACGCTGATTTCCTCTCTTGCCAGTCTTATAACCTTCAGAGATTACGTCAGACATAATCCCGGTAAGGCAGGAAGCTATATTTTGAAGTTTTCACTTTTTAATTTCGGCTTTTTGATTATTATGACAGCGTTTATGTTGTTGATAAAATAGTGAAAAAGAGCTAAGATATCTTTTAAAAATTATCTTAGCTCATTCTTTATATGCTAGGAAATTGCATTAAATCAACCTCGCCGTTTTACGTTGTCAAAGGTTACAATAGGCGAGGATTGCCAGCGGCTCCATTCGGCTATAACTTTCCCCCGTTGGTTTTGTATATCGCTTCTATTATCTGTTGGTCAATAATAGTATTTCTTCCGTTTACAGGGGGTACGGTATCACTTATTACGGCGTTGGAGAATGCCTCTATTTCCTTGGTGTACATATTGCCAAAGTCAACCTTTATTTCCACAGGCTTCGCGGGTGCTCTGTTCTGCAGTGCATCATAGCCTGCTCCGTCATCACAGGTGAGCACCTTGACAGTGCCTCCCTCCACTTGACCCAGAGTGCCTACTGCAACAATACTTCCCTTTGTTCCGTAGAATTCCATAGGACAGCTTGCCGCATCGTCGGGAATGTTGAAGTTTGCATCTACCATTGCAAGTGCACCGTTATTCATCTTTATCACAACGGCAGATGAATCATCTGCTGTATATCCGAAGGTTGCATTGTGAGCAAATCCTGTGCACTCAACGGGAGTGAGTCCAGAAAGATATATGAGAAGGTCAATACAGTGGATTCCCATATCCATAAGAGCACCGCCTCCCGACAGCTTTACGTCCTGTCTCCAGCAGTTTTCCATTTTGGGATACCAGCAGGTAAACTGAGCACGCATGGAAACTATTTCGCCGATAGTACCCTTTTCAATGAGCTCCTTTATTGCCTGATGATAGGCGTGGAAGCGCATCATAAAGCCTGCACCCAGCTTTACGCCTTCCTTTTCGCAGGCGTTGATTATCTCTTCTGTGTCTGCCAGAGTAATTCCCATGGGCTTTTCCAGAAGGATATGCTTTTTTGCTTTCGCCGCCGCCAAAGCCTGTTCCTTGTGGGCGAACACGGGAGACGCAATATAAACAGCCTCCACCTCGTCAAGTGCCAGAAGGTCCTCGTATTTGTCAAAGGCATATTTGGCACCGTATTTTTCTTTTACACCTTCTGCAGCCTGAAGATTTGCATCCATTACTGCATAAAGCTCAGCGTTTTCAGCAAGCATCATACCGGGAATAGTTCTGCGGTTGGCAATACCGCCGCATCCGATTACACCCCATTTTACTTTTTTCATTTCAATTTCTCCTTTATTATATAACCTTGTTGGCTTTTTATTAAATCTGCTCCAAACAGCTCACTTACAATACCTGACCCGCACACCTTTTCGGGAGTGTCCTGCATAACGCAAACACCGTTTGACATCACTGCTATTTCGTCAAAGCAGTCGAAGGCTGTGGGAATGTCGTGCATTACAGCAACGATTCCTTTTCTGCCGGATGCAAGCTCCTTTAAGAGCCTTATCAGTGTGAATTGATTTGCAATATCCAAGTACACCGCAGGCTCATCCAATAAAATATAGTCTGTATCCTGACACAGTGCCATGGCGATATACACACTTTGCTTCATTCCTCCTGACAGCTGAGACATATTTTTGTCAGCAAGATGTAAAATTCCGATTTTTTCCATTGCCTGTCTTGTAAGCTCTCGGTCCCTTTGCGTGTAGCGTCTGGGATAACTGAGGTGAGGAAATCTGCCGTGAAGCACCGTTTCCGCCACTGTCATATCGGGAACATTTTTTTCCTGCGGAAGATAGGCTATCTTTTTTGCTGCGTCTGTGGGCGAAGCCTTGCCTATTTGCGTGCCGTCTGCCACTACCGTTCCGGACGTTGTGGGCAATATTCCGGCAATTACCTTCAAAAGTGTGCTTTTCCCCGAGCCGTTTGGCCCGATAATTGCCATTGTTTTTCCTTCGCAGGCTGTCAGTGATACGTTTTGCAGCACTGTCTTTTTGCCGTAGCCTGCCGTTACGTTTTTTATTTCAATCATTGGTTCAAAATCAACCTCGCCGCTTTACAATCAAAAATAGGAAGAAGGGTACACCCAGGAACGACATAATTATTCCAACGGGTATTTCGTATGGCGAAAAAACTGTCCGCGCGGCAGTGTCGCAAACAGCGACAAAGCCTGCACCGTATATGGCGCACAAGGGTAACAAGCGCGATGATCTGTTTCCTGTAAAAAATCTTACTGTGTGTGGCACAATCAAGCCCACAAAGGACAACAGCCCTGCCAGACTTACGGCACAGCCTGCCAGTGAGGCGGCAAGTATGAGAAAAACCGTGCGCATTGCCCTTGTATTTAATCCCAGACTGCGTGCACTGTCCTCTCCCAGTGAGAGAACGTCAAGCTCGTTTGTCAGGGTAAAAAGGATTATAAGACTTATTGCTATTGCTACTGCCGAGGGTATGAGCTTTCCGTAGGTAACGGAAGTGAATTCTCCAATCTTAAAGTTGTTGCTCATTACTCCAACGTCTGTATCAAAGGTTATTACTGTGTCAGAGATAGCATTCAGAAAACTGTTTAGAGCAACACCGATCAAAATCACGGCAGATTTGGAGGTACAGTATTTTTTTGAGATAACGCTGACGGCAAGTACTGTCCCGAATGCGCCGATAAACGAAAAAAACGAAAGCAGCCAACCGCCGTATATTCCAAAGGCAGTGCAAAGCGTTACAGCCAACCCCGCTCCCGAATTTACTCCTATAACACCGGGAGATGCCAGATTATTGGACAGTACTCCCTGTATTACGGCACCTGCTACTCCAAGCGCGGCACCGCATAGGATACAGGCGACGGTACGGGGGAGGCGTACGTAAACAAGTATTGTCCGTGCTGTATCAAAGTCGCAAAGAGCAAGATTGGTACTTCCCA
Organism: Eubacteriales bacterium; assembly: GCA_045531285.1. Classification (GTDB taxonomy): domain Bacteria; phylum Bacillota; class Clostridia; order Oscillospirales; family SIG627; genus RGIG6353. The sequence continues at coordinate 12,524 of JAZSDT010000043.1, forward strand.
AAGATAGCCCCAGAACCACAGCTACTGCCAGAAGCAAAAAACCGAGAATATATAAAACATCGGCTCTAGCGCAATATTTCAAAAAGTTGTTCATAGCTTTGTGCCCAGCGACCGTTGGGCTTGAGATTAAACAGACGTCTGTCCATAAAATGCAATCTGCCTTCTCTCACAGCCTCAAGGGTGTTCCACGCAGGATCTTCCTCCAGCATTCGTGATATGTTTTTCTTTGCTTTTTCGGTGTCGTTACCCATTGTAACAACAAAGATTCGGTACGGCTCGTTTTGTATAATGCTTTCCACACTAAGCTCTTCAAGAAGTCCGGAGCTGCTGTCTGCAATATTAACAAGCCCTGCATCCTTCAGCATCTCCCCGAGCACTGTTCCCTCACTGCCCTTTGCCTTAACCGCACCCGATGAGGCACGGAGCAGAAGTATTTTCTTTTGACTTTCGGGAATAAACGTATTTGATTTAATTTCTTCTATTTGTTTTTTTACGGTCACGCCGTTTTTTTCATAAAGGTCTTTTCTGCCTGTTATATCGGTACATATATCCAGCATTGCAAGATAGTCCTCGAAGCAGTCAACGTCGAAATAGGCGACCGTTGTGCCCACGTTTTCCAGCACGTTAAGTAATTCAACGTTGGAGGCTGTTGAAGCACTTGCTATCACAAGGTCACAAGACGCTGAAAGAAGCAGCTCAAGGTTCGGGGAATGTGCACCTCCAAGATTTACGGCGTCAAGTTCCAGCCCAAAATCCTCCCAGGCGTCCTCGGCTGTGGCACAGACCGTTCCGCCGGCAAGCTGCCAAACCTCAGCAAAGCTTCCAATGAGAGCGGCAACCCTTTCGGGATTCTTTTGTACGGTGACTTCTCTTTCCAGAGCGTCGGTGAAGGTAATGCTGTCGCTTGTGGGCTTTTCTTCCGTTGTACATCCAAGCAAAAACAGAGAGAAAAGCAATATCAGAAAAAAGAGATTATTTGCCCAAAAGCTTCTTTTCAACATAATCAAATCCGAGTCTTTCAATAGTGTCGGCAAAACGCTCTCCCTTGATTCCTTCGTCGCGGAAAAGAAGTATTGCTCTTTCCACGGTTGTCAGCACCTCTTCTTCGGAGCAAAATACTTTTGACAGCGGTTTTCCTTGGGCTGTCTTTTTGCCCCAGCGTCCGCCGATACATATCTTATAGCCCTTTACGGCAGAAGAAAATACACCGAAGGGACATTTTTCAAAACAGCGTCCGCACCTGTTGCATTTTTGGGTATCAAGATTTATTTTTTCGCCGTTCAGGGTAACGGCTTTCATAGGACAGGCAAGCTCGACGGCACATTTTTTACAGCCACGGCACTTGTCGGTAATGGGGATAAATACTCTCTGTCCGATTATACCCACGTCATTTAAGTCGGGCTTCACGCAGTTATTCGGACATCCTCCCACAGCAATTTTAAACTTATGGGGAAGCACTACATCGTGATAACCTACGTAGAAGCGTTCGTGTATTTTTTGGCTCAGAGAAAAGGTATCTATGAGACCGAAAACACAGGTAGTTCCCTTGCAGGAAACAACGGGTCTTACCTTCGGTCCCGTTCCGCCTGTTTCCAGTCCTTTTTCTTTCAAAAAGAGAATGAGAGCGGGAATGTTATCGTATTTTACACCTTGAATCTCAACGGTCATACGGCTTGTCATTGCTACCTCAGACGAGCCGAAACGGTCGGCTGCTTCGGCTATTGCCCTTTGCTTGTCGGTGGTTATTTTGCCGTTTCCGGTTATTACTCTCACGTTGAAAACGTCATCGAAGCGTTTGTCTCTCAGGCATCCGAGTCCCTTTACTTTTGCAATTTGTTCGGCTGTGAGAACACCGTTTTTCTTTTCAAGTCCCAATATTTCAAAAGCTTTTGAAGTGTTCATTTTACCTGCTCCTGTTGTGTAGAATTAGTATTGCTTGTAAAATAATGATATCATAACTTGATAAAGATGTCAATGATTTTGGCTTTTGCAGTTGCATTTAAACAAATAGTGTGGTAAAATGAATCAAAAGGAGATTGTTATGAAAATACTTATAGTTGTTGATATGCAAAAAGACTTTATCGACGGTGCACTTGGCAGTGCCGAAGCGGTAAAAATAGTACCATACGTAAAGAAGCTTATCGAAGGCTTTGACGGAAAGGTGTTGTTTACAAGAGACACACATTTTGAAAACTATCTTGACACGCAGGAGGGAAAAAATCTTCCTGTTCGGCACTGTATCAAGGGGACTGAGGGATGGCAGATATATCCCGAGCTTGAAGCCTTGAGAAAAACAGAGGCAGTGGACAAGCTGACCTTTGGTTCAAAGGAGCTTGTAGACGTGCTGAGTAAGGAAGAAAACGTTGAGGAGATAGTCTTTGCAGGACTTTGCACGGATATTTGCGTTATATCCAACGTGGCAGTCGTTAAGGCATTCTTTCCCGAGACACCTCTTGTCGTTGATGCAAGGGGCTGTGCCGGAGTAACACCCGAAAGTCACAAAACGGCACTTGATGCAATGAGAGCAATTCAGGTCAGAATCGAGGAGTAAGAAGATGTTTAACGCAAAGAGAATTAAAGAGGCTTGCGTTCAGTGGATAAGAGAATTTTTTGAAAATAACGGCAAGGACTGTAATGCCGTTGTGGGAATATCCGGCGGTAAGGACAGCTCGGTGGTTGCCGCTTTATGCGTTGAGGCGCTGGGGCGTGACAGAGTAGTGGGTGTCCTGATGCCTTGCGGAGAACAGCACGATATAGACTGTGCTTATAAGCTGGTGGAACACCTTGGAATACGTCATTTTATTATAAATATAAAGGATGCTGTCGAAGGGCTTCGCAACGCTATGCCCCAAGGACTTGAGCTGACTGCACAGACTCTCACGAACATTCCGCCCAGAGTCAGAATGACAACTCTTTACGCGGTGTCTCAGAGTGTCAACGGTCGTGTGGCAAACACCTGTAATCTTTCTGAAGATTGGGTTGGCTATTCCACACGCTACGGTGATGCGGCGGGAGATTTCAGCCCTCTTTCAAGGCTTACCGTGGCAGAGGTAAAGGCGATAGGACATGAGCTTGGGCTTCCTGCAGACCTTGTAGAGAAAACACCTATAGACGGTCTTTGCGGAAGGACGGATGAGGACAATCTGGGATTCACCTACGCGGAGCTTGACCGTTATATCAGAACGGGCAAAATTGATGATATGGAAAAGAAGGCTTCCATAGACAGAAAACACAAAATGAATCTGTTTAAGCTTCAGCTTATGCCTTCATTTGACCCGGGACAAATACAGTGAGAGAGGAAAGAAAAATGAAAAGATTTAGTGCTTTTTTACTTGCCATGATTATGAGCTTTTCGGCTTTGGCGCTGTGCATAAGTGCCACCGAGTTTCCTTTTAAGGACGTGGAGGAAGGCGAGTGGTATTACAGCAGTGTCAAGGAGGCATACGAGCTGGGACTTGTTAACGGAAAGGATAGTGTGGACACCTACAAGCCCAACGAAAATATGAGCTATGCCGAGGCAATCAAGCTTGCGGCTTGTATGCATCAGCGTTACACTACAGGCTCGGTTACACTTACAAACGGAGAGCCTTGGTATCAGAACTACGTTGATTATTGCAGAACAAACGGTATTATTTCAAAGGAATACTCCTATACCGCTTCGGCAACAAGAGTGGGATATATGGAGATATTTGCAAAGGCGCTTCCCGACGAGGCGTTGGAGGAGATAAATATTATTCCTAAAAATTCGATTCTCGACGTACCTTCGGATATGGCAGGTGCTGAGGGTATCTATAAGCTTTACAAGGCGGGAATACTTGCAGGCGCTGACGGATTGCATAATTGTAATCCCAATTCCAATATAAAGAGAAGCGAGGTTGCCGCTATACTTTCACGAATGATGGATGCTACAAAAAGAGTAAAATTCGACACTATAGCAACTGCACCTATAGAGGAGGTTCCTGTGGAAACGTTCACATTACCGGAGAAAAATCAGTGGGAAAATTACACCTTTGGCAAGGAAGGTGACAAGACCGTTGCAGAACAGCGTCGGGAAATACTTGACGGTATGAACCTTGCAATCAATACTCAGACCAAATGGAAGGAAGTTCCAAGCTTCAATCCCACAGCCGAAAAGTACAATCACATTAAGGCTATCACCTACGACGGACTCGAGTATAAGGGTGAAAAGACAAAGGTATTTGCTTTTGTGGGCTTCCCTGAGGGAGCTTCGGAGGATTCTCCCGTGCCTGCCGTTGTACTTGTGCACGGCGGCGGAGGACATGCTTACTATAAGTGGGTAGAGTTATGGAATCAGCGCGGATATGCGGCAATTGCCATGGATACTACAGGCTTCTTCCCCTCGGCAGTTGACGTAGGTGAGACCGAAGGCAAAGACCCTAAAGGCGAATGGGTATACGGACTTACAGAGGATTTTGCCGAGGAAGGCTACGTAAATGCACCTAACCGTCCTTATCACACCTCTTATACCGAGGTACAGGAGCAGTGGGCATACCACGGTCTCAGCCAGGTTATTCTTGCGGGAAATATTCTTCGCCAGGACAAGAGAGTTGATGCCAACAATATTGGAATCACAGGTATTTCATGGGGTGGCACAATGGTTGCCCAGGTAATCGGATATGACAATCGCTTCTCCTTTGCAATACCCATTTACGGCACAGCATATCTTGGAGACGAGATGCGTTCCTTCGCAGATTTTGCAAACCCTTACGTCGATGCACTGTGGGCGGCTGAAAGAAATCTTGACAACGCAAAAATGCCGATACTTTGGTTTGCATACAACGACGACAACAACTTTGGAATCAACTCCTACGTTGACTCCTTTAAGCATACACAGGGCTTTAACACTAAGACCTGTTTGACCATGCTTGGCAGCTGGGGACATTCACACGGCAGTGCATGGAGTAAGGAACACAGCTATTTATTTGCAGATTGGGTAACCTACGGCGAAAACGGACTTGTGAATTTTGCAACACAGCCAAAGGGACGAGAGGTAAACTGCCGTATCAGAATACCTGAAAACGTAACGGGCTCGGTAGTTGCATACGTACATTACATCACTTCTCCCATGACCTATAGCAAGCACAACAAATTCGGCTGGGGCAATTACGTATTTTTAGACCAGAAGTGGCAGAAAACACGTTCATGGCTGAAGGTTGACAAAACCACGGGAACTGTAAGCGGTACTATCCCCGAAGAAGCAAAGGGATATTACATAGAGCTGCAGTACAAGGTTTCAAAAAAGGTTTGTCAGACCAGCTCCGTATACGTTCCACTTGACTGATCTTAAGACAAAAAGAAGCCGTTTAAAAACTCTAACAGAGTTTTTAAACGGCTTTTTTATATACTAGGAAATTGTATTAAATTAACCTCGCCGTTTTACCTTGTTGGAGTATACTCAAAGGTTACGATAGGCGAGCATTGCCAGCGGAGGCTCTCCGCTTATGTATATTCCAACTACATTTTATTAATTTTCCATTGAAAAACCTACTTTTTTGTTATACAATTATAAAAAAGGAGGGATAAAATGCTTAAGATAAATAAAATTACTTCAAATCACACAATAGATTTTGCTTCAGAAGAGCTTAAAAAGTACCTCAGAATGATGATGCCTATGTGCGGAGAAATAGAAATAAACTATGCTCCCGATGCAAAGGACGGCTTCAGGCTTGGAGTTATGTCGGATTTCGGACTTGACACCTCCGAGGCTGACGACCTGTATCTTGACGATATTATTCACATTGATTGCGACACGGAGGGCGGAATTATTGCGGGTAGCAATCCGCGAAGCGTACTTCTTGCCGTGTACAGATATCTGACGGAAAACGGATGCCGTTGGCTTTTTCCCGGTATTGACGGCGAGATGATTCCCGTAAAGGATATACAGTGCGTTAAGTATCACAAAATGGCATCCTGCCGTTACAGAGGACAGTGCAACGAGGGTGCAGAGGCACAGCATCTTATGATGGATGCCATTGACTTCACTCCAAAGATAGGTATGAATATCTTTATGATGGAGTTTGACAATCCAAGGGTATACTATGACTCCTATTACAAGCACACTCAGAACAGTACCCGAGAGCCTGAGCCTGTTACCAAACAGACTGTTTTGCAGTGGAAAAGACAGTGTGAGGCAGAGATATCAAAAAGAGGCTTACAGTTTCACGATATGGGACACGGTTGGACAGTGGCACCCTTTGGAATAGATTCGTCTGAAGCGTGGAACAGCCAAGAGCCTGAAAAGGTACCCGAAAAAGTTCGCAAATATATTGCTCAAACCGATGGTAAGCGCGATTTGTTTAAGGGTATATCTATCAATACCAACTTCTGTATGTCAAATTCCGAGGCAAGAGGAATCGTTGCAAGGTATATTGCCGACTACGCTCAGCGCGCAACAAACGTTGATTATCTTCACGTGTGGCTTGCGGACGGCTCGAACAATCATTGCGAATGTGACGAATGCCGTAAGAAAATACCGTCCGATTGGTATATGATGCTGATGAACGATATCGACCAAGAGCTGACAGCCAGAGGACTTAATACAAGAATAGTGTTTATTTGCTACGTTGACACGACTTGGGCACCGGAAACGGTGACTGTTAAAAACCCCGACCGTTTTTCACTTTTGCTTGCCGCTATATCAAGAGATTATACCGAGCACGTAAAAATGAATCTGGATACCTCGAAGATTGAGCTCAAGGAATTCAGTCTTAATAAAAACAAGCTTCCTGGAAGCGTAAACGAGTATATTGCTCATGCTAAGAGATGGCAGGAAAAATGCAAGGTAAAAACCTTTGTATACGAATACCACTACTGGAAGGCGCAGTACAGAGACCTTGGAGTTATTGATGCCGCGAGAATAATATGCAACGATATTAAGGGGTATAAATCAAATGGCTGCGACGGCGTTGTTGAGGACGGCTCCCAGAGAAGCTATTTCCCCAACGGATTTTCATTCTACACCTATGCTTCAACCTTGTTTGACACCTCTGTTGATTTTGACGAGCTGAAAAAAGACTATTTCAGCCACGCATACGGTGAGGATTGGGAAAGGGTAGTGGAGTTTTTCACCAATCTTGGTAAGCTTGCCGATTACAGATATTTCAACGGAAAGATGTCTGAGGAAAGCGGCAGACCGTATTACGCACCAAGCCTTACGGAAAATTTCAAAAAAGCAATTGCTCTCATTGAGGGCTTTAAAGACTTTGTAAAGGAGCATAGGGCAGCCCCTTACAGAGCACAGTCGGTTGCGTATAAGCTTCTGGGGTATTACCTTGAATACGCTGTGCTTGTGCTCAATGCCGCAATAGACAAGGCTGAGGGCAAAGACGAAAGTGCGCATCAGCGATTTGTGGAGCTAAAGGAAACCATTGGCAAATACGAGCCTGAAATAGAGCTGTGGTATGACCAATATATGATGCACGTATCACTTTGGCATCTGTTTGGATAAACGGCAAGGCTTTTTAAACGTAATTAAAAGGAAAGAGAATTTGTTCTCTTTCCTTTTTACATTATATGGAATTTTCGCCAACTACGTCGATAGGTGGGCAAAAAATTTGGAAAACTCTGTAATCAAGCGTGCCTTGGGCGAATGCTTTTTGTAGCTCAGACCCAGTGTACGTGTCAGCGGCGGCTGAATGGGAAGTATTTCCACTCCGTCGCTTTCGACTACCGACAGCCGTGGGAGAATTGCAACTCCCATTTCTGCCTTTACCATTTGAATGATTGAGCTGTCGTCGTGTGCATTTATTACCGTAGTGCCGTTAAAATTGTTTTTATTTACCAATTGCATTACGGTATATTCATCAGAAACTATAAAGGTTTCGGCGTATTTTTTGTCAAATCGGAATTCCTTATCAAAGGTGTGACCCTTTGGAAAAACCGCTTGGTATGGGTCGGTCATTACCTCTAACCAGACGTATTCTTTGGATTGCAAGCACGTGCCGAACAGTACGTCAATATCCTTGTCAAGCAGCTGCGAGAGTGAGTTGACTACCGTGATATCCACCTGTACGTCGGGGTGTGCCTTGCGGTAGCTTTTTATTATACTTGGCAACAGGTATTTCGATACGCTGGAATAAGTACCCACTGACAAGCGCTTTTCGTTTTTTGCAAGGGATTGTATATAGTTCTTTGTTTCGCATATTTTTTGCAGTGCTTTCACTACCTCAACGTTGTCTGCCTCTATTCCGCTGTGAGTACGTTTTATGAATTTTATTCCGATTTCAGATTCCAGCGAAGTGGCTATATGAGAAAGTGCCGAGGGGGTATAAGAGTATTTTTCCGCCGCTTTTGAAAACGAACCCATTTTCAGTGCACAAAGTATAACTTCTATTTTGTTTATATCCATAATTGCCTCGTGTTGAAAATTTTTCACATCCATATTATAAAGCTTATCTTCACAATTGTCAAGAAAAGTGATATTATATGTAACAGTGATTTTTTCGGAGGCGATATAATGAAGAATAAAAAGCTTGCTTCGTATTTAGGACTGTTTTTCGTGGTGTTTGTATGGGGTCTGGCTCCGCTGGTTACCTACGAAATTCAAAAATATTACTCCCCAACCTTCAAAACGGCTTTTTCCGAGCTGATACTTATTATTGTATATTTGATGATGTCGGTGAAGCATTTTAAGGAATTCAGCTTCGATTATATCAAGGTAGGTGTTCCCACAGGTTTTTTTCTTGCACTTGCCAATATAAGTCAAAAAATCGGTCTTTTGTACACTACTCCCGCAAAATACGCATTTCTTGAGAACCTTTCTTGCGTTGCTGTTCCAATACTTATGTTTTTTCTGGTAAAGAAAAAAATAAAGTTCTTCACTGTTATTTCTTCCGTGCTGTGCCTTGCCGGTGTTTTTGTGCTCAACGGGGTCTCTTTTGACGGAGGCTGGGGGATAGGAGAGCTTTTGTGTGCTTTGTCGGGCATACTTTATGGCGTCAATATTGCCGGAACGGGTGCGTTTGCAAAGAAGTTTTACGTGCCGATGTATCTTGCGGTACAAAGTGTTGTGGGACTTATTTCCGGACTGTCCATTTCCTTTGTCCTCGATGCAACGGGAATAGAAAAAATAGTGTTCCCGATAACTCCAAAGCTTATCGGTGTCCTTATATTGATAGCGGTAGTGTCCTCCGCTTTGTGTTGGACTATAAGAACCAATGCAATGAAGTACATTTCTCCTTCTACCGTTGCCGTTATAATGCCGTTTTCTGCCGTCATAACTACAGTGCTGTCCATATTGTGGGGTCTGGATTCGTTGACTGTAGGTATAGCTGTCGGCGGTATTATGGTTGTTGCAGCTATAATAATTTCATCCTTTGATGATTAGCGGCTAGCAGCCGAGGCAAATCTCGCCTATCACAACTGTATGCAATTTTAGACTATAACGAACAAAAAAACGCAACGGATAAACCGTTGCGTTTTATTTCTTTATAGGAAATTTTTCGATTATTACGCCCTCGCCGTTTCACTTTTTTGAACATATGCAAAGTTTAGGATAGGCGAGCATTGCCAGCGGCTGCTAGCCGCTTTTTTTGTATACTAGGAAATTGCATTAAATCAACCTCGCCGTTTCACTTTTTTGAACGTATGCAAAGCTTTGGATAGGCGAGCATTGCCAGCGGCTGCTAGCCGCTTTTTTGGAATTATTAGTTGCCTGCGAGCTGCTTAGCAATCTCTTCTGCGAAGTTTTCTTCTCTCTTTTCGAGACCTTCGCCCTTTTCGTACATAAGGAATGCTTCTACCTTAACGTCAGCGCCAAGCTCCTTAGCTACGCTTGCAAGGTACTGTTCAACAGTGAACTTTTCTTCCTTAACGTACTCCTGAAGGAGAAGACAGTTGGTAGAATAGTACTTGCCAATCTTACCCATTGCCATCTTTTCGATGATGTTGTCGGGCTTGTTAGCATTCTTTTCGTCGTTTTTGATCTGAGCCATGATGATTTCCATCTCAGCCTTGATAACGTCAGCAGGAACTGAATCCTTGTCAAGATATGAGGGCTTCATAGCTGCAATCTGGAGAGCTACGTTCTTAGCAGCTTCCTTGAATTCAGCCTTGTCAGCAGCAGCGCTGTCTGCCATCTTAACCATAACACCGATAGTACCCTTACCATGAATGTAAGAAGCAATTACACCGTCGATTGTAACGAATCTTCTTATGTTGATGTTTTCACCGATCTCAAATACCTTGTTCTTGAGAGCTGTCTCAACGTTTTGCTCTGCATCGAAGGGAAGAGCAAGAAGAGCTGCAACGTCAGCGGGCTTCTTGTCAAGGATTATCTTAAGAAGATCCTTAACGAAGGTTCCGAATACTGCGTTTGAAGCAGCAAAGTCTGTTTCGATGTTTACTTCGATCATAGCGGCAGTCTTTGTAGCCTCGTCGTACATAATGTCAACGATACCCTCTGCTGCAATTCTTGATGACTTCTTGTCAGCAACTGCAAGTCCCTTCTCACGAAGGATCTTTATTGCTTCTTCTTCGTTTCCGTCAGCCTCTGTGAGTGCCTTCTTGCACTCCATCATGCCAAGACCTGTCTTAGCTCTGAGGTCTGCAACCTGTTTAGCTGTAATAGGCATAAATTTATACCGTTTACCGCATTGCGGTAAAGTATCCTTTCTTTAAAATTATTCTTCTGTTGTTTCCTCTTCGGAAGCTTCCTCAGCCTCTGCGGCAGCCTCTACCTGCTCGCCCTGATGTCCTTCGATAACAGCGTTAGCCATTACAGAAGAGATGAGCTTGATAGCGCGGATAGCGTCGTCGTTGCCGGGGATAACGTAGTCGATATCGTCGGGATCGCAGTTTGTATCAACAATAGCAACGATCGGAATACCGAGCTTCTTAGCTTCTGCTACAGCATTAGCTTCTTTGCGGGGGTCAACAATGAAAATAGCATCGGGGATACCGCCCATTTCCTTGATACCGCCAAGGTTCTTTTCAAGGGTTTCCATTTCCTTTGTGAGTGCAACAACTTCCTTCTTGGGAAGCTGTGCGAATGTGCCGTCCTCAGCAAACTTGTAAAGTGTGTTGAGTCTTGCGATACTTCTTCTGATTGTCTTGAAGTTTGTGAGCATACCGCCGGGCCAACGAGCGTTTACGTAGTACATACCTGCTCTGAGCGCCTCATCCTTGATAGCGTCCTGTGCCTGCTTCTTTGTACCTACGAAAAGAATGTTACCGCCGTTTTCAGCGATCTCGCGAATGAACATGTACGCTTCTTCAACCTTCTTAACTGTCTTCTGAAGGTCGATGATGTAGATGCCGTTACGCTCTGTGAAGATGTACTCAGCCATCTTAGGGTTCCATCTTCTTGTCTGATGTCCAAAATGAACACCTGCTTCAAGAAGCTGCTTCATTGAAATTACTGACATTTTAAATGTCCTCCTTAAAGTTTTTTACCACCACAGAAGCCTGTTTACGGGACACAGCCGAACTGCGAACTGCCGTATTTACACTACTGTGTGTGTATTTTTGCCGATATAGTATAGCACACACCCTGTTTTTTTGCAAGAGTGTGTGCTTTAAAAATGCAATATTTACAAAATGTTCACATTTGCTCCAGCGAATCCAGACGCTTTTCGCAGAAATCGAGGAATTTACCAAATAGATTTGGGTCGATAAACTTGTTTTCACCTGTTTCTCGGAGTATTTTTCCCTTTGCCTCGGTGTCGTTGTTCCACACGTGGTTTCCGATAAACACGTCTACCTTTTCCTGTCTGAGTCTGTTCAGTGATGCTCTGTAACCCTCTCGGCATTTTTCATAGTCGAAGCATCCGTCCTTAAGAGTGTTGGCACCTGCTCCTCCGAACATTCCCACACGGTACGAGCCGGAATTAAAGAAGGGGGATATACAGCCCTCGGTGTGACCGGGAGTGTGCAGAATATCAATAACTGTGTTGCCAAGCGTCACCTTGTCGTTGTCCTTCAGCAATATATCGGGAGTAAAATACTTTGATACCTTCTTGGCATCGTACTCGCCAATGAGTGTTTTTGCTCCGCTTATTTTTACAAAGCCTGCAGTGGCTTCGGTGTGGTCTCCGTGCCAGTGGGTGTGGAGAATGTATTTTACGTCGGTTGGCTTGAAGCCTAGCTTATATATGGAATCTACCAACAAAAACAGGTTGTCCGCATATCCGGTATCGATAAGAATGAGTCCGTCGCTTGTATCAATAAGGTGGGAAGAGGCTGAAAAGCATCCCACGAAGTATACGTTGTCGGTTATTGCAAAGGGTTCTATTGCCCCGTCATAATGATGCTCAAAGGTTTTTCTTTCAAACATTTTTGTTCATCTCCTGTTTTATTTGTATTTCTTCTTACAATTATACAGTTAAATGCTGTTTCTGTCAAGAAAAATGCTTTACAAACCAAGTGTTTTGTGCTACAATAAACTGATTAAATGTTTATTTTGGAGGATTTTATATGCTTACACATAAGATAGCGGTAATTGCAGGAGACGGAATAGGTCCCGAGGTAATCGGAGAAGGCGTTAAGGTGCTTGAAAAGGTTGCCGAGCTTGACGGCGGCTTTAAGTTTGAATTTATTTATTTCCCTTGGGGCTGTGAATATTATAAAGAGACAGGCAGAATGATGGCAGAGGGCGGAATCGATGAGCTGAAAAAGTACGATGCTGTGTTCCTCGGCGCAGTAGGTGCACCAGGTGTACCCGACCACATATCTCTTTGGGATCTGCTTCTGGTTATCAGAAAGAGCTTTGACCAGTATATCAATCTTCGTCCCGTAAAGCTTCTTAAGGGAGCGCCTTGTCCTCTGAAGGACGTATCTGTTGAAGACGTAAATATGACCTTTGTAAGAGAGAATACCGAGGGCGAGTATGCGGGAAGCGGAAGCTGGCTCTTCCGCGACAAGCCAAACGAAGTGGTTATTCAGGACGGTGTGTTCTCAAGAGTTGGCTGTGAGAGAGTTATCAGATATGCCTATGAGCTTGCTAAGAAGGAGGGCAAGAGCCTTACCAGTATTTCTAAGGCTAATGCGCTCAACTATTCAATGGTATTCTGGGATAAGATATTCGCCGAGGTAGGCAAGGAGTATCCCGAGGTTGAGACTCACTCTTACCTTGTAGATGCCGCAAGTATGTTTATGGTAAAGGACCCCAAGAGATTTGAGATAGTGGTTACCTCGAATCTGTTTGGCGATATTCTTACGGACTTGGGTGCCGCAATTGCAGGCGGTATGGGACTTGCCGCAGGTGCAAACCTTAATCCCGAAAGAAAGTTCCCCTCAATGTTTGAGCCGATTCACGGCTCTGCGCCCGACATTGCAGGCAAGGGCATAGCAAATCCTCTTGCTACCGTGTGGTCGGCTTCGCAGCTGCTGGATTTCTTCGGACACGAGACTTGGGGCAAGAAGCTTATCGACCTTATAGAAGAATTGCTTGTTGAAGGAAAGACACTTACTCCGGACCTTGGCGGAAAAGCGTCTACCTCAGAGGTGGGAGACGAAATAGTAAGGAGACTCAAATGAATTACATTACACCTAACGACGTCGGCATAATTGCCGATACAGATTCCCGCTCTGTGCAAAATGCTGTTGATGCGGCTCGTAAGCAGGGTTGTTCGGTTTTGATTCCAAGGTATAATCAAAGAAGCGGAGAATGCCTTTGGGTCTTTGATGAGGCTGTATTGCTTCCTTCGGATATTGAAGTTATTCTTGACAGTTGTCATATAAGACTTGCTGACGGAATTTACGACAACGTTTTCAGAAATGAAAATATATATGACAGAGAGCGTAATTTTATAAATGTCGGCAGACAGCACAATATACATATCAGAGGTGTGGGAAATGCTGTTCTCGACGGTGGAAAGCATAACGGACTCCTTGAGCTTAATGCAAGGAAAAAGGGTATAAGGATGCAGTTTAACAACCTTATACTTCTTCACAACGTTGAAAATTTCACTATCGAAAACCTTGAGCTTATAGAACAGCGCCATTGGGCTGTCAATATACTGTTTTGTTCTCACGGCAGAATTGCAGACATCCGCATATACGGAAGAAACAATATACCTAATCAGGATTGTATCGACATTCGTATGGGATGCAGTTACCTTGTTATAGAAAATATTACAGGTCAGTCGGGGGATGACCTTGTGGCAATAACCACGCAGAGCTCGTCCTTCCCCTACCTTCCTTCCGAGGATTGTGACATTGACGTGCATCACATTATAATAAGAAATATAGTCGGTACCTCGCGCGCCCAGTCGCTTGTGGCATTGCGCAACCATGACGGCTCAAAGCTGTATGACGTAGAGGTGAAAAACGTTATTGACACACGTAACGACGATATGAATTGCCATCCCTACGGTGTGCTTCGTGTGGGAGAAAATCTCTATTACAGAGACCGTCCCTCTCAAATGGGTGAGACGCGTAATATTCACGCCAAGAACGTATTCGCTCAGACTAACGAAACTGTGTGCGTAGGCGCTACCCTCAAGGATTGCACCTTTGAAAACATTTACATTTCTCATATGGCACACTGTGCTGTGTGTACAGACCACCAGCCTCATCAGGATGGCGGTGTAAAAATGGAAAACGTAACCTTTGACGGCATATACGTTAACAGCGACAGAAAGAGCTTTGCTCTTACCAAGTTTGACACAATGAGAGAGGGCGACGGTTTTAAGGACGTAGTTATCAAAAACGTACACGGAGCCGCTCCTGTGGAAACGGAGGGGATTAAGTATGAATAATTATATAACGCCGGACAGAGCTCTTGGTGAAAAAGCCATTCAGGATGCCGTGACACGTGCAAAAGAGACAAGGCTTAACAAGGTGGTAATTCCCGCAGGAGAATGGCAGGTAAGTGAGCCTGTGCTTCTTCCCGGATTTATTCACGTTGTACTTGACGGAGCTGTTGTGACAGCCCCTGAGGTTGCCTTCCGCAACGAAAATCTGTATTCCACTTTTGGATGTATGAAAGAGGGTACACAGAGCAACATTGTAATAACAGGAGAAAATTCGGCAAAAATAAAGGGTGGAATACTGATACACAATGCCGAAAAGGTGAGAATTGACAACCTTGATTTCGAGGGGGACGGAGTAACGCTGTCCTTCTGCCACGACGTGAGAGTAAACGGTATTAGGGCAGACGGTGTTGCTTTGCACCTTATGAACGGATGCCATCAGATAATTGCAAAGGACCTTAGAGGTCAGACGGCATTACAGGCAATATCCAGAAGAGCCTCAGTAGGCGACTTTATGAGCTGGAACTATGATTATAATTTCGACGTGTTTGAGCATAGCCCCGAAATATGCTTCGGTGTTTTTGAAGGTGTTTCCGGTAAAGTGACAATTTTCGCCGAGGGTCAGGTGTACGGTATTTGCGGTGAGGCTGAATGCACTGCCGAAAACAAAGAAATTTTTAACATTTACAATATGGTAATCGAGAGGTAACTATGCCAAAGACCAACATTTCACCGTCAAAGCTTTCCGACGGTGTAACACTCTATTATATCGAGGACTCAAAGTACAAGACCAACTATACCAACGTCTATTTTTCGATGCCCTTGACACCCGATAACGCAACGAAAGCAAGTCTTGTGTCAAAGATGCTCAAAAGAGGAAGCAAAAAGTATCCTTCAATGGCGGCTCTTAACAGTGCGCTTGATATGAACTATGCCTCCACTATAGGCTTTTCTTCCTTCAAGGAGGGGGAGAAGACGGTATTTTCTCTTTCTCTTGCCACTATGAAAAACCAATATGCCCCCAACGGTGAGGACATTTATTCGGCGGCACTGGAGATTGCCTTTGATACTCTTCTTTGCCCGTTGACTGAGAATGGCGGCTTTGTTGAAGAGTTTTTTGAAAGCGAAAAAAGAAACCTTCACGACTCCATTTTATCCCAGATAAATAATAAGAGCTCTTATTCACGCACACGCTTTATAAAGGCAATGTGTGATGGCGAAGCTTATGCCGTAAACGGAGAGGGCGACGTTGACGTGCTGGAGTCACTTACCTCACGTGAGTTGTTTGAATTTTTACAGAATATGATAAAGACTGCCGTTTGCGATATATATTTTGTGGGAAGCGAAAAAGAGGACAGAGTAAAAAGCCTTGTGAAAGGATATATAGACAGGGTTGAAAGAAGGAGCGCACAGGGGGTAAAAACCTCCCTTGTCACTGCTGTAAAGGGCAAAGACGTGGTTGAAGCTCTGGACATTGCACAGGCACACTTATGGATAGGCTACAGAACTCCTGCAACCTATTCAAGCCCCGATTATCTTAAGTTTGTACTTTTCAATATGGTGCTTGGCGGAGACGTTTCAAGCAAAATGTTTATGAACATCCGTGAGAAGCTTTCTCTTTGCTACACCTGTTATTCCGGATTTGACGGTATGAAAGGCATTTTTACAGCCTATGCCGGAATAGACCCCGAAAACAAGGAAAAGACCTTGACGGCGTTTTACGAAGAGCTTGACAACATCAGGGCGGGCAAAATCACACAGGATGAGCTGGAGGATGCCAAGAAGGCGTACATCAACAGAATGAAGGAGATTCAGGACAATCCCTCTCTTCTTCCTGCCTGGTTCCATATGAGACTGGAAAGCGACATTCCCCGTGACCCGTTTACCGATGCACAGCAGATAGAGAAGCTGACTCTTGACGACGTTGTGTGGGCATCAAAGCAGATAGAAAAGGACACTGTTTATTTCCTTACCAAAACCGAAAACGAGGATAAAGCCTCTGTATAATGGAGAGAATATGAAATTCACAAAACACAGCAACAAGCTTTTGAACGAGCTGTACTATAAGGGTGTGCACAAAAGCGGACTTGAGGTAATAATCATTCCCAAGGACCAGATGACGCTTTACGCCACCTTTGCAACACGTTACGGCTCTATGGATAATACGTTTAAGACCGACAGAGATAACAGCTATATTACAGTGCCCGACGGAATAGCACATTTTTTGGAGCATAAGCTTTTTGAAAGTGATGACGGAACAGATACGTTTTCGCGCTTTACGGCACTGGGCGCTTCGGCAAATGCATATACCTCCAACGAGGTTACCTCGTATCTTTTCTCGGCTACCGAGAACTATTATGAGGCTCTGGAGGTGCTTCTTGATTTTGTGACCCATCCCTATTTTTCAAAGGAAAACGTTGACAAGGAAATGGGAATCATCGAGCAGGAGCTGAGAATGTACGAGGACAATCCGTACAGATGGATGTATCAGGAGCTTTTGAGAGGACTTTATCAGAAGAATACCGTCAACATTCCCGTAGGCGGTACGGTGGAATCCATTCACAAGATAACTCCAGAAATACTTTATGATTGCTACAACACCTTCTACAACCTTAACAATATGGTTTTGATAGTGTGCGGTAACGTTACCACCGAGGGCGTCGAGGCTGTAATGGATAAAGCGCTTGGAGAAAGTGGGGATATTACCATTGAAAAGAAGATTGCCGACGAGCCGAGAGAAGTAGCAAGGGCTTATGCCGAAAAGGCGTTTCCTGTGGCTTATCCCGTGTTCAATATAGGGCTCAAAGACACGGATACCGACTGTGACGGCAGAGGATATATTAAGAGAGAATTTGAGCATATGATAATTGCCGAGCTTGTTTTCGGCAAAGCAACGGATTTTTACAACAAGCTGTATTCCGAGGGCTTGATAAATCAGAAATTCGGTACGGCTTACTATTCTTCAAAGACCTGGGCGTTCTTTATAGCCAGCGGTGAAAGCCGTGAGCCTAAGGCGGTTTTTGAAAGAATAAAGGAAGAGCTTGAGCGTTGGCGCAGAGGCGAGAGGGAAATTGATGCCCAAGCCTTTGAGAGAGCAAAGAGAGTGCTTTATTCCGCTTCGGTTCAGGCGTGGAACTCTACCTCGGATATTGCCGAGGGCTTCTTGGACTACTATCTGGCGGACGCGGATATGTTGGAGCTTCCCGAGGTGCTGTCGGGTATTACGGTTGAGGATATCAAGGCAAGATTGCGCAGGTCATATGATACTGACTTGATGTCCATGGTTGTGGCAAAGCCCAACGAGCAGGAAGCTGATAAGAGGGGATAGTGAGCTATGAAACATTGGATATCCTTCCCCGGATTGGGAATCGATGCGTTTAAGGTGGACCCCGTTGCCTTTAATTTGTTTGGCAGGGACGTAATGTGGTACGGTGTTATAATATGTGTGGGAATGCTGCTGGCGGTGCTTTATGCATATTGGCGCTTCCGAAAAGAGAATTTTACAGAGGACGAGTTTTTCAACTACGCAATATTTCTTATACCCATATCGGTTGTCTGTGCAAGACTCTATTACGTAATTTTTGACCCCACTCCCAACTACCACTCCTTTCTTGACGTCATTGCCATATGGCGAGGCGGTATAGGAATATACGGAGGCATAATCGGCGGTGCAATAGTGTCCGTGATTTATGCCAAGGTTATAAAGAAGCCTATTCTCAGAGTGCTTGACTGTGTAGCACCTGCGGTTATGATAGGTCAAATGATAGGCAGATGGGGAAATTTCGTCAACGCCGAAGCACACGGAGGCATTACTAATCTCCCTTGGCGTATGGGAATAGCTCCGTACTATGACAGTTTGCCCTACAGCGACGAATATTCGGTGTACTATCACCCAACTTTTCTTTATGAATCGCTGTGGAATTTGCTGGGCTTTATTATCGTACATTTTATAATCACAAAGAGAAAGAAATTTGACGGACAGATAGCATATTTTTACCTTGCGTGGTACGGTTTTGGCAGAGGCTTTATTGAGCTTCTCAGAACCGATAGCCTTGAATTGTTTGGTATGAAGGTGTCGGCACTTGTTGGATTTGGCTGTGCTTTGATCTTTGGTATAATATATGCTGCAAAAACGTACAATGCGCGACGCACGGCTAATAAAGAAGCATCAGAATAAAAATTGAGTATCAAAATAAAAAGTATCTCTAAAAAATGCTTTTCGGGGGTTCGGGGGTGCTTTTTGCTAAAAAGCACCCCCGACAAAAAAGGAGAAAAAAATGGCGGTAATTCTTGACGGTAAGCTTACCTCTCAGAAGGTAAGAGAAAAAATAAGAGCAGAGGTCGATACGATTCCCGAAGGCATAAGACATCCGGGTCTTGCCGTTATAATCGTGGGAGACGACCCTGCATCACACGTTTATGTCAGAAATAAGAAAAAAGGCTGTGAAGAGGTAGGTTTTGTTTCCAGAGAATATGCCCTTCCCGAAAGCACAACCGAGGATGAGCTCATTTCGCTTGTGAAAGAGCTTAACAGCGATTCCGAAATTGACGGCATACTCGTACAGCTTCCTTTGCCGCGGCATCTTGATGACAAAAAAGTAATCGAAGCAATAGATCCTTCAAAGGATGTGGATGCCTTTTCTTATCATAACGTTGGAAGAATAACAGTGGGCGACTACGATTTTCTGCCCTGTACTCCCGCAGGCGTAATGGAGCTCCTTGACGCTTACGGAATTGACCCCTCGGGCAAAAACGCCGTTGTGGTGGGAAGAAGTAACATAGTTGGCAAGCCTCAGGCACTTCTGCTCCTTCAAGCAAACGCAACGGTTACGGTAGCTCATTCCAAAACGCGTAACTTGGCTGACGTAACCCGAGGCGCAGATATTCTTGTAGTGGCTATCGGCAGAGCAAAGTTTGTGGGTGCGGATATGGTAAAGGACGGCGCTGTTGTTATCGACGTGGGAATGGATAGAGATGAAAACGGTAAGCTCTGCGGAGACGTGGATTTTGAAGCTGTTAAGGAAAAGGCTTCGTATATCACTCCCGTGCCTGGCGGTGTTGGTCCTATGACCATAACCGAGCTTTTGAAAAATACTCTTACTGCGTATAAGAGACATATAAAGGAATAATAAATGCATATATTACACATTTTACTTCACGCTCTTGAGCATTCCATTCTGGACGCTCTGAAGCTTTTGCCCTTCCTTTTCCTTACATATCTTTTGATGGAGATTATGGAGCATACGGCAGGGGATAAGGCAACGGCTATAATTTCACGCTCGGGCAAGGTAGGACCTCTTGCGGGAGCACTGCTTGGAGCAGTGCCGCAGTGTGGCTTTTCTGCATCGGGAGCCAGTCTTTATTCAGGCAGAGTTATAACTCTTGGTACTCTTTTTGCCATATTCCTGTCCACCTCGGATGAGATGATACCCGTTATGATATCAAATCAAGTTCATGCCCTGACTCTTTTGAAGGTTCTAGGAACCAAGGTGCTTATAGGTGCGGTTGTAGGCTTCGTTGTAGATTTTCTGTTTGGAAAAAAAGACGACGTAAAAATCGGCAATCTTTGTGAGGAAGAAGGCTGTCACTGCGAAAAAGGAGTTTTTCGTTCTGCACTTTATCATTCGTTGAGCGTATTCTTTTTTGTGTTTGCCGTTGGATTTATATTGGAGGCGGTTATAGGACTTGTGGGCGAGGACGTAATAGCAGGTATTATGTCGGGTGTTCCGGTAGTTTCAAACGTCATTGCGGCAAGCGTCGGACTCATTCCCAACTGTGCGGCATCGGTGGTAATTACCGAGCTGTGGCTGGAGGGCGTTGTGTCTGCAGGTGCTATGATATCGGGGCTTCTCACAGGTGCGGGAGTGGGCACTTTGGTGCTTTTCAGAACAAATAAAAGCCAGAAGGAAAACGTTTGTATTGTGTTTGCACTGTGGCTTGTGGGAATTGCTTTGGGACTTATACTTGATTTAGTGAATTTTGGTGCGTTATTATGAAAAATCCTGTAAAAAAAGTTATTGCGGTACATGACCTGTCGGGCTTTGGCAGATGCTCCTTTTCGGTAATAATACCAACCCTTTCGGCGCTTGGTGTTCAGGTGTGCCCTCTGCCTACGGCAGTGCTTTCAACCCACACGGGCGGATATACGGGCTTTACCTTCCGTGATCTGACCGAGGACGTTGTAGGATATTTCGACCACCTTATGTCCTTGGGCAGCGATTTTCACGCTTTTTATAGCGGATTTCTCGGAAACGAGGAGCAAATCGAACAGGTCGAATATATGATAAACTGCGTGAAAGACACAATGACTGTCCTTGTTGACCCCGTAATGGGGGAGGACGGTGAGCTTTACTCTACATACAATAAAGAAATGATGTACGGCATGAAGCGTCTTGTAAGGGATGCCCACATAATCACCCCGAACGTAACGGAAGCCTGCTTCCTTATTGACGAAGAACCAAAAAGCGAGTACACCCGTGAGGACGTGGAAAGAATGGTGAGAAGCCTGTGCAAAATAACAAACGGCAACGTGGTGATCACAGGTATAGAGGGCGATAGAAGTGTAAACTGTGCCTTTTCCGAGGACGGAGGAGCGACGGTTGGCTTTACCTCAAATAAAAGAGTGGGCAGACAGTACCCGGGCACAGGTGATATTTTCGCATCCGTGCTTCTGGGAAGACTTTTGCAGGGCAGAAGCCTGGAGGAGTCCATAAACAGCTCTTCTGCTTTTGTGAGAAGTGTTATGGAATATTCCGTACAGTTTGACTATCCCGAAAGAGAAGGCGTATTGCTTGAAGCAAAATTGCACGAATTATTTAAAAACTAATGAATAGACTTCTAAAAAGGAGGTGTTTATATGGTTGATTTTGACCCGTTCAAGAAAATAGGCGAACAGTGGGCGCTGTACGGAGTATCGGCAGACGGAGAAAGCAACGCTATGACGGTCAGCTGGGGAGAAGCAGGAGTGCTTTGGAACAAGCCTATATTTACAGTGTTTATTCGTCCCACAAGACATACTTATGCTCTTTCCGAAAAAACCGATATTGCCACTCTTTCGTTCTTTCCCGAGGAATATAAAAAGACCCTTTCGTATTTCGGAAGAGTCAGCGGCAGGGATGAAAATAAATTGGCAAAGCTGAGCCATAAGGTAAAAAACGGCATACTTACCTTTGACAGCGCAAGTCTTACGTTGGTAGGCAAAAAGCTGTACTATACGGATATTGACCCGGAAAATTTTATCGACAGGTCTCTTGATTCAAATTATGACAACGACTACCACAGAGTATACGTTTATGAAATAACAGACGTTATAAATAATTAAAGGAGAAGAAAAATGATAAACGTTACAGTGTACAATGAATTCTATCACGAAAAGGTAAACGAGAAGGTTGCAGCTATCTACCCCAACGGTATACATAAGGCGATAGGCGAGCTGCTGTCCTCGGATTCTGAATTTTGTGTAAGATACGCCACTCTTGACGATATTAACGAAACGCTCACAGACGAAATCCTTGACAACACCGACGTGCTTTTCTGGTGGGGACACGTAAAGCATCACGAAGTACCTGATGCAATAGTGGAAAAGGTTTGCCAGAGAGTATATGACGGTATGGGCTTCATACCTGTACATTCGGGACATTTTTCCAAGCCCTTCAAAAAGCTGATGGGTATGTCCTGTAACCTAAAATGGCGTGAGACAGAGGACAAGGAAAGAATATGGTCTATCGAGCCCTACCACCCTATTGCATACGGCGTGCCCGAGTATTTTGACATACCTCACGAGGAGACCTACGGCGAACGTTTTGACATTCCCACTCCCGAGGACGTTATATTTATCGGCAATTTCTCAGGCGGTGAGGTTTTCAGAAGCGGTATTACGTACCACAGAGGCTTGGGCAAGATATTCTACTTCCAGCCCGGCCATGAAACCTATCCCATATACCATATGCCCGTTGTCGGAACGATCCTTCGCAACGCTGCACATTGGTGCTATACCCCCAAAACAGCTACTCCTTATACTCTCGGATTCTGGGAGAAGAGATAGTATACAAAAAAACGTGGCAAGAGTCAGACTCTTGCCACAGTTTTTTGCTTTTTAGGAAATTTCTAGATTATTACGCCTTCGCCGTTTCACTTTTTTGAACATATGCAAAGCTTTGGATAGGCGAGATTTGCCAGAGGCTGCTAGCCGCTTTTTTATTTTGCACCGTTTGGGTGATTGAGTTTACTGACAAACTGTTTCGCTGTTGAAATCTGTTAAAACAAAATCCTTTACTTCGTTACCGTGAAGTCCTACCGACAGGGCGATGGATAGCTTTACGTAAAGCATTTCCAAGGTCATGGAAGCAGGAGTCAGGTCACATTCCTTTAAGGCTTCATACACCGACTCATACTGTTGTTCTCCCAAGGTACAGGGAGCAACGAACAGCGGAATACCGTGCTCTTTGCAACGGTGCGCAAGGCTCACCAAGGAGTACTTGCCGTCGTTGGTACAAAAGGTACCCGAGTGATAGCTTCCGTGCGCGACTGCCGTTATGCCGTCAAGGTCGATTCTCGAATAGTCGAGATTTACATAGGGCTGTATCATCAGCACCGAAGGCTCAAGGTGCTTTATCGAAAAGGGAAGGGGCTTTCTGTTTTTTGAAACACTGTCAAGCTCATCTAAAGCATAGTGTTTTGCACTGTAAAAATCCGAAGAAAAGCTTGGGGATTGCATAAGAAGCGAGGCAAGGTGCAGTATCATTTCTCCGTTTGAATTACGGTATGGCACGTATACGTTGGGGGCGATGCCCGAAAGAAGTAGCTCAACTGCCTTTGCAAAATTATCGTTGGCATTGCTGCTTGGCATATCGGGAGGAGCATCACCGGACACCAGCATTATGGGCGTGGGGGTGTCGGAACAAACCATTGCAAGAAGCGATGCTGTGTATGCCAAGGTGTCAGTACCGTGAAGGATTACGATTCCCGAATATTTACACAGCTCGATACCTCGGATGTGCTCTATAAGTCCTTCGAGCTTTTGAAACGTCATATTTTCGCTGAGTGTTTTCTGTAAAAAGCCCGAATTTTCAAATATGCCTCCCGAAAGAGAGGCATATTTTGAGTTATTATAAAAGTTTTTTACAACGGTAGATTCCGATACGTCAGGGGCAAGCCTTCTGCAACCGTCGATGAGACGCGAGCAGATCGTGCCGCCGGTTGATATTATCAGAATTTTTTTCATTGCTTGTTTACCGCATCAATAAGCATTTCACGAAGAGTCTGAGGGTCACAGTTGCCCTTAAGCTCCTTCATACACTTTCCAAAGAGTGCCATAAGAGCCTTTTCCTTACCGCCCTTGAAGTCTGCAACAGCCTTGGGGTCGGCGGCAATAGCGGCATTGATAACCTCTTCTATCTTGCCTGTGTCGTTTGATACGATAAAGCCTTCCTTCTCGGCATATTCACCGGGGTTTACACCCTCGTCAAACATAGCCGCAAGTATCTTCTTTGCATTGGGACGGCTTACCTTACCTTCGGTTACAAGGTTGATAAGCTCTCCAAGAGCTTTGCCGTCAAGCGTGAGCATATCCACTGTCATCTGCTTCTTGTTAAGAAGATTCATACAGTCTGAAATAAGGTAGTTTGCCGCTTCCTTTGCATTTCCGCATACAGCGTAAGCCGCTTCAAAGCAATCGCAGAAGGCACGGCTTTCGGTAAGCTGGTCGGCATCGTATTCACCAAGTCCAAGCTCTTCGATATATTTAGCACGCTTGATTTCGGGGAATTCGGGAAGTGATGCCTTTATGCTGTCATACCATTCGTCATCAATAACAACAGGCATTACGTTGGGGTCGGGGAAGTAACGGTAATCACCTGCGGTTTCCTTGTTTCTCATGGCGTAGCTCTTACCCTTTACGTCGTCCCAACGGCGCGTTTCCTGAACAAGCTCCTCTGTGCCGTTTTCAATAGCGTCGATGTGACGTGCCACTTCGTACTCAATTGCACGGGTGATGGCGGTGAGCGAGTTCATATTCTTCATTTCGGTTCTTACACCAAGCTTGTCGCTTCCCTCGGGACGAACCGAGAGGTTAACGTCGCAACGCATAGAGCCCTGCTCCATACGGCAATCCGATACCTTTGCAAAGCGAAGAAGGGAGCGAAGTCTTTCAAGATAAGCGATAACCTCTTCGGCGCTTGAAAGGTCGGGCTGGCTTACTATTTCAATAAGGGGAACGCTGGTTCTGTTGAAGTCAACAAGGGTAGTGTTTGTCCAATCGTCATGGACAAGCTTACCTGCATCCTCCTCCATGTGTATCTGCTTGATACGCACGTTCTTTTTACCCTTTGACGTCTCTATTTCCACAGTGCCGTTTACAGCAACAGGTGCAAACCACTGTGTAGTCTGATATGCATTGGGAAGGTCGGGATAGTAGTAGCTCTTCTTGTCAAAGGTGGTTGTGCGGTTGATGTCACAGCCCAGCATCATACCTGCTGTCATACCAAGGTCAACTACCTTCTTATTAACAATGGGAAGCATACCGGGCATACCGCAGCATGCAGGGCAAACGTGATCGTTCTGCTCTCCGCCGAACTTTGCGGAGCATGAACAGAATATTTTCGATTCGGTAGCAAGCTCAACGTGAACCTCAAGACCGATGACTGTTTCAAATTTCATCTCATTTACCCCCTATTACATTTTTACAAGCTCTAAAAGAGCCTTTTCGGAGAATACTTTTCCTACAAGCTGAACACCCTTTGCAACCACTGCGGGAAGTCCCGTAATGCTTGCGGGGGCTGTATAAAGGTTTTCGTCGTATGAAATACCCTTTACAGCTTCTTCAGTGTATGCCTTTTTAGACGTTGCGGGCATAAGCACTGCATCAACGCTGTCAAAAAGCGAATCAAAATAATCAACGGTAACTCGGCGTATTCTCATAGCCTTGTCATACATCTTCATATAGTTATCGTCCGAAAGAGTTTCTGAACCAAAAAGAATAGCCTTCTTCAAAAGGTCACCGAACGCTTCGGTACGGCTGTTTGTGTAAAGCTCGTCAATAGTGGTATAATCTGCGGTTCTGTAGCCGTATTTTACACCGTCATATTTTGAAACGTTGTTACAAAGCTCGGCTGACATAAGGATGTTCCAAGCGGTTTTTGCCGCAAGGAGTCCTGTGCCGTCCACAGTCTTTACCTCAATGCCCTTACCTTCAAGCTCCTTGACAAACGCATCTACGTCTGCTTTAACTTCGGCATCAACGCTGTCATCAAATGCAGTTACCACAGCCACGCTCTTTATTTCGGATTCTTCTGCTATCATATCCTCGGGAAGACTTGTGCCGTCCTTTGCATCGTAGCCCGAAATAACGTCAAGCACTTCAAGGCAAGACTCGGCATCCTTTGCCATAACTCCAACGCAATCGCCGGAGCAAGCAACGGGAACGATACCGTATCTTGATACAGTTCCGTAGGTGGGCTTTACGAAAACAAGCCCGTTTGTAGCAGCGGCACGGCGAGGTGCTCCGTTAGCATCCAGCTGAATTGCAGCTTTTACGTTTTCATTTTTGAGTATTTCGGCTGACGCAAGTGAAAGGTTGCCCTTTTCATCCTTTACGGCACCGAAATAAGAGGTTTCGCCCATAACGTCGATTGCGAACTCTCCCACGTTTGCCTTGCCTGCAATTTCATATCCTGCAGACGCCAGCTTTTCAACAACTGTTGCTTCGAACAGACTCTTGTAGCCCTCAAGCATTTTTGAGCCTGCGGTTGTGGGCATATCCTTGGTGAGAATCATATCGTCAAGTACTACCGCCTTATCGGTCTTGACAGTGTTTTTTGTTATATACATTGACGACACCTCCTTATTCTACAAGACGGGGAACCTGCCAGTAACCGTCGTTTGTTTCGGGTGCTGACTGCTGAAGCTCGTCTCTTGTGAAATTCTTTATTTCCTTGTCCTCACGCACTACCGTCAAAACGGGCATTACGTGAACCATTCTTTCCACGTCCTCGGTGTTTATTTCCGAGAGTGCTTCGGTTTCCTTTTCCTGCTTTGCCCAAAACTCAAGGAACTCCGTTTCTTGCTCCTCGGTAAGAGAAAGCTGGTTAAGCTTTTCAAGTCTTTTGAGTATCTTTATATCCATACTGTATCTTCCTTTCCCAAAAAGAATATATCAGTCTCTGACCTTGATGTGTACTTCTCTGAGCTGCTGCTCTGTAACCTCACCGGGTGCTCCCATCATAAGATCCTGCGCATTTCCGTTCAAGGGGAACGCAATAACGTCACGGATGGTCTCTTCTTCTGCGATGAGCATTATCATTCTGTCAACACCGGGTGCCATACCTGCGTGAGGAGGAGCACCGTAGGAGAATGCTGTGTAGAGAGCGCCGAACTTAGCCTTAACGTCCTCTTCACCGTATCCTGCGATTTCAAACGCCTTTCTCATTATTTCGGGGTTGTGGTTTCTTACAGCACCAGAGGAAAGCTCTACGCCGTTACATACGATGTCGTACTGATAAGCGAATATTTCAAGGGGATCCTTGTTAAGAAGAGCATCCATACCGCCCTGAGGCATTGAGAAGGGGTTGTGTGTAAAGTCTATCTTATTTGTTTCTGTGTTGAGCTCGTACATGGGGAAGTCAACGATAAAGCAGAACTCAAACTTATCCTTGTTTATAACGTCAAGCTCCTGACCGAGCCACGTTCTTATTTCGCCTGCTTCCTTGTTTACAACGTTGATAGCGTCGCAAATGAAGAATACCGTTTCGCCTTCCTTGATGCCTACTCTTGCAGTAAGGTCAGCCTTCTGCTCTTCGGAAAGGAACTTGGCAATGGGACCCTTGTACTCGTTGCCGTTGAGAGTAAGATAGCCAAGACCCTTCATACCGATGCTCATAGCAAACTTAAGAGATTCTTCAAAGAATTTCTTTGACTTACCCGAACAGTCTGCAACAATACCTCTTACAGGTTTGCCCTTGAAAAGAGGGAAGTCAACGTTTGCAAAGAAGTCTGTCAGATCCTCAATGATGAGGGGGTTTCTCAGGTCAGGCTTGTCTGTACCGTACTTGAGCATTGATTCAGCGAAGGTAATTCTGCGGAAGGGAGGCTTTGAAACCTCCTTGTTGCTGAATTCCTTGAAGGTGTTGTATACAACTGTTTCAGCTACTCCAAATACGTCCTCCTGTGTTGCAAAGGACATTTCAAAGTCAAGCTGATAGAATTCTCCGGGTGAACGGTCCTGACGTGCATCCTCGTCTCTGAAGCAAGGAGCTATCTGGAAATAACGGTCAAAGCCCGATGCCATAAGAAGCTGCTTGAACTGCTGAGGAGCCTGAGGAAGAGCATAGAATTTGCCCTTGTGCTTACGGCTGGGAACAAGGTAGTCTCTTGCACCCTCGGGAGAAGAAGCTGTAAGTATGGGAGTCTGTATTTCAAGGAATCCCAGAGCTTCCATCTGTGAACGGAGATAGCTGAGTATCTTTGAACGAAGCACGATATTGTCGTGAATCTTTCTGTTTCTAAGGTCGAGGTAGCGATATTTAAGTCTTACTTCCTCTCTTGTCTGTACGGAAGAATCGATTTCAAAGGGAAGTCCCAACTGACAGGGACCAAGCACCTCAATTTTGTCTGCCTTAACTTCAACCGTACCTGTTGCAAGCTTGGGGTTGACTGTCTCGGCATCACGCTCGGTAACAGTACCCTCTACAAGTACAACGGTCTCCTTTGATATGCCTGCAAGCATCTTATCGTCTGAAAATACTATCTGTGTAATTCCGTAATGGTCACGAAGGTCTACGAAAAGTACTCCTCCATGGTCTCTTACTGTTTCGATCCAACCGGTGAGAGTCACCTTCTGACCGATATGTTCGTTGTTCAATTCGTTACAGTTATGTGTTCTTAACATTGGTTTTTCCTCCAATATATTATTTACTTTAAAAATTAAAAATGCCCTTCGCCCCCAAATATGGGACGAAAGGCAACTTCCGCGATACCACCCAAATTGACTTTGAAAACAAAGTCCTCTCTTGTCACATTCACGCAGTGTAACGTGCGGTTCTAATCACCCTGTGGGCTTTCTTCCGCCGGCTCCGAAGCGTTTTTCCCATAAGACTTGCTGCCGTTCTCACACCTGCAACGACTCTCTTTGAGCAGTAACTTACGGTACTCTCTTCATCACAACCATTTTGACAGCGTAATTTTATCACAAATTGTTTTCTCTGTCAATAGTTTGTACAATATTTTTTATTTTATTTACAGAAGTTTATTACTTTGCCGCTTAGCTCGTCATCCGACATTTTTACAATATCGTCGGCTATCAACCTGATTCCCATGTCGTCGGCACGGGCCTTCAGAATTTTTCCAAATCCCGCACTGACGTCGAGGGCTGATGCTACAAGAAGCTTTTTGGCGTACTTGCCTCCGAAGCGTTGCGCTACGGTATTCAGTTTGTACAGCTCGTCTATGTCAACGTAGCCGTTTTTACAGGAAACGAAAACGGGACACATACCGCGCATCATCATTACGTCTATTTCGTTTTCAGTGTCGGTTCCTGTTTTTTTGCCGTCCCAATCAATGCACACTCCTGTCAACACGTCGTTAAAAACGGGAGTGCCGTCTTTTTCTGCGGCTCTTACGGCTGTGGCATATATTTTCATCTCAAGCGCCTGACCTGCCTTGGTAAGACATCTTTTTACGTTGGCGTTTTTGTATCTCAGCTTAAATTTTGAGCCGTTGAATTCCCAGCTCTTTATAAGCCCTTGATTCAAGAGCATATTCATGGTTTCATCATCAAAGCTCTGCTTTGTGATAAGTCTTTCTGTGTAGGTAGTCAACAGATGAACGTTTGCGTTTGATTCAAGGCTGTTGTTTTCAGTGGATTTGTCAGCCGCCTCGAATACCGTAACAAGATTGTTCCAGCCCTTGACGTCTCTCTTGCAGACGTTCCATATTTTGTCTACGTCTTCAAAAAGCTCACGGCTGTTATCCCATCTGCGTGTGGCACCCTCATCCCAAATCACTCTGCCACCGTATACAGCTACGTTTTCCTCTACGCTAAGGTTGGGAAAGGGAGAAAAATCGGGTTTGCCGTTATTGTCGCAGTCATAGACCTTATTTGAATTTATATTAAATCTTACAAGCTCGATGCTTTTTTCGGGGAACCTTTCAAAGATTATACCTGCTCCCACAAGATAAAGCTCATCACCGCCCGTAAGGTCAAATACACAGTTTTCGTAGCTGTTTACAATATTTCCAAAAAGCTCAACGATACCGTCCAGGTTGTTGCGGCTCAGGGCTTGTATAATAAATTGAGTTTTTTGGCCTCGGTTTGTCAGGATCTGCTTGTAATTTTCTACAAACCTCTCCATTTGTTTTCTGTCTTTGCCTACGAAAATCACTCTTTCGGGTGTTTTACAAAGACAGGCACAGATATTTTCAGTTGCCGTTTTATCGAAAAATTCTATATACGTCATTATCCGAATACTCCTGCGAATTTAAGCAAAAAGGACGCAAGTCCTACTGAAAGTGCCGAAAAGACGGTGGTAAATACCACAAGCTGTCCCGCAAGCACTACGTCACTTTTCATTTCCTGAGCCATTGGCACACTGGATACAGCAACGGGAGTTGCAAAAAGCGCAACAAGAGATGCAAAGTGAGCACCTGTAAAGCTGTCCTTGAAAAGTATGTAAGCCACTCCCAAGCCAAGCAAGGGCACTACAAATACTCTGAGCGCCGTACCGTAGATTATCTCCTTTTTAAGTGAGGCTACAGCAGAAAATTCAAACTGTGCACCCAGCACCAGAAGAGACAGAGGTGTTGCCGTGTCGGACAAATATCCCAGTGCTTTGTACAAGGGGGTTACGTCTCTCAGGCGGAATTCAATCCCCACCTTGACGAACACCACGCGGATAGCAAGAGCAAGACAGCCTGCAAGGACGCTTAAGATCAAAGGATTGGTTATTATATTGTGCAGTACGTATTTAACGCTTGTTTTCTTTCCTTCCTTGGAGAAAATAGAAAGGCTTATAACAGCTAAGGTGTTGAATATAGGAATTGTAACCGCGGACAACAGTGCCGCCACGGCTACGCCCTCCTGACCGAAAAGAGACTGAGCAAGAGGTATTCCGATAAGTGCGAAATTGGAACGAAAGGACGCCTGAAGCAAAGCTCCTCGGCTGCCTCCGTTTTTTGTTATTCTCATAACCAGAGGAATACTTACGGCAAAAATAAACAGCACCACAGCTACGGCATATACAATGTATCCGAAGCTGACCTGTCCGATATCTTCAATTTTATATACGTTTAAGAAAAGCATTGCCGGCAAACAAATTCTGAAAACTATTGTGTTTGCCTTTTTTGAAAATTCAGGGGGCATAAAGCCCTTCTTTTTGAGGAAATACCCCAACACTACCATAAGCACTATTGGCATAACGGCATTTATTGCAAAGATTAATGATTCCACTCGGTGCACCTTCTTTTTACTCTATAGGAAATTTCTCGATTATTACGCCCTCGCCGTTTTTCATTGCAGGGATATATTTAAAGGTTGCGATAGGCGAGCTTTGCCAGCGGCTGCTAGCCGCTTTTTTATATATGCTAGGAAATTGCATTAAATCAACCTCGCCGTTTTGCATTGTCGGGATATATTCAAAGGTTGGGATAGGCGAGCATTGCCAGCGGTCGCTGACCGCTTTTTTACTCTATAGGAAATATTTTATCACGCTTTTATTTAAATGTCAATTACCCTTGAGTTACTCTTCCGTCGCCCTTTAAATCTATTGGCTTGCCAAGGTATTTGGGCTTTGGCTTGAAAACACACCACAGAAAATCCTTGTTTCTTGCTACAAGCTCTCTTGCGTCACGTCGTAGCTGTCCGTAATAGCTGTGAAGGTCGGATGCGACACCGTACGCCTCAAGCCCAAGAGCGTGAGCTATATAAAGGGCGCGGTACAAATGGTATTCTTGCGTTACGATTATTGCTTTTTTTGCACCGAAAACCTCTTTTAGTCTATAGATACTGTCATAGGTGCAAAAGCCTGCGTGGTCCATAAAGACACGTTGGACGGGAACACCTTTATCTATTGCAAAATCACGCATGGTATTGACCTCGTCGTACTCCTTGGTGCCGTGGTCTCCGCTCATCAGCAGTGTGTCGCTGACTCCCTTTTTCCAAAGGTCAACTCCGGTTGTCAGCCTGTCCTCCAGCATTCCGCTGGGTGTTCCGTCGGGTCTTACAAGACATCCGAGCACAATAATGCAGTCTACGTCAGTAAGTTGTTGGGATTGTTCCGGTGTAATTATTCTGTTTTTTACAGCTGTCTTAACGTATGCGTTTACTCCCAGTGCGTAAATGAGAGTAACGGCACAAAGACATAGTATGGCTAAAAGTAATTTTTTGATTCTTTTTTTCATATCCGCAATCTGTAAAACGGGGCTTTTGCTGTCAAAAGTCCCGTTTTATCAAAAGTTAAAGTATTTGAAATTTTGTGATAGGCGAGAATTGCCCGTGGCTGCTAGCCACCATAAGCGTGTGAAGCTTGATATAAAGAGCCCTCGCCGATTTGATTTGGTTGGCACGTATATAGATTTGGATAGGCGAGAATTGCCCGTGGCTGCTAGCCACCAAGACTGTATTTGTCGCCTACAGTTCTGTCGTAGGTGATTATCTTGTGAGCTTCAATAAGCTCCAGGAAAGGCACCTTGTTAATACTCCAAAGCCTTACGTTGTAGGCAGGATGTGCCTTAAAGTAGTCCTCAAGAAAATGCATATACTGCGTCCTGGGAGCATCTATGAGAGTTGACAGAGCATTCATAAGGTTGTATGAGGCAATTTCGTTTCCATCGCCTTTTTTTAGCATATCACTGTCGTTGAGCTCAAAGTTTGCATACACAAGGAAGGGCGTGGAGTAAAGATACTTGTTCATCTCGTGAGTCATACCGCTAAGCGTTATAGCTCCGCTTTGAGTATATGCACCGTAGTTCGCGCCAAGAGTTGGCAAGTGGTCTCCAAAATAAACCAGCACAGTCTCTTTTTCTCTGGAATCAATATAGTCAACCAGCTTTTTTAACGCCCGGTCCGCTTCGTAAATGCCTTGAGTGAAATTCCTTAGGTCGGCAAGTATGTTGGCATCAAGTGACGGGGAGGAAACCTCTACGTCAAAGCTGCTGAACTTGTTTGTGTACGGCTGATGATTTTCCATACTTATACCAAGGACGAATGTGTCTTTAGTGCTTTGCTCCATATAGTATTTGATATAATCCACAAAGCTTGAATCGGATATCTGCTTACCCGAAATTGTCATGGGCACTTCTTTCAGAGGGTACATCGAATCTTCAAAGTACAGCTCGTCAATGCCAATAAGGGGATAGCCCTGCTTTCTGAGATAGAAGCTTGACGTGTAAGGGTGAATCGCCATGGTGCGATAGCCCAGGTCCTTGTACAGCGATACGTAACTTTCTGTTTTTTCGGTTACGTATTGCCAGGGCACACTTCCGCTTGGAAGATAGTCAGTGGTTAGTCCGGTGAGTACCTCAAACTCAGGTCTGACAGTGCCACCGCCAAAGCCTGTGGTGTAGAATTTACCGCTGATAGCTCCTTGTCGGGAGGCAATCTCTCTGAAGTTTGCCATAGGGTCAAGAGAAAATTCCACACCCGGTAACAGAGTGGGGTCCCAGAAGCTTTCGGAAAGAATAAGAATAATATCGGGATTCTTAAAGTTATTGCCGGCAGGAGTGGTTTGGTAAAGGGAAAGAATATCGTTGACCGTCTTTTCCGAATAGTTTTCGGGTGTGGTAACTCCTGTGGACAGTATATTTACCGTAAAAGCACCTATAAAACCGTTGGCAGAATAGTTGGAGGTCTGCAACGCCATATCCTCAAAATAAAGAGAGTTTTTGTTAAGAACCTGATTTGCTTTTTCGGGCGTGTTTACTGCGTGTGAGCAGCCGAACACAATCATAATTATAAATGGCAAACGCATAAGGAAATTCAGCGGAAGCTCAACGTTTGATATTAACATCACCAATACCAAAAATGTCGCGCCTATATATAGCACGATTCCCCACCACGGGAAAGGAATCGTCAGAAAGCTTGACAGCTCTCCGAGATTTCCCAGCTGTTGCGCAATGTCCCACGGATACAGATAGTCGCCCACCTGTGCAAACTTGTAATAATTGGACATGGATATCATTACTGTTGCAATTCCCAGAATTCCGCTTGCAATAAAACCTTTTTTAAATATGAGCAATAACAGGGCATACATAAGATATATCAGCGTAATGCCGAAAATCACGGCAGCCTGTCTGTTTTGTAAAAAGGCAAAGAATTTTGTTATGCTGGAATAATGGACAAATTCGGCTGTAAGATAGCAGTAAAGAGGGAAGACCGCCATTGACAAAAAGCCTATGATTCTGACAAAACACAGCAGCTTTCCTTTAAACAGCCTGTTGGACGGTTGTTTAGTAAAAATGCGTTTTAAAACCTCTTTTAAGGGGTCAAAAAACGCCTGGATGTTTTCTTTCATAATATAATCTTTCTTTTGGGGGAAGCCTTTGGAAAAAGCATCCCCCAAAATTCTATCTCAAATTACTTAATGACCTTGCTGGAGCTTTCCTTAAGAATAACGTCGTGAGCACCGCCCTCGATGATACTTGTGGAGGAAACCAGAGTGAGCTTTGCATTCTTCTGGAATTCGGGAATAGAAAGGCTTCCGCAGTTACACATGGTTGACTTAACCTTGTTAAGAGTCATTGTAACGTTATCCTTGAGAGAGCCTGCATAGGGAACGTAGGAGTCAACGCCTTCCTCGAAGGAAAGCTTCTTGTCTCCGCCCATATCGTATCTCTGCCAGTTTCTTGCTCTGTTAGAGCCTTCACCCCAGTATTCCTTAACGTAGCTGCCGTTGATGTTAAGCTTGTTTGTGGGGCTTTCGTCGAATCTTGCAAAGTATCTGCCAAGCATAACAAAGTCAGAACCCATAGCAAGAGCAAGGGTAATGTGATGGTCGTAAACTATACCGCCGTCGGAACAGATGGGAATATAGATACCTGTTTTTTCGTAGTATTCGTCTCTTGCGGCTGCAACCTCGATTACCGCTGTAGCCTGTCCGCGTCCGATACCCTTCTGCTCTCTTGTAATACAGATAGAGCCACCGCCGATACCTACCTTAATGAAGTCTGCGCCTGCTTCTGCAAGGAACATAAAGCCGTCGCGGTCAACTACGTTTCCTGCGCCTACCTTTACTGTGTCGCCGTACTTTTCACGGATAAACGCAATTGTTCTCGATTGCCATTCGGTAAAGCCCTCGGAGGAGTCGATACAGAGCACATCTGCACCTGCCTCAAGAAGTGCGGGAACTCTCTCTGCGTAGTCACGGGTATTGATACCTGCGCCTACCAT
Organism: Eubacteriales bacterium; assembly: GCA_045531285.1. Lineage (GTDB taxonomy): Bacteria > Bacillota > Clostridia > Oscillospirales > SIG627 > RGIG6353. The sequence continues at coordinate 47,609 of JAZSDT010000043.1, forward strand.
GTAACGCTTGTTGGAGTCGATAAGCTCAAGAGAGTTCTCCTTATGTGTTGAATAGTCCTTGCGGAATACCATGTAAAGAAGCTTGCCGTCATCGTCTATGATAGGAAGGGAGTTGAGCTTGTTATCCCATATAATGTCGTTGGCTGTCTTGAGGGTTGTGTCCTTGCCTGCTGTGATAAGCTTATCAAAGGGAGTCATAAACTCGGATACCTTTGTAGAAAAGTCCATTCTTGAAACTCTGTAATCTCTGCCTGTTACGATACCGAGAAGCTTGCCGTTTGCCGTGCCGTCATCGGTAACTGCGATTGTGGAGTGTCCTGTCTTTGCTGTCAGTTCAACAACCTCCGCAAGTGTATCGTCGGGCTTGATGTTGGAGTCGCTTACAACAAAGCCTGCCTTGTAGTTCTTTACTCTTGCTACCATTGCCGCCTGGTCCTCAATTGTCTGTGAACCGTAGATGAAAGAAATTCCACCCTCCTTGGCAAGAGCGATAGCCAACTTGTCATCGGATACCGCCTGCATGATAGCAGAGGTCATGGGAACGTTCAGGCTGATGGCAGGCTCTTCGCCTTTTTTGAATTTTACAAGGGGAGTCTTCAAGGAAACCTTGGATGCAATGCATTCAGCACTGGAGTATCCGGGAACAAGAAGGTATTCGTTAAATGTGTGTGAGCATTCGTTAAAATAGTAAGCCATGTTTATTTCTCCTTTGGTTTTGTTTGTATTGTAAGATTTTTGTTTTCAGTTTTTATTATAGTGCTTCTTCAGTGTCGTCGGGAGCACCGTCGGACAGTGCAAAGTACGTATCGGCACTTTCGCGAGGCATTTCGGTTATGTTTTTGAGCTTTCTGTTTATCTGTCTGGTCCTTGTACCGATAAGCTTTTCAAGCTCGTCGGAGGTTTGGGTAAGCTTCTTTTGAGTGGCGTTCAATACGCTTTCAAAGGTGCCGAATTCAGTCTTGACCGCAGAAAGTATATCCCATACCTCGCTTGACCTTTTTTGCATTGCAAGAGTCCTGAAGCCCATTTGAAGACTGTTGAGCAATGCCGCCATTGTGGTGGGACCTGCTACCGTAACCTTGTATTTTTCGTTAAGTATTTCTACCATCCCCAGCTTTACTACCTCGGCATAAAGCCCTTCTGTGGGAAGGAACATTATGGCGAATTCTGTTGTTGCGGGAGGAGAAACGTATTTTTTGTGTATGTCGTCTGCAAATTTCTTGATTCGTGTAACCAGAACGTTTTTAGCAGATGCAACGGCTTCCGCATCACCTGACTCATACGCCTCGTTGAGAGCGTTGTAAGCATCCAACGGGAACTTGGAGTCTATGGGAAGGTATACGTGAGAGTCGTCGGTACTTCCGGGAAGCTTTATGGCAAATTCCACAGGGTCTCTTGAGCCTTCAACAGTCACAACGTTGGTTGCATACTGCTCGGGAGAGAGCATATCCTCAAGTATTGCGCCCAGCTGTATTTCTCCCAGAATACCTCTCGTCTTTACGTTGGACAGGGTTTTCTTAAGGTCACCTACGCTTGTAGCAATGGTCTGCATCTCGCCAAGTCCCTTGTAGACCTGCTCTAATCGATCGTTGACCTCCTTGAAGCTTTGGCTTATTCGCTCGTTGAGTGTTGTTTGCAGCTTCTCGTCTACAACGTTTCTCATTTCATCCAGCTTCTTGGCGTTGGAGTCCTCCATTGCCTTTACTCTGGTTTCAAGGGTTGTTTTTATTTCTCCCAGCCTTTCGGAATACAGCTCCAAGGTGGAATTTATATGACGCTCGTTGGTTTTCAACAGCTCGATAAGCTCGTTTCTGAATTGAGTCTCTCTGTCGGAGGATGCCTTCAACTCGGTTTTTATAACAGTTGACTGAAGCTCTGCCGAGGTTTTCAGGCTTTCTGAGAGTGTACCAACGGTTGATGACATTCCCGACATCAGCTCCATACGGTTGTTTCTCAACTCTTCGGAGACGTCCTGTTTTTCTTCTTTTTTAAACGACCTTGCAAGAAGCAGGACAAGTAATATCAGATTGAGCACTGCGATTATTAAAAGTAAGGTTTCCATTATTCACCCTTTTCCGCTTCGGCACGGGCAATGTTATTAATATGCTCTGCCTCGGTCTTTGCAAAGTAGTGATATCCGTTGGGCTTGGCAACCATATAATAGTAGGTGTGATTTATACCGCTTGAATCTGCGCCATTGGGGTAGAGTGCGGCAATAATGGCGTCAAGACTGGGGTTACAGATAGCCGACGGAGGCAATCCGTCATGGGAGTAGGTGCTGTAAGGACTGCTGCTTGCTTTCATTTCATCCAGAGTCAGCGAATCGCGTCTGTCAGGATAGATATACAGATAGGTGGAGTCGCACTGCAGTCTGGGGAATGACGAAGGATTGGCAAGTCTGTTATGATACAAGGAGGAAACAACAGGGTATTCACTGCTGTACTTGGTTTCCTTCTGGACGATTGCGGCGAGATTTATTACCTCGTCAACCGACATATTCAGCTCTTGACAGCGTGCGTAGTACTCTTTTTCAAATCTTATATTAAAGGTTTTCAAAAGCTTTGCTATTGCATCTATCTCGGATGAATCCGTGTAGAACTGATAGGTGTCGGGATAGAGATATCCCTCAAGTGCATATTTTCTGCCGTCCTTGAAGCCTGCCTTTTCAAGCTCCTGAAGGTCGGTGAGGAACTGATATTTCATATCGTATATAAGAGAGCTCTTTATTGCTTCCACAAAGCCTTCCCTTGTGCCTACTCCGTTTTCCACAAACAGCTCGATCATCTCATCGGCTGTAAGTCCCTCGGGGAAGGTAATGTCCACAACTCCTCTGACGGGAGCGGACTTTTCAAATTTGGCTATCAGCTCATCATAGTTAAGATTCGCTTCAAACACGTAGGTGTCGGGAACAAACTCCTGTTCGGTCTTGGAATCTCTGTTTTTGAAGGAGTTATAAAGCTTGAACAGTGACGGATACTTTATTACACCCTTATCGTGAAGCATGGACGCTATTTCCTTGATTCCGTCATCCTCGGTCAAAACGATTTCCACCGTGTCGTCATCCTTGACAAAGGCGAAAATGTCATTGCCAATCGTTATTACGTAGTATGCCAGAATGATTGATACGGCAATAACGAAAACGAAGTAAAGCAGACCCTTTCCAAGCATTTCAAATATACTTTTAGTCATAGGCTCATCCTCCTCAAGTGCAGGTGTGTCATCGTACATAGGCTCGGTCTGACGAGGCGGCTTCTGAGGTTTTATATCCAATTGGCCCGTGGGGATATCGGTACGGGTCTTATTATTTTCTTCTTTTATGTCTCTTTTGGCACGGCTGTATTTTTGCACGCCGCCGGAGTTATCTTTCTTTTTTTCGGGGAGATTGGTATTGTTTTCCATCTGATTCTCCTTTTATATTATATCGAAGGTTATAAGTACAAACACAAGTACACTCAAAAAGAACGTGGGTGACAGGAATATTCCTACAGTCTTGCCAAGCTGCTTTTCCTCGCTGTCAAGCTTGCCTGCCTTTGCCAATCCGCTTAACGTCTGACGGCGGGAACCGGGAAGCTCTCCCAAATCATAGAGTATACTTCTTTTTTCGTATATATTCTCCATGGTTGAGAGCATCATGGTAAAGGATGCCATAAAGGCGATGACCAGAATAAATACCAGAATTACCGAGGAAGAGGATTCCTTGAGAAACTCCGCCATTCCTTTTCCTAAAAATACCACCAAAGCATTATTGATAAGATGAACCGTCATGGCGGGGAAGGATGACTGTGTGACGTAAGTCATGGTAGCCAGTATTATTCCGAGTATAAAATACATTGGGAACTGAATAAAAGAAAAATGAAGCATAGCAAAAAACAGTGCCGATGTTACAATTGCCAAAGGGCCTTTGAATTCACTGTAGTCGCTGAGAAGGATGCTTCTGAAGAACAGCTCCTCGGACACGGCGGGAACGATTACGTATGCAAGCGCAATGCCGAAGGGCTCTGTGGCACCCACTGCTGCAATAAGGGTATCCTCACCCGAAAAAGACAGCAGGTTGTATTCTATATATAAAAGTATTATTGCCGACAAAAAGTAAGTGAAAGCAGAAGCGGCAACAAAAGGTATGCTTGAAACAGGCACACGCGTAACCTTTGCGTGCTTCAAAAAGTCAATGCCGCGTATTTTACAGTAAAAAGCTGCCGGGAGTGCAAATATAAACAGCTGAACGGCGCTTATTGACAAAAGTAAATTGCTGTCGGTATCAACGGTTAAGCGCAAAAGCTTTTCGGACAGCGGTATCAAAAAGAGAATGACCGATACGAAAAGCGGTGCTGTAATAACGTTCTTTTTATCTTTCACCCGTATTGAACACTCCCTTCTGAGTAATTACAAGGTCGCAGGCAATATCAAAGCGGCCTCTGGGAAGGGAGTCTACAAAAAGCTCGTGGTACGCAAAGCCCACCTTTACAATCGACGGGTCGGTAAGAAATCTGTCATAGTAGCCTTTTCCGTAACCCAGACGGTAACCCTTTTTATCAAATGCAATTGCAGGTATAACGCAGATCGCATGGCGCGAAGAGATAAACTCTTCACAGCTGTCATTAGGCTCCGGGGCAGAGAAAAATCCCTTTGTAAGCTGAGATATATCGGTCAGGTATCTGAATACCATTTCGCCGTTATCACGGCAAACCGGGAGGGCAACCTTTTTGTCAGATGCTATCAGAGTGGCAATCAGCTCGGTGGTATCTACCTCTTGGTTTATAGAATGGTAAAGAAGAACCGTGTCCGCGTGGGCATATGACATAGTGCCCAGAAAATTGTTACATATGGCTCTGGATTTTTCAAGTCTGTCGGGCAAGGATTGTCTTATGGCAGCGTACTTGTGCCTGAGTGCTCTTTTTTCGTCCCTTACTGTTAATTTCCTGAACATTTTTTCTCCTAAAAAACTAATATACCATTGCTATCCTTAGGTTGTCGGAATCGTTTTTAGACAAAAGCTTGTCTACGAGAGTGAAGGCGAATTCTCCGCTTGTTCCCGCTCCCATAGAGGTGATAAAGCGCTTGTCACATACCACCTTATCGTTTCTGTATTTTACCTTGCAATCAAGCAAAACCGATGCAAGACTTGGGTAACAGGTGGCTTTGAGTCCTGTGAGCAGTCCCATCTTGGCAAGTATTGTGGGTGCGGCACATATAGCGGCAACGTAAAGGCCTCGCTGGGTTGCCGACAAAATTATCTGTCTTACCTGTTGGCTTTCCTCAAGGTTTTTCGTTCCCTCGCTTCCGCCGGGAAGTATTATCATTTCGGCACACTCTTCGTCATAGTCCGAAAGCATAAGGTCTGCCTTTACTTCTATTCCGTGTGCTCCCATAACCGTCAAAGAGTCACCGATGCTCACCGTCTTTACCTCTACCCCCGCACGTCTGAGCACGTCAACGGGTGTGAGCGCTTCAATTTCTTCAAATCCCTTTGCTAAAAAAAGATATACCATTATTCTTCTCCTTTCAGAAGGTGACTATACTGTTACCTATTTTGTAGATAGGCTCGTTCTTGATGTAATTCACAAGGTCGAAGGAATCACGCGGCAGCTCTCTTGTCAGCAATGCCGACAAAGCGCCCTGTCCGGTATGATGAAAATCCGTTCCGCAGATAAACGTCCCCTTTATTTCTTCGGCATACTTTGCCGCAAAGCCGATTCTTGAATTGTGGTTGGGGTGAAGATTGTACACCTCTATTCCGTCAAGAAGCTCGGCTGGCATAAGCTTCATTCCGGTTCTGAACGGATGAGCCTGTAAAATCAAATTTTTATCGTTTTTTGCAACAGATACAAAGTCGCTGAGAGTTTTCATTTTCTGAGATATGGCGTTTCTGATAAAATCCTCGTCTATTCCGTAAACAAGGTAATCGTTTTCGTTTTCCTCAAAGCGTATTTCCATTCCCAGATAAACCTTGATTCCGTGTGCATCTCCCTTTTCGCACAGTGAATAGTACTCATTGATATAGTTGTCAACGTATTTCTTGTAGGTGAGCTTAGATGGCTGCCAGGGATAGAAATGGTTTGTGACAGCCAGTCCCGAATAACCTTCGAATTTGTAGGTGGTTATCATTTCGGATGCCGATATCTGAGAGCATTTGCTCACGTTGGCAGTGTGGCAGTGCAGTTCAATTTTGTGAGGGTATTCTTTTATAATGTCCTTGTAAAAATTCATTTGATTTTCCTTTTAGTTCAACAAATAGCTTAATTGCGGTTTTTGCTTTTCTGCAAGCTCGGGGTCAATTTTATCTGTCAGGTCAAGCAGCAATGCGCTTCTTTCGTAGTGCACCTGTTCCACAGGAGGAGATTCTCCGTTGGGACTCAGGGTCTCGTACAGCACGTATCCCTTGGGTGAGGGGGCAAACGCCAGATACGTGTCACCGTTTAAAAAGAACTTGTGCTCTTTTCTGCTTTCTTTAAACTGTACTTGTGTTTCGAGAAGCGAGATTCCCGTACGGGTATGCTTGTGTATTTCTTTTTTGGCAAGCCATACGGAATCAATATCGGTTACTTCTGTTATATCCTGAGTCAGCAGCTTATATTCAAAGCGCTTGAACGAGACGGTATATCCCATATCTTTGTAAAGGCTGAACAGCCCTTCGTTTGCCGGGATAACCACGACGGCTTCGTATTTTTTTGCTCTCAGCTCTTCGATAAGCTTGCTGTGAAGCGTTCTGAAATGCCCCTGTCTGCGTTCGCTGAGCTTTGTGGCAACACCGTACAGGTAGGCGCATTTTATTCTTTTTCCGAAGTACTTCAGATTCACGTCCATATAGTAGAGCATACTTACCAGCTCCTTGTCTTCAAAGGCAAGAAACGCTCGGCTGGGTCTGTAAAAGCTTGCGAAAAACGTGTCGATAAATTCATCGCTGTCTTTGAACACTTCGCGCCACAGCTCTTTCATTTGTGCTATTCTTTTTTTAGAGCCATGCTTTACCGTAACGGGCATAAAAAGCACTCCTTTCCGCAAAAACTATACAAAACCCCATATTAAATATATAATCATACATATTATATACTTTTTGTCCTTAGGTGTCAATTGGTATAAGCGTATTTTTTGAAACTTTTTGGATAATATGTCACCTGTTATTCATAATAGCATAAAATATTTTTTGAAAACTTTTTCAAAACTATTGACAAAACCTTTTTTATAGTGTATAATCCACCTGTTGACCTAAGACAGTAGGTGACGCGAAAGCGTCGTAATATTCGCCTACCGAGGAAAACCTTGAATTTTAAAATCTGTACTTATGTATATTTTTGCGAATTTTCGGTTCTTTCATCGGTTGGTGAAGGAACCTTTTTTATTTCAAATTTACCCGGAGGTGAAACACGAATGTCAAGTGCAAAGATTCTGGCTGCAAAGCAGTCGGCAGTAGCAGAGCTTACCGAGCAGTTGAAGGCATCACAGGCTGGCGTACTTGTAAACTACTACAAGACAACAGTTGAAGATGACACCAACCTCAGAAAAGAGCTTACAAAGGCAGGCGTAACATACAAGGTAGTTAAGAACACACAGCTTAAGTTTGTTTTTGAAACCCTCGGTTACACAGACCTTAACGCTCATCTCGAAGGTATGACAGCTATTGCATACTCTGAGACAGACCCCGTTGCTCCCGCCAAGATACTTTCCAAGTTCGCTAAGGAACATGAGGATTATACTATCAAGGCCGGCTACGTAGACGGCGGCGTCATCGATGCAGCAGGTGTTGAGAACCTTGCAAGCATTCCTTCAAAGGAAGGTCTTATTGCAAAGCTTCTCGGAAGTATCCAGAGCCCTCTTTACGGACTTGCTTATGTATTACAGGGCAAGATCGACAAGGAAGGCGGCGCAGCAGAGGAAGCTCCCGCTGCGGAATAATCAATCAAAATATTTTAAATGCGGCATGACCGCATAACACTAATTAATTTCGGAGGTACATTAAAATGGCAACAGAAAAGACAATGAACATTTTAGAAGAGATCAAGTCTCTCACTATCCTCGAGCTTGCAGATCTTGTTAAGGCTCTTGAAGAGGAATTTGGCGTATCAGCAGCTCCCGTAGCAGTAGCAGCAGCTCCTGCAGCAGGTGATGCTCCCGCAGCAGAAGAAAAGTCAGAGTTCGACGTAGTTCTCACAGCAGCTGGCGACGGCAAGCTTGCAGTTATCAAGGCAGTTCGTGAGATCACAGGTCTCGGTCTTAAGGAAGCTAAGGAACTCGTTGAGTCAGCTCCCAAGGAAATCAAGACAGGCGTTGCTAAGGCTGAAGCAGAAGAGATCAAGAATGCTCTTACCGCTGCAGGTGCAACTGTTGAGATCAAGTAATTAAGGTTTTAAAGTCAACAAACAAAGCTCACCTTTCGGTGAGCTTTTGTTTTTTGTCATATGATATTTATCTGGCACATCTTCATAGTTTCAAGGGCGGCATTGTGCGTTGCGGGGGTTACACCTGCCGAGCAGTCGGCAACGACGTATATTTCATTTTCGGGGAAGTTTGCTTTGAGTATCAATGCGTTTGAAACCACGCAAATATCTGTGCAAAGTCCCATAAGAGTAATATCGAAATCCTCGTCCCTTGCGGCAATCTCAATGAGACGGGGAAGCTCCACCGAGCCGAAGGTCAGCTTCTCCACACTTGTGTATTTTTTATCCGAGAGGGCATTTGCAATATCAGCGTTAAGCTCCCACCCGTCCGTACCCTTGATGCAGTGGGGAACGGGGAGCTTTTTGCCCTCCGAGGTTTCCATATAATCCTCAAAATGTGTGTCAAAGGTCACATATATGTCACCTTCAAACTCATTTATTCTCTTTGTGCAATTTTTTATAATGTTCACGGCTTCCTTTGTACCCAAAGCACC
>JAZSDT010000092.1:0-19058 GCA_045531285.1 Eubacteriales bacterium
TCTTGCACATACTGGGAACTGGTGCCCTTTTATGAAAAAACTTCTATCGGGCATTTGGTGACAGCCAGAACATTTTCCTAAAAACATTAGTTTATCATATAGACTATCCATAAATTTTACATCAAGCATTTGGCTCAATTATTTCTACAGTTGCCCCTTCTGCTTCTAGCCTGCTTTTGATATATTCACATTCTTCCTTCGTATCACATACCTTAACGTTAGAAGGAAGAGCATCTATAATGTCACACGCTTCTTTAAGCCCACAGTTTGTAATTTCACGAATAGTTTTAATGGTACTTAACTTATTTTGATAACATATTTCTTTAATTACAATAGTGTATGAAGTTATACTGTTATCTGTATCCTTCTCTTGATTTAGTATATTTGATTTTGCATTAAGTATCCTTTGCTGTGCTGCTTGTGCTTCTTTAGCAGTAAATTTGTTCCCGCATTTTTGGCACACCCAAAACTCATCTGTTTTCGTCTTTGAACCGCAGGCACCGCATAAAAGTCCCAACGGACCCATAAGAATATATCCGCAACACCCTTTCCCTGCCGAAAAACCTCCTCCGCTTGTATTAGTGCCAAATTGTACATTTTCAGAGCCACATCTAGTACATTTCATAATCGTTTCCTTTCTTATACTCAAATTTACACTACGACTAAATAATATCACGTTTTGTGATAAAAGTCAATATCTCAACACGAGATATCATATAATAAAGTTATAAAAAACATAAGGGAGAAAAAATGAGGCTGAAAGACTTAAGAGAGGACCGTGACATAACGCAAAAGGTTATTGCACAACACCTTCACATAAAACAAAACACCTATTCTCAGTACGAAAACGGTCAAAGGCAAATACCATTGGAAATGCTAATCTCTTTAGCGAAATTTTATGAAACTTCTCTTGACTACATCGTAGGACTGACAGACGTAAAGAAACCATACGGCAAAAAATAACCGCAATACTTCTGTTTGAAGTTTTGCGGTTATTTTACTTTAATAAGTTTTATTTGCACATATTCCCTTTTGCAGTATTGATAGATGAGATAAGTATTTTTTGATTTCCACCTTAAAAATGGAATTTGCCCCGATTAACAAATATGCCCCGCAGAAATTCTGCGGGGCATTTCATGCTTTAGCATTTCATTCCACTTGTGGAATTTCATTTGACCGAAGTATTCGGGCAAATTTCAATGAACAAGTCTTACTTGTTCATTGCCTCTTCGATAGCAACGGCACATGCAACGGTCATACCAACCATGGGGTTGTTGCCTGCGCCGATAAGTCCCATCATTTCTACGTGCGCGGGAACAGAGGATGAACCTGCGAACTGAGCGTCACCGTGCATACGTCCCATAGTGTCTGTGAGACCGTAGGAAGCGGGGCCTGCTGCCATGTTATCGGGGTGAAGTGTTCTACCTGTACCACCACCTGAAGCAACAGAGAAGTACTTAACGCCATTTTCAATAGCCCACTTCTTGTAGGTTCCTGCAACAGGGTGCTGGAATCTTGTGGGGTTAGTGGAGTTACCTGTGATTGAAACGCCAACGTTCTCAAACTTCATGATAGCAACGCCTTCGGAAACGTCATTAGAACCGTAGCAACGAACCTTAGCCTTTTCTCCGTCGGAGAACTTAACCTCACGAACTACCTTGAGCTCGTCTGCATAGGGATCGTAGTCTGTTTCAACGTATGTGAAGCCGTTGATACGAGCGATGATATAAGCAGCATCCTTGCCGAGACCGTTAAGGATAACTCTAAGAGGCTCTTTTCTTACCTTGTTAGCATTTTTTGCGATACCGATAGCACCTTCAGCTGCAGCGAAGGACTCGTGACCTGCAAGGAAGCAGAAGCACTTTGTCTCTTCTCTGAGAAGCATAGCGCCGAGGTTACCGTGACCGAGACCAACCTTACGGTTAGCGGCAACGGAGCCGGGGATACAGAAAGCCTGAAGACCTACACCGATAAGCTCGGCAGCGTCAGCAGCAGTTTTAACACCCTTCTTTATTGCAAGAGCACAACCGAGAGTGTATGCCCAAGCAGCATTTTCAAATGCAATGGGCTGAATGCCCTTTACGATTTCATCGGGGTCAACGCCTTTGTCAAGACAGATCTGACGTGCTTCCTCAAGGTCCTTGATTCCGTACTCAGCCATACAAGCAGTAATGCCTGCAATTCTTCTTTCTTTACCTTCAAATTTTACTTCGTTAGACATTAGTTTATCCCCCTTTCTTATTCGTGTCTGGGATCGATATATTTAGCAGCGCCGTCATATCGACCGTAAGTTTTGATATTTGATTCGTAAGCTTCCTTGGGATCCTTGCCTGCCTTGATAGCATCCATCATCTTACCAAGGTTAACGAACTTATAGCCTGTAACTTCGTTGTTCTCATCAAGAGCTATGTTGAGAACGTAGCCCTCAGCCATTTCGAGGTATCTTACGCCCTTAGCTTTTGTACCGAACATAGTACCAACCTGAGAACGAAGTCCCTTACCGAGGTCTTCAAGAGAAGCACCGATAGGAAGACCGTTTTCTGAGAAAGCAGTCTGGCTGCGTCCGTAAACGAGCTGCTTGAATATTTCTCTCATTGCTACGTTGATAGCGTCACAAACAAGGTCTGTGTTGAGAGCTTCAAGGAGTGTCTTGCCCTGAAGGATTTCAGCTGCCATAGCTGCTGAGTGAGTCATACCGGAACAACCGAGAGTTTCAACAAGAGCTTCCTCGATGATACCGTCTTTTACGTTAAGTGTGAGCTTGCAGCATCCCTGCTGAGGTGCGCACCAACCAATACCGTGTGAAAGACCAGAGATGTCTTTGATCTCATAAGCCTTTACCCATCTGCCTTCTTCGGGGATGGGAGCGGGACCGTGGTGAGGACCCTTGGCAACGGTGCACATATTTTCCACTTCGTGTGAATAAAAAATGTGATCTGTCATTTTTATATCTCCTTTTATAATTATTTTACGATTTCTCCCCAAACTTCGCCGAATGCCGCTGCGGCATTTGACTCGTCTGTGTCTATATGCATAGCTGCGGCAAAGTTTTCATTAACTCTTACCACAACGTCGCCGAAGGTAAGTCCACGCTCACCGTCAATCTTGACAGAAACTATTTCCTTGTCTTCAACGCCGAATTCCTTTGCATCAGCAGGCGTGAGGTGGATGTGACGCTTTGCAGCAATAACACCCTCTGCAATCTCAACCTCGCCGCAAGGACCGATAAGCTTACAACCCAGAGTTCCGGCGATGTCACCTGACTCGCGGATAGGAGCTGAAAGACCTATTGTTCTTGCGTCTGTAAGAGAAAGCTCAACCTGTGTTGCCTTTCTTACGGGACCGAGAATACTAACGTTTTTGATAGCGTTCTTGGGACCTTCAACTGTTACTCGCTCTTCACAAGCGAACTGACCGGGCTGTGAGAGCATCTTCTTAACGGTGAGCTCTGCGCCCTTACCGAAGAGAATCTCGAGGTGCTCTGCACTGAGGTGTACGTGTCTTGCTGATGTTTCAACAATTACTTTACTCATTTTTTCATCTTCCTTTTCTTAATATTTTTTCAATCCATAACATTATACATTATTTTACCGATTTTGTAAATACACAAAATGAAAAAATATTCAATTATTCACGAAAAATATTTCTAATAATTGATATATTTCTCGGTAATACTCTTATTAGTCATTCAAGGAGGATAAAAGCAATGTATAATAAAGTTGAGATATGCGGCGTTAATACATCCAAGCTCAAGGTTTTAACAAACGAAGAAAAAACAGAGCTATTAAAAAGAATGAAAAACGGAGATTCATCGGCAAGGGAAGAGCTTATCAGTGGCAATTTGAGATTAGTGCTCAGTGTAATACAGAAGTTTGCAGGAAGGGGAGAGTGTTCGGACGATCTCTTTCAGGTAGGATGTGTAGGACTAATAAAAGCAGTAGATAATTTTGACGTGAATCAAAACGTTCTTTTTTCTACCTATGCCGTGCCAATGAACGTCTTTTGTAGAAATTGACTGCTGATTTTGCATATTGTATTGAAAAAAAGAAAAAAGCCAGGTATAATTATCTCAATGAGTATATTTTTAGGAGATTATTATGAAAGCACTTATTACGGGAGCAAGCTCCGGTATCGGTAGGGACATCGCACGTATACTGTCCCGAAAAGGATATGAAATAATCGCTGTTGCGCGCAGACTCGATCGATTGGAAGCGTTGAAAAAAGAGCTTAACAACGTTGAAATAATGTGTGCTGACGTAACTGATATTAATGATTGCTACAGAATTGCCGAAAGGGCAGGGGAAACAGATGTTTTTGTGAATAACGCAGGCTTTGGTATATTTGGTGAATTTTCTTCAACCGAGCTTGAAGATGAGATGAAGATGCTGGACACTAATATTAAGGCAGTGCATTTACTTACAAAGCTTTTTGTAAAGGAATATAAAAAACGCGACAGCGGATATATACTTAACGTTGCGTCTCTTGCTGCCTTTTTTCCCGGTCCTCTTTTTGCTACGTATTATGCCACCAAGGCATACGTTCTTCGCCTGAGTCTTGCTGTTGCCGAGGAGCTTCGCCGAAGCAAGAGTAAAGTGAATATAAGTGTGCTTTGCCCCGGACCAGTAAATACCGAATTTTCAGATGTTGCGGGAATGTCTTTTGGTATAGGTAAATTCAAAATAGCTGAGCACGTAGTCCTTGACAGCGATAAAGTAGCGGAATATGCAATAAAAAAACTGTTTTGCAAAAAAATAGTAATCGTTCCGTCTGCTTTGATGAAAGCGGTTATTTTTTCTCGCCGTTTTTTTGCCGAAACGTTTCTCTCAAGAGCGATTTACAAAGTGCAAAACATGAAGTTTATAAGAGGTGTGAAATGAGCGTTTGGAAAGAATTATACAGTAAAGCCTTGTCGGTACAGAACGACAGAACAGTGTCTCCGTTTGTAGATGCAGGCGGTGTTGCTTCCGCTATTCTTACAAAAAACGGAAATATATACGTGGGGGTATGCATTGATACTTGTTCGGGATTGGGTATGTGTGCCGAAAGAAATGCTATGGCGAATATGCTGACTCATGGGGAAAGCAGAATAGATAAGGTGGTTGCCGTAATGCCCGACGGAAGAGTAGGAAGTCCGTGCGGTGCTTGTCGCGAATTTATGATGCAGCTTGATAAAAACAGTGCCGATATCGAAATATTACTCGATATCGACACAGAAAAAACCATAACTCTTGGTGAGCTTATGCCGGATTGGTGGGGCAAAGAAAGATTTTAAGCAAGACAAACTTTTATTCCAAGAGATTTTAACTCGTCTATCACTTCAGGATTTATTGACTTGTTTGTAACGATATAGTCGGCTACAGACAGCTTTGATATTCTTGTAAAGGCGGTTCTGCTGAATTTTGAATGGTCTGCTGCCACAATGCAGCAATCTGAATTTTCTATCATTATGCGATCTATTTCTGCTTCTTTATCGTAATAGGTCGAAAAACCGTTATTTGAATCGATACCGTCAACAGAAAGAATAAGCTTGTCGGCGTGATATTTTTTCAATTGATTTATTGCATCGTCGCCGTATGAAAACTGATATTTCGTATTTATTGAACCACCGATAAGAATTACGTTGTAATTGTGATTTCCGGATGCTTCAAGGGCTATAGATATCGAATTTGTAACTATGCTCAGATTGTAGTCTGTAGGGAAGCATTTAAACGCAAGAAACGTAGTTGTTCCGGAATTAAGCATAACTGTATCGTTTGGCTCTATCATTTTTGAAATATATGAGGCTATCTCGTTTTTTTCGCTTTGATTGGTTTCAAGTCTTTGGTTCAGACTCATATTGTAGTAGGGCTTGTAAGACATTATTGCGCCTCCGTGAACTCGTGACACAAGCCCCTTCTTTTCCATATCGTCAAGGTAGTTTCTGATAGTTACTTCGGAAACGTCAAAAAGATGACTAAGCTCCGTCACCCTTACTGTTCCGTTTTGTGTCAGCAGATCAAGTATCTGCTTTTTTCTGTCATCGGCTATCATTGATTCCCTCCGCAAATGTATTTAAATAGAATTATAGCATATCAGAATTCTTTTGTCAAATCATCTTTCGAAAGCGAAAAAAACGAAAGAAAACAGCAAAAATATATTGACTTTTGATTTATATATGTGTATAATTTATTTAGTGAAAATTTGCTTTTGCTTAAGGAGATGTTTTTTTGGATCAACAGTATCAAAAACGTCGTTTTGACTATAAGTGGGTTATAGTCGGCATATGCGTTCTGATAATGCTCATCGGCACGGGCTTTGTCCCCAACAGAGGACTTTGTATGGGTGCAATTACAGAAAAACTGGGCGTTTCACGCGACGTTTTTTCGTTAAATGATACTCTTCGTTTTCTTGCTACAGCTATAATAAATTTGTTTTTTGGATTTCTTGTTAGCAAGTTTGGTACAAAAAGGCTGATATGCACCGGCTTGATTGTATATATGGGTGCATTTTCCCTTTACTCCTTTGCTACAAAGATATGGATGTTCTATGTTGCAGGTATGCTGACCGGATGCGCGTTATCTTTGGTCGGCACCACAATGATTGGTTCTATTATTAATAGATGGTGTAAGGAAAATACCGGAACGATAACAGGCTTTGCAATGGCGTCTACGGGAATAGGAAGTGCACTTGCATCGCAGATACTAACGCCAATTATCATTTCTTCCACAGACGGATACAAGGTGGCATATAGAATAACCACTATTCTTCTTGCCATTGTATTGGCGGTTGTAATATTTTTCTATAAAGAAAAAAGCAGAGTGCCCGGCGAAACTGTTGCTAAAAAGAAGAAAAAATTCCGTGGCAGAGCGTGGGAAGGTCTGTCTTTTGGTGATACTGCAAAGAAAGCGTACTTCTATGTAGCATTGTTCTGCATTTTCCTCACCGGTCTTTGCGTTCAGGGATTTGTAAGTGTTACTGCTCTTCACATGAAGGACGTAGGAATGCCTTCAGTGGTTTTAACTTGGGCGCCTACACTTCACTCGATAGTATTCGTTTTCTGCAAATTCGGAACCGGTATTATGTACGATAAAATGGGATTGCGTATCACGTCATCGGTGTGCACAGTGGCTTCGGTTATAACCCTGATAATGATGGCGCTGTACAACAATTCCGCAATAGGTATAGTTTTAGCTTTTGCTTCACAGATAGTGTCATCCTTTGCAATACCGCTTGAGACGGTAATGCTTCCAATATATGCAGGCGACCTGTTTGGTCAGAAGGCGTTTGATAAGATTATGGGAATATTCGTTGCCTGCAACGTATTCGGCTACGCAGTAGGAGTTCCGCTTATGAATTTGTGGTACAGATTCAATTCAAGCTATAAAGGAATTCTGTTTATAAATGCGTTGATTATGTTTGCAGTGTTTGTTGCTTTGCAGTTTATTATCACGGCAGCGCATAAAGAAAAAGAAAAGCTTGAGCAGAATTCTGATTCAAGTGTTATTGAGGAGGTTAACGTATGAAATTTACAGCCGCGGGAGATGCGTTGATCCAGCGAAGAATTCATGATACCTTTGAGGGGCTTGACGAGATTGCTCCTTTTGTAGAAAGAGGAGATGCCCGTTTCTTTAATCTTGAAACTACTCTTAATTATGAAGGCGATGCCCCGGGCGGACAGTTCAGCGGTGGCACGTACGTTAGATGTAATCCGGAGTGTCTTGACGACATGATGATGTTTGGATTTAATATGACGTCATTTAACAATAATCATGCGTTTGATTTTGGACACGAGGGCTTTATACAGACCCTTGACTATGTAAACGAAAGCGGTATTGTGCATAGTGGAACAGGTATGAATCTTGACGAGGCTTCAGCGCCTAAATATCTTGAAACCGCAAACGGAAGAGTGGCACTGATTGCACTCAACACCAGCTTCAATCCCGCAATGATGGCAGGTATACAGGGCAGACGTACTCCCGGCAGACCCGGAATTAACGGTGTCCGACTTGAAGAGCATTTTACCGTTACCCCGGAAGAGCTTGAATTTATAAAGAGCTTTGCCGCCAAGACCGGAATAAACGTTTCCAAGGAGATAACCCGTAAGGAAGGATATTATCCCGAGCTTGCCGACGGAGAGGCGGAATTCGGTGTTTACAAGTTTAAAGCCGGTGAGAAAACAAAGAGACATCTCACCCCCAACAAGGCTGATATGGCTCGTCTTGAAAAGGCTATTTACGAGGCGTCGATGCAGTCCGATTACATAATAGTTTCTATTCACTCTCACCAGATAACAGGTGAGCTGAAGGAACAGGTTCCGGACTTCCTTGAGGAAATATGCCACGCGGCGATTGATATGGGTGCAAATGCTGTCATAGGCCACGGACCGCATCTTCTCAGACCTATAGAAGTGTACAAGGACAGTCCCATTTTCTATTGCTTGGGAGATTTCGTTTTGGAACTTTACAGTATAGAGTTTGCTCCCGAGGACTTTTATGAAAAGCAGTCGCTTACGTCATCGGATACGGTACACGATTTGCTGAAAAAACGTTCTGCAAACTTCACAAGAGGTCTTATGGAGGATATGAGAATGATGCAGACTGTCATTCCTTATTGGGAGACAGACGGCAAGAAGCTTACAAAGCTTGAATTTCTTCCGATTGAGCTTGTGAAAAACGGAAACAAATCCGAAGAGGGGCTTCCCAGAGTCGCAAAGAATCCCGAATTTATGAAATATTTCGCAGAAATATCCGAGCCTTATGGCGTGAAAATGAAACTTGACAAGTCAAGCGGTACGTATATCTGCGAGTGGTAAAGGTGAAGTATGAATAAAAATATTAAAAGTCTGGGTGTTGATTTTGGTACTACGTCGGTTAAAGCGGTGCTTTTTAACGGAAGCTTTGAACAGATAGCCGATACAACACTGGATTATACTTTAAAAACAAAAGGCGATATTGTTGAGCTTGAACCCGAAAAGTATTGGGAGCTTATGAAGGACGCTTTTGCCCAAATCGGTAAGACATCCGATATCGACTGTATGGCGATTGATACACAGTGCGAAACGCTTATTCTTACCGATAAAGACGGAAATCCCGTTAGAGACGCTATCGTATGGCTTGATAACAGAGCAACGGAAGAAGCAAAGCTTATTGAAGAGCACTTTGGCAGAAAGAAGGTCTACGAAGTTACAGGTCAGCCCGAGGTAACGGCAACTTGGCCTGCCTGTAAGCTACTTTGGGTAAAGAGAAACGAACCTGAGGTATGGGCAAAGACCGAGCGTATATTCCTTCTTGAAGACTATCTTCTGTACAAGCTTACAGGTAAATTTGTAACAGAAAAAACACTTCAGTCATCAACTATTTACTTTGATATAAACAACAGCACTTGGTGGCAGGAAATGCTGGACTTTATAGGAGTTGAAACGACCAAGCTTCCCGAGCTTCTTGACAGCGGTAAATACGTTGGAGATTACAACGGTATCAAGGTCGTTACGTCAGCGATGGATCAGGTTGCCGGAGCTATTGGAGCAGGAGCTGTTAAAAAAGGTGTTATCAGTGAAATGACAGGTACTACCATGGCAATCTACGTACCTACCGATAAGGTTCCCGAGTTTAAAGAGGACAGTATCGTACCGTGTCATTACAGTTATGACGGTTCGTACGCACTTTTGTCATGGAGTCCTACAGCGGGAATGGCACTTAAATGGTTCAAAAATGCATTTTTAAAGGACCGCTCTTTCAGAGAGCTTGATGAAATGGCAGAAAAGGTTGCAGTTGGTTCAGACGGAGTAGTATTCCTTCCGTACCTTTGCGGTTCTACAATGCCAAAGTATAACCCCGATGCAAAGGGGAGCTTTACAGGACTTACAACCGAGCATACAGCAGGTCACTTTGTACGCAGTATTATGGAATCCGTTTCTGCAATTCTCAAGAGTAACCTGGATTATCTTGCCGTTCCTGTTGATGAAATACGTATAATGGGCGGCGGCGCAAACAGTCCTCTCTGGTGTCAAATGAAAGCGGACATCACGGGTAAAAAACTCCGTACTCTTAAAATGAAGGAAACTGCATGCCTTGGCTCCTCGATTCTTGCAGGCGTTGGAATCGGAGCATACGAGTCGGTTACTTCGGCTTGTGATGAAATAGTAACGGATAAGGTATATACACCTTCGGGTGCAGATTATACACAGGTATACGAAAACTTTAAGTACTACGATAATATACTCAACGTAAAGAAAGGATAATTACTATGAAAGCAGCATTTGTTGGATTTGGAGAAGTAAACACTCCTATTGACATCATCATCAAGAAATGTCAGGACGCTGAAGCCTCTCTCAAGAAAGAAGGTCTTGATCTTATCAGCGTGTACCCCGTAACAGACGATTACGAAGAAAAGGACGTTAAGAAGGCGGTTGCAGCTCTTGAAAATCAGAGCTTTGACGTTCTTGTAGTTTGTATTGCAGGCTGGATCCCCACACACGCAGTTGTTAAGGTAACAGAGCATTTCAAACACAAGCCCATGGTACTTTGGGGACTTTGTGGTTGGGTTGAGGGTGACAGAACCGTCACCACAGCTGACCAGGCAGGTACAACAGCTATCCGCAAGACTTTTTATGACCTTGGCTACACTTTCAAGTACGTATATGATATTATCGGACTTCCCACAAGAGCCGATAGAGTTTACAAGTATGCGGTTGCAGCAGCGGCTGCCGCAAAGCTTCGCCACGCAAGAGCGGGTATGGCAGGCTACCGTGATATGAACCTCTATGGTACACAGGCAGACGGTCCTTCTCTCAAGCGTGAGATCGGTCCCGAAATAGAAACCTTTGAAATGCTCGAGATTGAACAGCGCTATCAGAAGCTTACGGATGCAGAAATACAGGAAGTTATTGACAAGTGTATGTCAAAGTGGAACTTTGTAAAACCCGCTAACCCTGAAAGCATGAAGAAGGCGGCAGGCTATTATCTTGCGGTTAAGTCTCTTTGCGACGAGCGTGGATACGACAGCATCTCTTTAAAGGACGTTGACGGTATGAAGAAACTTCTCGGTTTCCCTCCCGCACCTATCTTTATGCTTCTTTCTGACGAAGCAAAGCTTTGCACTATCCCCGAAAACGACTCTCTCGGTAACATAACACAGCTTATGGTTAAGTATCTGACAGGTCAGTGTGCATTCTACCTTGAGTTTTACGAGTTCTTTGAAGACAGAGTACTTGCAGGTGTTCCCGATTACGTTCCCGCAGAGGTTGTTGACGGTGAAGTTACCGTTATGCCCGCGGCGTTTGGTGAGCTCTCGGAGGGAATACTCAACGTAAGTAAGGTTAAGCCCGGTAAGGTTACAATGTGCCGTCTTACATACGATGACGGTCTCTACTATATGCATATGGTAACAGGTGAGGGTATCACACCTCGTAAGTGGGAAGAGGCAGGATGGACTCAACCCGCACCTCAGCTTCCCGGTCTTGAGATACTTCTTGATGACGTTGAGGACTTCGCAGACAAGGTAATGTGTCAGCACTACATTATCTCATACGGCGACAATACAGAGCTTATTACAAATCTTTGTGATATCCTTGGTATTCAAATTATATAACCATTAAAAGAAAAAGGAGATAAAACAATGGGAAAGGTACTTATCGGATGGGCAGAAGAAAGCATAATGCCCGATAATAAAAAAATCAGTCTTGCGGGTCAGTTCTATGAGAGAATTTCAGATCACGTAGAATCAGATATAACAACAACTGCCATGGCTGTTGAATCAGACGGCGACTATATGATTATGGTATCAGTTGACGTTGTTGGTATGACAGAGGATGCAAGAGATCTTGCAAGAGAAAAGTTTGCTGAGCTTTGTCCTGAGCTTGACCCCAAAAAGCTTATAATCAACGTTACTCATACTCACACGTCTCTCAGACTTGCCGCTGTTAAGAATAAGAAGGAAAGCAAGGCTGTAGGCTTTGATACTCCCAGATCTATTCTTGCAGAGTTTATGCCCGCAGATAAGCAGTACAAGGCACTTGTTACACGCGACGAAAGTGTCCTTAGTGACGAAGAAGGAACAGATTTCGTAACAACAAAGATTGCACTTGCTGCAAAGACAGCTTGGGAGAACAGAAAAGAATCTCTTTACGCAAACGAATTCGGCAGAGCTGCAGTTGGTATGTGTCGCCGTGTTACGTACGATGACGGTTCAGCACAGATGTGGGGCGACGTAAACACTGCTAACTTTGTAGCGCTTGAGGGCGGTAATGACTCGGGTATTGAGCTTATCTTCACCTTCGATACAAATAAGAAGCTCACAGGTATCGTTGCAAATATCGCTTGTCCTTCACAGGTTCTTGAGCACAGAAGCTTCGTTTCCTCCGACTACTGGGGCGAAACCAAGAAACTACTCAGAGCAAAGTACGGCGACGAAATATTCCTCCTTGCACTTTGCGGTGCAGGCGGAGACCAGTGTCCCCGTGACCTTGTTCGCTGGGTAAACGGCGAAACACCCGTTGATGACCCTAACATCAGCCGTCCTAACTATTTTGAGCGCAAGGCTGACCCATCAATGTTCGATCTCAAGGGTTGCCGTCTCATTGCAAGAAGAATTGCTACAGAAATTTTTGCAGTTTACGAAGAAATTACAGAGCTCAAGGACGAGGCTGTATTCAAGCACAAGGTTATCAACCTTGACCTTCCTCTCAGAAAGGCGACAATGGAACAGTATAAGGAAGCTGTAAGAGAGATTGAGTATTACGTTGAAAAGAACAAGGATAAGGACTTTACCTTTGAAGATACAGCGAGAATGCACGTTTACGCAGGTACAATAAAGAGATTCCGCGAACAGCAGAACAAGGAAGTATATCCCATTGAGTACCACGTTGTACGTTTTGGCGACGTAGCTTTCGCAACAAACCCCTTCGAGCTTTTCCTTGACTTCGGTAACTATATGAAGGCAAGAAGCAAGTGTAAGCAGACCTTTATCGTTCAGCTTTGCTGCGGAGCAGGCGGCTACCTTCCTACAGAAAAGGCTGAAAAGGGCGGACATTACTCGGCTTACATTTCCAGCGGTAATGTTGGACATGAGGGCGGCGACCTTCTCGCTCGAGAAACCGTAACGGAAATCAACAAGATGTTTGAGGAATAACAATAAAACTTGCCCCACAGGTTAACGCTTGTGGGGCAATCGCAGGTGTATATATGGATACTTTACACGATATTAATATTCATCTTGAAAATAAAAAAGAAAGCCGGCATTTTTTTGTGTTTCTTTGGATAATGTATGCGCTTGTATATATGACCAAAAACTGCTTCAGCTCGGCAATGGCTTCAATTATAGCAGAGGGAGTTTTTACCAAAACTCAGGTCGGGCTTATTACCTCACTGTTTTATTTGGTTTATGCTCCGTTCCAAATTGTCGGGGGATTTGTAGCAGATAAGCACAGTCCTGAGATGATGATAAAGATTGGACTCATAGGCGGAGGAATATCAAATCTTATTATATTTTTTAATCAGAATTATTACGTTATCCTCGTGTCGTGGATATTCAATGGAATCATTCAATTCGCTCTGTGGCCTTCAGTATTTAAGATTATATCATCTCAGCTTGTAAGAAGCGACAGAGGAAATAATGTCTTCCTTATTTCGCTGTCAAGCTCAGGAGGGCTTATTGTTGCCTTTCTCATAGCCGCAATCATTCCTAAATGGCAGTATACCTTTGCGGTTTCTTCGGCAACACTTTTTATCCTGGCGTTTACTTTACATATTTTTTGCAAGCATCTCGACCCGTACATGAAAAAGGATTACCAACAACCGTCGCCCGTCAAGGCATCAGGCTTGAAGCATTCAAATATTTCCAATGTCAAGCTTTTCATCTACAGCGGATTTTTTACGATGCTCCCTACGGTGCTTATGAGAGAAATGGTAAATCAAGGTGCAAAAACTATGTCTCCTACTATGCTTATGGAAAGCTATGCCAACGTGTCGGACTCGATTGGAAACTTTCTTAATATATTTATCATTCTCGCAGGAATCCTTGGCACGTTGCTTATTAAGTTTGTTTTGTACGGCAGGGTTATAAAGAATGAGGTTTCCGGCTTGTGTATGCTTCTTTTGTTTGCATTACCGTTTGCTGTGACTTTAATTTTCGTTGGTGATATTCCCGTATGGCTTGCCGTTGTTTGCTTCTGCTGCATTTCAACAGCAGTAACAGGCTCGTCACTATTGCAATCCTATTACAATGTGTTATTTACACGTTACGGTAAAAACGGTACTGTTGCAGGTATTTCAAATGCAGCTGCCAGTATGGGAATCGTGATACAGAGCTACGGTTTTATGGCTGTATCCGAAAACTTTGGATGGAGCGCATGCTCTTTTGTAATAGCAGCGCTTCTTGGAATTTCTGCATTATTTGTTGCACTGGCTGTAGTTCCGGCAGGAAGGTTTAAAAAATCCGAAAACTGATTGTTTTATAAAAAACATTAAAACTATTTACTTTTTTAAAAATTTGTGATATCATTTATAAAACAGTTTTGCTTATCTGTATATTATTTCACTTTATATTCGGAGGAAAAATGAAAAGGTTTTTTGTTTTACTTGCATTTTTGATGATATTTACCATTTTGCCTTTTACAGTTAATGCCGAAAATAGCGCAGACGTTGTTTTTTCACTGTCAGACGTTTCCGGTAAGCCGGGCGATGAGGTGAACCTCACGCTGTCTGTCAATTCCTCGGTAAAGGTAAATTCACTTGCTTTGGCACATTTTGAGTACGATACAACAGTATTGGAGTTTGTTGGCTTTTCAGACTACTCCGAAATTGAGAAGATCAGTAAGCTCCCACCTACGTATGATAAAGATAGGATGGCAATAGCAATAGCTTTGAAGAAAACCGAGGCTCACTGTCTCGACCTTTGTACGATGACCTTCAAAATCAAAGAAGATGCTTCGGCAGGTACTTTTTCTGTAGGTGCTACCACTATTGTAGCAAAGGCTACTTCCGTTGTTTATACCTCAGCGTTAGACCTCGGTAATGTAACCGTTCTTGTGCCCGAGCCTGTTGAGATAACGGGAACAAGCCTTGTTCTTGATGGCTCAATAGGAATAAAGACATATTTGAAAATAGACGAAAAACGCGTAAATGTGTCATCTGTAGATTTCCAAACTGAATTGTATGACAATGGTATTTCGGCTGTAATCGATACAAAGTCTAATACTTTGTCAAACGGTTTGATATACGATGAGGAAAAGGGTCTGTATTACGTAATATCTTATGTCGCTCCAAAGGATGCCGATAACAGAGAAATACGCAATACCGTTGAGTATATCATAAACGGACAGAAGACTACAGTTGAATTGGATGCGGTGAATATTCCCGATTACGTTGAAACGTTTAAGGACCTCGCTGCCGAAGATCCAAATTCCGAGTACGGAAAAGCACTGAACCTTGTAAATGCAATTGATGCTTACTCTAAATATGCCGATAACTTCTTTAGCGATAATGCGGCGCTTGAGAACGTCACAGTGGACGGTAATGCTATAAATTCTATTACTGCACCCCAAATACAGGGTACGGCTTCGGATATTGAGCTCTATGCAACTTCAATAATACTTGAAGCAGAAACCACAATACGTCACTATTTCAAAGCCACGGATGAAGCACTTGAAAAACACACGTTCAAGGTTGGAAATACCGTTCTTGAACCTAAGCGTAAATATGGCACAGATTACGTATACGTGGATATAAAGGATATTTCTGCCCAGGATATGGATGAGAGCTACGTCCTTTGGATTTCAGACGAATTTAGTGTTACTTACAGTGTTTTGAACTATGTAAAGCTTACTGCGTCTTCAAGCGATGCAAAGCTGTCTAATCTTGTAAAAGCTTTATATAACTACTATTATCAGGCAAATTTGTACGCCGGTAACTGATATTGAATAATTCAAAAATATGCACGTTGGCGCACCTACCGTAGAGTAGGCGCGCCAAATTTATTATCAGACAATCAACTCTATTTTAAAAAAATTAAATCTATTGAAAAAAACACAATTTATTGTTATACTTAGTATATAGATAATAAGTATTGGCGAAAGGATAACGTATGAAAATTATTTCTTGGAATGTTAACGGATTCAGGGCTTGTCTCGATAAGGGATTTTTAGAGTTTTTCAATTCACAGGATGCTGACTTTTTTTGTATTCAGGAGACAAAGATGCAGCCCGGACAGGCAGAGTTCAGCCCGGAAGGGTACTATTGTTATTGGAACAGTGCCGAAAAGAAGGGATATTCGGGTACGGCAGTTTTTACCAAATATAAACCTCTGAACATTACTTACGGAATAGGAGTGCCCGAGCACGATAACGAGGGCAGAGCGATAACTCTTGAATACGAAAGCTTTTACTTGCTTTGCGTTTATACTCCCAATGCGCAAAGAGAGTTAGCACGCCTTGACTATAGGATGTCGTGGGAAGACGCACTCAGAGACTATATACTGCAGCTTGACAAAAATAAGCCGGTTATATATTGCGGTGACCTGAATGTTGCACACGAGGAAATTGATTTAAAAAATCCTAAGACAAATCATTTCAGTGCAGGCTTTTCGGACCAAGAAAGAAGCAAGTTTACTCAGCTGTTAAACAGTGGTTTCGCCGACACCTTCCGAACACTTTATCCTGACACAGTAAAGTATTCATGGTGGAGCTATATGTACCATGCAAGAGAAAAAAACGTTGGATGGCGTATTGACTATTTTGTGGTTTCAAAAAGACTTATGTCCAACGTAAAGGACAGCTATATTCTTACAGACGTTATGGGCAGTGACCATTGTCCTATAGGAATGGAAATATGAAGTATCTTGAAAAATTCAAGCTTGCAACAGCAAGCGAAGAGGACGGATTTGTTCTTAATTTTCCTTATCAATTGGAAATGCAATGCTATTCACATACAAACGTATATCCATTTAAGATTTTTCCTCAAAAAAGCTTTACACAAATAGAGTTTGAACCTATCACAGTGTTCTACGGTACTAACGGTTCGGGAAAATCCACTTTGCTGAATATCATTTCGGAAAAGCTTGGTATCGCGCATACCTCGCCGTTTAATGACACTCCGTATATGAAGGATTACTTGAGCTTTTGCGAATATGAACTGTCATACGGTATCAATTGGCTGCCTGACGGAAGTCGCAAAATGACAAGCGACGACGTTTTTGAAGACCTTTTGGATTTTCGTTCACTTAACGGAGAGATAGACCGACGCCGTGAAGAGCTGTTTGAAGAGTATGCCAATAACCGTAATACTCCTATGAAAAAATTGCAAAGCATAACCGAACTGGACGGATTTAAAAGGCAAATAGACGCAAAAAGTAAAACAAAATCCGTATATGTGTCAAAAAGATTGCCAATAGAAATAGACGGTCGTTCCAATGGAGAAACCGCTTTCAACTATTTTACGGAAAATATAACCGACGGTGCACTTTATCTTCTGGATGAGCCTGAAAACAGCTTGTCCGCAGAGCTTCAATGTGAGCTTGCAAAATTTATAGAGGATTCAGCACGCTTCTTTAAATGTCAGTTTATTATCTCAACACATTCGCCGTTTATTCTGTCAATGGGTGGAGCAAAAATTTATGACCTTGACTCTATTCCTGTAACAACACGTCAATGGACTGAACTCAAAAACGTGAGAATATATCACGATTTTTTCAAAGCACATTCAAAGGAATTTGAAAACAGATGAACTATTCTATTGTAAGAAGCAAAAGAAAAACGTTGGCTATACAGATAAAGAATTCTCAAGTAATAGTAAGAGCGCCGTTTCTTACACCACAACAACGTATCGACGAATTTGTTTTACAGCATTTGAAGTGGATAGAAAAGCATTTGCCTGTTGCAGAGGAAAACGTTGTACCTATTACTGCAAAAGAATTAGACGAGCTTGCCCATAAGGCTCTGCAATATATTCCCGAAAGGGTAGGGCATTATGCAAAACTGCTTGGTGTCAGTTACGGTAAAATAACAATAAGAAACCAACGTACAAGGTGGGGGAGTTGTTCTGCAAAAGGCAACCTTAATTTCAATTGTCTTTTAATGCTGGCTCCTTATGAGGTTATAGACAGCGTTATCGTGCACGAGGTATGTCACTTGAAGGAGCTGAACCATTCAAATCGCTTTTACAAAAACGTTTACAGCATATATCCGGAATATGAAAAGTGGCACGGTTGGCTTAAGACTAACGGAAGAAAGCTTATTGAAAGAATGGAAAAAGGAGAGCGGAAATGAAGCTTTTGTTAAACGCATTACTGAAATACACGATCGGCTTTTTATTTGTTTTGTTGTTGCTGTTTCTTCCGGCAGGCACATTTACGTACTGCAACGCTTGGATTTTTATAGCTTTGCTTTTTTTACCAATGCTGGCTCTTGGCGTGTTCCTCTTTATCAAAGCACCGACGCTTCTTGAAAAAAGATTAAAGTCAAAAGAAAAAGAGAACACACAAAAAGGTGTTGTTTTATTCTCCCTTTGTATGTTTGTGTCAGGATTTATCCTTGCAGGATTTGATTTTCGCTTTGGATGGTCCAAGGTTCCTGAATGGGCAGTAATTGCGGCGTCTGCGGTTTTGCTCGTATCATATGCCTTATATGCCGAAGTAATGCGCGAGAATGCCTATCTGTCACGTACAGTAGAGGTACAGCAAGGACAAAAGGTGGTGGATACCGGGCTTTACGCTATTGTGCGCCACCCGATGTATGCAGTTACGCTTTGGCTCTTTCTTTCAATTCCCATCATACTTGGTTCTTGGTGGTCTCTTCTTTGCTTCTTGCCCTATCCAATCGTCATAGTTGTACGTGTGATTAACGAAGAAAGATTATTGACGAAAGAACTTCCGGGCTATGCTGAATATAAAACCAAAACAAAATATAGGCTGATACCGTTCATATGGTAAAAAAGTCCGAGGTCTTGATGGACTGCCCCAAATTGTGCAGACAGAACAAAAAAGACCATTATGGTAGCAAATATTAAATTTTAAGCAACATACTGACTTCGTAATTCAAGCGGAGTCAGTTTTGTTTTAAGCTGGATGCGTTGATGGTTGTAGAAATG
>JAZSDT010000068.1:0-2492 GCA_045531285.1 Eubacteriales bacterium
ATTTGGATAAAGAGGAGTGGAGAAATCTTCTCAAATTGTCAAAAAAACACGACTTGGCACATTTGATAGGATATGCTCTAAAGAGTTCTGACAGCAACATAGATGCGGAGATTCAACAAGCGTTTGAACAAGCAATGAATATGGCAACGTTCCGCTACGTTAAAATCAGTTATGATCTTGAAGCTATCTCAAGTGCATTCGAAAAAGCACAAATACGCTTTATCCCACTCAAAGGCTCGGTGATAAGAAAGTATTATAAAGAGCCGTGGCTCCGCACCAGTTGTGATATTGATATTCTAATTGCTGATTCTGATGTTGAAAAAGCCAAAAAGCTTCTTGTTGAGGAACTGAATTGTACCTACGTTTCAGCTTGGAACTATCAGTTGTCGTTTTATACTCCCGCCAAAACACATATTGAACTTCATCACATCTTAAACGATGAGAACAAAGCAATCAATAACGTGCTATCTACTGTTTGGGAGCGCTCCGCGCCGATTCCCAATCACTCGTTTCATTATGAGATGAGCGATGAAATGTACTACTTCTATCATATCGCACATATGGCGAAACATTTTGTAAACGGTGGCTGCGGAATCAGACCGTTTATTGACGTATGGGTGTTAAACCATAATTGCGCGTTCGACAAACAAAAAAGATATAACCTGCTTGATGAGGCGGGCTTATTGCAGTTTGCAAAAGCCGCCGAACAACTCTCGGAAGTATGGTTGAATAACAATCCACACAATTCACTCACAGAACAATTAGAGCAGTTTATTTTTAGCGGTGGTACATACGGAACGGTAGAAAACCGAGTAGCCGTACAACAAGCGATTACCGGCGGTAAGTTCTCGTATCTTATGTCAAGAGTATTTCTGCCTTACGAACAGTTAAAGTTGACTTATCCGAATTTAGAAAAAAGAAAATGGTTATTCCCTTTTTATCAAGTGAAGCGGTGGTTCAGGCTTTTTGGGAAAGGAAAGTTAAAAAGGTCAATGCAAGAGGCAAAAACCACATCGTCTGTAACAAGCGACGAAAACGATCAGACAACACAGCTTTTGAAGGCATTGGGAATAAAATGAAAAACTTGTACGTATAAAGCTAAACACGCCTTGCAAGAATGGAATATCAGCAACTCCCTCTCATCAACGAAGAAGAAAGAAACCGCGGCACTCCTGAAACAACTGAATCTGTAAAAAGTAAAAAAAAGAAGCCTTTTTGACGCCAAAATGCGCAAAGGCTTCTCTTTTTCTTGAAACGTGCCATTTTTTTGCACGCCCATAAATTCATTATATCACAAAAAAAGGCGCTTGTAAAGAAAAATTTGATCCGAAACGCCAATTTCTACTTTTTACACAAAAATAAGTTTTGAATTTCTGTTATTTTGCCAATTGCAAAACACAAAAAAATATGCTATACTATAGTCACAAAGGAGGTACGGTCCAATGGCAAGTTTGATTTCAACTTGAAGAAAAGGAGGTACGGTCCAATGAAAACATAGCAGAGGCTTTGATAAGGCAAACCGCTTGCAGATCGAGTTGTGGGTGCGTATGAGGAAAAAAAAGAGTACGCGTGTGGCGATTTGATATAGATGTGAGTGAACAACAAAATGGATCAGTGAGAAAAGAAACAGCATTCGAACCGATCGTGCAAACACCTTAAAAAAGCCAAGACAATTCACCTTTTGCAAAGCAGAAAGCAACCGATAACAGTACGCAATCTCACGTTTGAGAAAAAAGAAAACAGTGTTGAGGAGTTGCAGAAAAAAGCGAGAGGTAGACAAAAGAAAGAGAGGATTAAGAAAGATGTTAGATACCAAGAGCGAGGAGAAGTGACCCTTGGTTGCGGGATTACAACTGCGATCAAGGGTCACTTCTTTTTTGTCTCACAATTGCTCTTTTTGGAGTTGCGCGGCATTTTTTGCCCGCTTTTTTTATAGATTTCCGAAAAAAATATTCTTTTTTCAAAAAAAACACAAATTCTTCTTGCAATTTACATAGAAATGCGATATTATATATAGGATAGGTAAAAAATAAAAGGAGGATCGTGATGCTGGGGTATATTCGTACACAGACACCCGAAATGCGGTTGCGTGAATATGAAACCTACCGCGCGCTTTATTGCGGTCTTTGCCGTCACATGGGGAAATGCACGGGTCAATGCTCAAGGTTTGCCCTGAGCTATGATTTTGTCTTTTTGGCTGCGGTCCGTATGTCACTTTTGAAAGAAGTCCCTAAAATGGCAGACAGCCGTTGTTGGCTTCATCCTCTGCACAAACGAAAAATCGCAAAGGACTCCCCTACCCTCCGCTATTGCGCCGACGCCTCTGCACTCTTGACGTACCACAAATGCCGCGACGACCTCGCCGATGAAAAAGGCTGGAAGAAGTTGCGCGCACGCGTTGCGTCGCTTTTCTTCTCTTCCGCTTACCGACGCGCAAAAAAGCGTTACCCTACGCTGGATGCACGCATTTACGAAGAACTGGAAGCCTTGCG
>JAZSDT010000150.1:0-21003 GCA_045531285.1 Eubacteriales bacterium
CCTGTAGAGGATTTCCAAAGGGTGTTTGAAACAAATCTTGTGTGGAATTTTACCATTATTCGTCAGGCGGCAATTCGCATGAGAGAAAAAGGACGCGGCTCCGTGGTGTTTATCAGCTCGAACACTGCATACCGCGCCATTCCCAACCGTGCGGCGTACTCCGCTTCAAAGGGCGGTATCAATGCCTTTGCCAAGGCACTTGCAGTTGATTTGGGACAGTACGGTATTCGGTGTAACGTTGTTTTGCCCGGCACTATCAAAACTGAGAGGTGGATACAAATGGGTAAAAAGCAGATAGTCAACGGAGAGCTTACTCCCATTGGTGATATTTCGGATTTTGAAGATGTGGCAAATGCCGTGTGGTTTTTCGGAACTGATATGTCGAAAAACGTAACGGGTACCGAGATGATTTTGGACGGAGGTATGTCTTGTCAGCTCTATCCAAGGATACTCAATGACCTGAAAAGAAAAGCTATGGAAGAATAAATCTTATTGAGGCGTGCCGTGACAGTATACCGGTTTACTGTTACGGCACACTTTTTTACTTTATAGGAAATTTCTCGATTATTACGCCCTCGCCGTTTCGCTTTTTTGAACGTATGCAAAGCTTAGGATAGGCGAGCATTGCCAGCGGCTGCTAGCCGCTTTTATATATTGGGGAATTGAATTAAACTAACCTTGCCGTTTTTACGTTGGACAATATTCTACACCACTTTGTTTTAAATGGTATTGCAAATTTTAAAAAAATGACTATAATAGAGATATAAGCTTATTGATGTGTAAAACAGAGGGGTTTGCGGATGAATATAAAAATTCTTGATTTAATAGACGGTGCCAAGAAGGCACGTGGTTTGACTGTTATCATTGACGTTTTCCGTGCAATGACGGTTGAGGCTTACGTGCTTAACAACGGTGCCTCGGACCTTATTCCAATGGGGGATATCGATGAGGCGTATGCCTACCGTGAAGCGCATCCCGGTACTATACTCATAGGAGAGCGTGGAGGTGCGAAATGTCCCGGTTTTGATTTTGGCAATTCTCCATCGGCAATAAAGAAGGTTGATTTTTCAGGCAAGACAGTAGTGCATACCACCAGCGCAGGTACTCAAGGGATAGCTAACGCCGTTAACGCTACGGAGATATTGACAGGTAGCTTGGTTTGCGGAAAGGCGATAGCGGAATACATCAAAAACAGCCGTGCCCAAGAGGTGTCACTGGTGTGTATGGGACTTGCGGGAGTCAGACCTACAAGAGAGGACAGGCTTTGCGCCGAGTACATAAAAGGTCTCGTTGAGGGTATAACTATTGACCTGAAAAAAGGCATTGAGGAATGCAAGTGCGATGACGGAGCGAAGTTTTTTGACCCCCACAGACAGGACGTATTTCCCGAAGAGGACTTTTGGCTGTCTACCGAGGCGGACCGCTTTGATTTTGTGTCCGGAGTAGAAAAAGGAGACGACGGATATATGCACACGAAAAGGATTGTAAAATGAAAGAGACAATAAGAAGAATACGCCAAATGGAGTTATATTTCGATATGGTCAAACAGGCTGTTAAAATAGACCCGTTATTTGCCAAAACAGATACCCACGTAAAAAGTATGCTGAACATTTTAAAAAGTTATTACGAAGAAGGACAGTGGCAAAAGGATTACGAATCAGATGAAAGGGGAGAGCTTCCCGCTGATTTAAAGAGAGGGGTTCTCAGCCAGGACGGACTGTGGAATTTGTTTGAAGCGTTGCAAGTATAATTAAAAGGGGATGTAAATTACATCCCCTTGATATTTATATGACCTTTACGTCGCCAAACGAAAGCTGTGTTTCGTCATTCCTCATATAAACGTCACGTGCTTTCACTGTAACGTCACCGCTTCCCGCAAATACGGCGGGAGAGTCGTTTGCTGTGGTTATGCCGTCGGCAAAAATGTTTGTTGCCTTTGCCTTTTTGAAGTATACAACAGAACGGCAGCTGAATCCGCACCAGCTATCCTCTGTAATTCCGTCATCCGCTTCATCGTGGTAAGCGTTGCGGTTAAAGGATATGTCGCGAAGTTTTACGTTGTCGTATTCACCGCTGTCAAAATATACGGCAACAGGAGACTTTCCAAAAACCTGTACGTTTTCTATCACAGAGTCGCAAAGCGCTCTTGCTACATAAACGGGAGTTCTTGCCCATGACTGAACGTTCTTGACGGTAATGTTATACATATGTCCAAGCTTAGCCACGGAATTTGGGTCGTTAGGGTCGAAATAGTGGTTTTCACCTATTCTTACAGATGCCGCAGTCCACATTCTGCCGGGGGTAAAGGTAGCCCAATACTCACCGTCAGGCATCGCTGAGGTGGTTTTGGAATCAACGTAGTAGTTTTCGCTCATAGGAGCACGAATGGGCAGTGAATTGCTTCTTTCATCACATTGATCGTACTCTGCATAATTCTGTACGTTTTCAATGAGGATATTATACAGCTTTTTGCCGTAGTTGTTGAGGAGCCGTACCTGAGCACAGAGTGAAAAAGAAGTGATGTTTCGTATGATTACGTTATGGATAGAGTCATCCATTCCCTCAACGTCATACCTGTTTCCGTCTTTTAGGCAGGTCAAGGCAATTGTATCGTCCTGTGTATAGCCCGATATGTTTTCAATAACGAAGCCGTTACAGCCTGTACGAAGGTCGATGCCGTCCTGGTTTGGACAGTTGCCCACAGACATAAAGTGGACGTTTGATATTCTTCCACTGGAACAGTAATGAAAGCACATACCCCAATAGCGAGAATTTACAATGCGAAGATTTTCAACACGTATTCTTTCACAGTTTACAAAATGGATCGGAGAGTTAACAATAGATGACGGACGTCCGTCGCGGTTGGCATTGCGCTCAACGAGTCCGTTGTGGTTACCGCCGTCAAGAACTGCATTGCCTAAACCGTAAATGTGTATATCATACTGGCGGTTTTTGAGAAGCTTTCCTTCTTCCGTTCTTGCATATGAGTTTTTAAATATGTTGTCAAAGATACCGTCCGCCTGCCTGAGATGACAGTTGTCGAGACAAACCGTGCTTCCCGTATACAGCTTTATTGCTCTTGGCAATATCCAGATATCAGCCCCTGTACGCTCATTCCTGCGAGGGATAACCACTTTTTCGCCGCATTTCGATGCCGCATCAAGTGCCAACTGGATCATCTCTGCATCATCTTTTGCATTGACATAAAAATTAGGATCAAATCTTGTCATAACTTCATACCTCTTTAAAGATATTAAAAACAGATGTCTATTTTATCTTTCTTGCCTCGGTATAAAAACGTTTGTCACAGGCTTCGCCCATAGAGAATGTTTTTCTGGGTAACGCTCCGTCAAGAATAACCGATTTGTAAAGGTCTTTCTTGTCCATGGCTTCAAGAATAATACCGAAATTGTTGTCTTTGCTCAAATTCATTACAACATCCTCGCCGTGAATATAATCCACCTCACCACCATTTTGGGCGATAAATGAATCCAGTGTCTTCTGTACCGTTGCAACCGTAAGATACTCTGTGGGATTTGTGACGGTTATTTTTTCGGGGACGCCGTTTTGCACAAGCAGGAAGGTTTGTCCATTGGCTTCACCGTGTACCACGTTGTATTCGCTCTCCAAAGCCTTAATAAAGGCATTGGCATCTGCATTGAACACAACTCTGTGTATGGCTTCAAATACCAGTGACTTATCGTGAAGATTTACAAGCTCGCAGAGAGCGTATCTGGCAGGACTGTTTTTCGCCTCGTCGCCTATATTCTTTTTGAGATATTCATAATTTGTCTTTGCGGTAGCAAGAGAATGGTTACCGTCTCCCATTGCGTATACAAGGGGGGAGCTTTCATTTACTCCGTACTTGGCATTAAATCCATCAACGTCCGAAAGAGCTGCAAGCTTCTTGTCAAGCAGGTCGGCTGCTTCATTTGACAATACGTAGCCTGTCAGATGTCCCGAATTCTGCATAAGGTCAAAGTCGTATACCTTTTTAAAGGTGTCAGTAAGCTTTAAATTTGACTCGATTATATCGCAATCGGCATCGTCAATGAGCAACATAATATGAGGAAGCTCAATAGGAGCATCCTTTCTCACCTTGAGTCTCGGAGGAATTCTGGATACGACCGTTCCCTCTGTTGCTCTTACCTTGGTACTTGAGCCCTTGGAGTAGTCATATTCTTCAAGGTCTACCATACCCATGATACCGTATCTTTTTACACCGTTTTTTAACGTTCTTTCAACAAATATATAGCAGCTTTTATATTCGTCGAATATGCCGTCTGCCATGTATTTACCCATTTCGAGATTAGTGTTTTTTATTCTTTCATCAATGTCCTTGTCATTGAGATATATTTCCGGAACAGTGATGCGAAGAGTAGAGGGGGAGTCGGCAACAGTTTTGTTTACTGCTTCCCAATACTCCGGCTCGGATGTGTACTGGTCGCATGCAACTACACTCCACTTCTTCATTTTTTCTGAGTCTTGCGCAAATTTGGGCAAAAGTATGTCCGCACGCTTGAATGCCAAAAAAATCAGTCCTTTCGGTTAAAGTAGAATAATTCTACCATACCGAAAGGACTATGTCAACATTTTTTGCGTGTTTTACTTGATATATACTACCGTTCTTGTCTTGGCTGATTTTTCTGCTGCATCCAGTATCTTCTGACACTTGATACCGTCTTCGATAGTGGGGAAATATTCGCAGAATTTACCGTGGAGAGCATCCACAAATGATTGCTCCTGCGTCACCTTGTAGGTGTCAGGCACCGTAACGGTTTCCAGTACGGCATGCATACCGTCCTTTTTGTCTGTACATATGGACAGCTCGTCGGATTTGTTCAGGTTAAAGGAAATACATCCCTCTGTGCCGAAAATATCATATCTGATAGTGTTTGCGTGTCCCAAAGCACATCTTGTTATGGAGAAGGTTGCCGAAACAGGCTTTTTTGTTCTTCTGTCTGTCAGTTCGGCAATAAAGCTGCAATAATCATCGGTGTCCACAGTACCGATTTCCTCTGAGTCAAGAAGCTTTCTTTCCTTTACTACGATCTGGGTTATTGCACTTACCGATGTTATATCTCCGACTAACAGTTGTGCCGCATCAATAAGATGAACGCCAAGGTCACCAAGTACGCCCGTACCTGCATATTTTTTTACAAATCTCCAGTCCAGTCTTCTGCCCTCCCAGAATGCACTTGACTTGGAGTATTCTACGTTGATGCTAACAATGTCGCCGAGCAACCCCTTGTCTATAACCTCTTTAGCATATCTTACGGCAGGTCTGAAACGGTAGGAGAAGCACATCATATTGGTAACGCCTGTTTCCTTGATGACTTTGTTCAGTCTTTCGCCTTCTTTGCTTGACAGTCCCAGAGGTTTTTCAACGTTTATGGGCTTACCGAGTTTTGCGGCATATTCAGCCATTTCTGTGTGAAGGTAGTTGGGAGTACATATTTCAACTGCATCTACCTCGTCACATTCGATAAGCTCACGATAGTTTTTAAAGCAGAGTACGTCTCCTAACTTTTCGGCTGTTTTCTTAAGAGCGTTATCGTCAACGTCGCATATGGCGGTGATTTTACATTCCGGAACTTCAAGAAGCTCTCTTATGTGTACGTTGTTAGCTATACCGCCAACGCCTATGATACCTATTCTTTTCATATTTTACCCCCTGAGATTCGCGTGAGTACGGAGAGCTTCATCCATACCTTCAAATTTGTCTTTGACTTTTTCTATTGCGTTATAATGTCCTAGTGTGGGACGTGTGAAATTGGTGGGCTTTGCCCATCTTACAGCGTTGGAAAGTATCTTGGTAATGTCTTCTCTGTAATAAATCGGGTAGCCCTCGTGACCTGGACGGAAATAGAATACCTTTCCGAGACCTCTCTTGTAACAGCAGCCGCTGCGGAATACTTCACCGCCTGAGAACCAGCTTATGAATATCAGCTCATCGGGGGCGGGTATCTCAAATCTTTCACCGTAGGTCTCTTCTTCTTCAAGCTCTATGTATTCGGGGAGTCCCTCCGCAATGGGATGCGACGGCTCTATTACCCATATGCGTTCAAGCTCGTCGTTTTCACGCCATTTGGAGCGGCATATTGTTCCCATCAGCTTTACAAAGGGCTTGGAAAGATGCCCTGAGTGAAGAACGATAAGTCCCATGCCGTCAAGAACTCTCAGTCTTACCTTTTCGGCAATCTCGTCAGACACCTCGTGGTGTCTTATATGTCCCCACCAGATAAGCACGTCCGTGGTGTTCAAAACCTCGTCGGTCAGCCCGTGCTCCTGCATATCGAGTGTGGCAGTCCTTACGTTGAATTCCTCGTCTCTGCCAAGCATTTTAGCTATAGCTCCGTGGATGCCTTCAGGGTATATTTTCCCAATCTTTTCATCCATTCTTTCGTGTACGTATTCATTCCAAACGGTAACGTTTATCATTTTTACCGCCTCCTTCGTTTGAAGTGTATCACAAAAAACTTGATAAAACATTAGAATAATTGTGATAGTTATTGCACTTTTTCACACAATGTATTGATTTTTAAAGTATCGTGTTTTATAATAGCTTTGAAAAAAGAGGTGATGCGGTTGAGTTCCTTCTTCGAGCTGTACGGCAGGGACTTTGAACTGTCGGAGATAGTTGCTATTAATCAATATTGGCAAGCTCAAAACACATTTTCAATGAGAAAGCCACGTCCTAACAATGCTCTTATTCTTTTTGTCGGATGCAGTGGTATATTTAAGCCCACCGGTTCTGCTATAGTGTATAACATTCCGCGGGGAAGTCTTTTTTTCGTTCCGGAGGGCTTAGGTTATGATTGGACTTTTTGTGACGCAGAAAACGGCTGTGTGTCTACCGTCCTTTTTGAGTTTGCTATGACGAATGAGAACGGTAAACGCATAGGAAGTGAGTTTGAAGCCGAATTGATAGACACGGACACAGAAACTGCAAAGGTGCTTTACAATAAGCTTATTTGTGAATTTTCACGTCCGTTGTCGGTTCCGGTAAGAATAAAAACGGCAGCATGGGAGCTTATGACGTTTGCTCTTGAAAGCGGCAGAAAAAACGCAGTCAGTGACAGCGTCAGATGTATATACAAGGGGATAAGGTATCTTGAGGATGACCCGAAGCAGAGCAAGACGGTTGCCGATATTGCCGATATGTGCAACGTGAGTATAAATTACTTTGAACGGTTGTTTAAACAGTATGCAGGCTGTACTCCAAGCGAATACAGAATTAATAAGAAAATGGAGCGGGCAAAGCTTTTACTTTCGGTAGAAGATATGACGGTAAGCCAGGTGTCTCAGGAATTGGGCTTTGAAGACCTTGCATATTTTTGCAGAGTGTTCAAGAAAAAATTCGGAATTACTCCTTCACAAATGAAGGATTAGAAAAAGAAAGGATATTACTATGAAGGGAACACAGCTTTTTACAGACTCTACTCATTTTATGACAGAGCAGGAGGTTTTTCCGTCACTCAGAATGGACGTGATAGATACTCTTGAAATATCAAACAAAGTCAGCAAGGGCTTTTTGGGCTTTGGAGTTGCAGTAACAGGAGCATCCTGCTATAACCTCTCTTTGATGGCACAGAATGAAAGAGATGACTTTTTGAAAAAAATATATTCAAAAGAGGGGCTTGGGCTTTCCGTTGCAAGACTCAGCGTAGGTGCAAGCGATTATTCTGCAGAGCTTTACTCCTATGATGACGTTGAGGGAGACGTTGAACTGACTCACTTTTCCATTGACCGTGATCGCAGATACGTTATTCCTATGATAAAAGAGATACTGAAAATCAACCCCGAGCTTTACCTTTTTGCTTCTCCTTGGAGTCCTCCCGGATGGATGAAAACAGGCGGAAACCTTTGCGGCGGATATATGAGAGAAGAGTACGTTGACTGCTATGCGGATTACTACGTAAAATTTATTAAGGCTTATGCCGATGAGGGAATAAAAATATCCGCACTTACGCCTCAAAACGAGCCTAACACTCAACAGCACGGTTATATGCCTGCTTGTATCTGGCATCCCGAAATAGAGGCAAAATTTGTTAAGGTGCTCCGTCGCAAGCTTGACGAAGCAGGGCTTGACGTAAAAATCTGGCTGTACGACCACAGCTTTGTGGATTTCACACGTGTACTTTGGTCTCTTGATAATTGCGAAGGGCTGGCTGACTGTCTCGACAGTGTTGCATTCCATTATTATGACGGTGCAATTGAACAAACGCTGTCGGTAAAGGAACGCTATCCACAGCTTGATCTTCATTTTACAGAGGGTGGCCCAAGGCTTTATGACCATTATGACTGCGACTGGTGTAAATGGGTCACAATGTCTGTCAAGGCGCTGAACTGCGGATATTCGTCCTTCACCGGATGGAATCTTATGCTGAATGAAATTGGCGGTCCAAACATAGGACCTTTCTT
This sequence comes from Eubacteriales bacterium, assembly GCA_045531285.1. Lineage (GTDB taxonomy): Bacteria > Bacillota > Clostridia > Oscillospirales > SIG627 > RGIG6353. The sequence continues at coordinate 8,425 of JAZSDT010000150.1, forward strand.
CTGCGGAGGGCTTGCCACACGCCACAGCGTGACAGGTGAGCTTACATACAGCGGACAGTATAAGGCATTCAGCCATATTGCACCGTTTATTACCCCGGAGTCAGAGATTTATCCTATAAATGAGGACAAATCATTTGGAAGAAGTATGTTTAAGTATCCTACACAAACAAATCCAATTGTTGGCACAGCTGTAAAAAATCCCGATAAGACCGTGCTTGTTCTTGCGAATCCCGATGGAGAAAAACGTCAGACGCAGATAAACGTTGACGGAAATTGGTGGTATATCGAGCTTATGCCGAACAGCGTTTCGACCGTCATAATTGAATAAACAGTTGATTTTTCGCCTCAGTAATGATATAATCTTACTGAGGCGAATTTATGAATACAGTTGAGATACCACATAAAGAGGAGAATAGATAAATGAGAAAATTTCTCGACAGGCTTGATAAAAAATACTCACGCTACGGTATAGAAAATCTGATGCTTTATGTTATAGGCGCTATGGCGTTGATCTACTTTTTGGATTATGCACTTTATGCGAACTATGAAGTTTCACTCAACTCTCTTATGATGTTTGACCGTGATGCAATTTTTCGCGGAGAGCTTTGGCGAATCGTTACTTTTGCGTTTATGTCCCCTTTGTCAAACCCTTTGTTTTTAGTATTTTCCCTTTATTTTTATTGGATTTCGGGAAACGGACTTGAGGCACAGTGGGGAAGATTCAAATTTAACGTGTTTTACTTCTTTGGACTTTTGTGTACTCTTGCATCGGGGTTGATTACAGGTTATGCCACCAACTCATACGTTAACCTTACACTGTTTTTAGCCTTTGCCATTCTCTATCCCAATTACGAAATATTGCTGTTTTTTATCCTTCCGATCAAGGTGAAATATATTGCAATTGTAGATGCCATAGGATTGTTACTGAGCTTTGTTATATCAAACTGGAGAGGGAAAATAGCCTTGATTGTTGCCTTGGGCAATCTTATCCTCTTTTTTGGGTCTGACATTATTGACAAAATAAAATACGCAAAAAGGCGTCACGACTTTAAGAAGAGTGTAAACAGAAAATAAAATATTGTATATGTTGAGTAGGATTTTGGCTATATCAATACGATGCAGTACCGGATTATAAGGAGATATAATGGTAAAATTTATAATTATTCGCCACGGCTACAGTACCGGAAATAAGGACAACATTTTTTGCGGACAGTTGGACGTTCCGCTCAACGAAACAGGTTTTGAACAGGCAAAGCAGACAGGTGAATACGTTACAAAAAGCTTTAGGGTTGATGCTGTATACTCAAGCGATCTTGTTCGTGTTACCGAAACCGTCAGACCTGTTGCCGAGGGGCTCGGGCTTGAAATAAATACGGATAAAAGACTGCGCGAGGTAGACGTAGGTCGATGGCAGGGCGTTCCTGTTGCCGATATCGAAAGAGATTTTCCCGAGGAAGTAGCATTTTACAGGAGCAACCCCGGAAGGTTTCGCTTCGAGGACGGAGAAAGCTATGCCGATATGCTGGTAAGAGTAGTTGAAGCTTTTGAGGATATAGCAAAAGACAACGACGGAAAAACGGTGGTTGTAGGTACACACGGCGGTTGCATTCGCACCCTCCTTGCCCACATAAACAAGCTGAGCATTGACGATATTGCACAAATTCCCTTTTTTCCTAACGCATCGGTTACCGTAATCAACTACGATAACGGTAAATACGAAATTGAAATGAACGGCTATGCCGACCATCTTCAAGTAAAAAGCGGAAAGCTTTTGGTGGTGTGATAGAAACAAAAACCTGCAAGATAAAAATCTTGCAGGTTTTTTGTGGGATTTTGTATTTTTGGCTGTATAATATAACAGAAGGGCGGTGAAGCAGTGACAGAGAAAGAAATAATTGAAATGCTGAAAAGCGGCGATGAGCGTGGAATGGACGGGCTAATGGAAAAATACGGTCCGTTGATGCGTTACATAATTTCGCCAATTCTTAATAATTCCCATGATACAGAGGACTGCCTTTCCGAATCGGCTATGCGCGTATGGAACAAAATATATCTTTATGACAGCGATAAGGGAAGCTTTAAGGGATGGCTTACCTCCGTTACCAGAAATACCGCGTTGAATTATCTGAAAAACAGCAAAGCCGACGGAGAGATATCCGACGACATTCCTTCTCGGGATACAACACCGGAGGAAGAATTACTGAAAAAGGAAATGCAAGGCGCTTTGGAAAGAGCCTTGAAGCAGCTGTCACAGTATGACCGCATACTTATATACAGAAAATACTATTATATGCAGTCAAGCACTCAGATTGCATCGGAGCTTGGTACTACCCCAAGAGCTGTAGAGGGCAGACTGTATCGCTTGAAAAAGCAATTGCGTAAATCGTTGGGAGGTGAGTATTTTGACTGATATGGAACGTATTTTGGAAAATATATCCGACGTTCCTCCCGAGGACGTGGTAGAAGACGTTACTCCGTGGAAACGTGCAATGGGCAGGATATTGCTTGGTATTGCCATTACTGCGGTGACACTGAATTTTCTTTGCCTGAACTATATTCTTCCTGCTATCGGAGCAATACTCGTTATGCTTGGCTTTCGGGCTTTGAGGCGTGAAAACAAATGGTTTAACGGATGTTATTTGCTGTCGGTTTCACGCACTGCTTTTTTCTATACGGCTTTGGTGTTGGATGCTACGGTTATATCTGCCGATTATGATTGGCTATTTGTGATAGCCAATACTCTTTTGCAGTTTTTGATTTATATTTGTTTAAGAAACGGCTTGGTATCGTTGCAGAAAAAGGCAGGATTGCCTGTCAGCGTAGGCGGTGCAAACGGGCTTATTGTGTGGTATGTGTTGATTTTTATACTTGCAATATTTCGGTATCAAGGTTATGTTATTGCCATAGGAATGCTTGTTTGTTACGGCTTTATCATTAAAAGTCTTTCAAAAATATCTGCAGAGATAGGCTGCTGTGGATATGCAGTAACCGCCGCAGAGGTAAAAGTATCGGATAGGTTGCTTGTGATAATAAGTGCGCTGGTACTTGCCGTAGGATTGGCTTTGGGATATACCTTTGGTGCTTCGTATCCTATGAAGTGGACTTTGGTAAACGAGACGGATACAGACGAGGTTACAGAAATAAAAGAGCATTTGATAAGCTTGGGCTTTCCCGACGATATTCTCGACGATTTGACAAGGGAAGATATATTGGAGTGTGAAGGTGCTCTTGCTGTGACTGTTGACACAAAGGATTTCCCGATAAACGATGGCAGAAAGGTGACCGAGTACAGAGATAACGGTTTCTATACCACTACGGTATACGATTCAAAGGAATTGTGCATTACGGGTGTTGCAGTGAAGCTTCCTTGTGAAAGAGAGCAATGGAAAATAATTCACCATTTCAAGTGGGTTTTGCCACACAGTAAATATGGAACGGAATGTTTACAGCTATGGCCGGCATACCGACAGGGAAACGGTTGGACGTGGTCAGGTGATGTAAGCGGAAGAGTATTATGCGATATCGACGGAGCTGCTTACTCCTCTGAGTACTATTATCTTGGTTCTAAAAGCTACAGGTCTGACAGCATCCTTTTCGGAAGTCAGACGTCAACAGATATTTTTGCCGAATATTCGATGAACAAGAATGGCGAAAATCACAGAGGCTATTTGTCGTATACCACAGCGGTTTCAATAGACGGTTATATTCTTGACTCTTGGATAAACTACACTCATCAAAAGACTTGGCTTCAATTTCCCGCAAAGACAGCCATGGAATACCGAATGAACAACGTTTTTGGAATAGGCGGTGCCTTTGTCACAGTTCAGGACGCCCTCCAGATGCACAAGGGTGAGCTTATATGATTCAGTGCAAGGCATAAAAGCTTTAAAGGTTAATATATCATGTAAATTATTGCGAATTTTATTGTATTTTTTGCCCTTGAAAAAACAAAACGCAGGTGTATAATTATATTGAAGTATTAATACCGAAAAGGAGGATATTATGAGCTTATTACTTGGAACTTCACGTAAGATAATTACCCCCAAGGTAGGTGCTTGTCTTTACGGCTATAAGCCCAATTGGGAATCTGTGGCTGTTGCTGATGATCTTACCGCCATAGCGTTTTATTTTAAGAGTGAGACTGCCCGGGTTCTTTGGGTAAGCGTTACGGTTTGCTTGCTCAATACCGAGCTGCACAACCGCATTCGCCAAACACTGTCCGAAAAAACAGGCGTACCCTTTGAGAACATTATAATTTCCGCAACTCATACTCATTCAGGTCCCAACACAGCAGGTGAATACGGATGGGGAGACGTTGACAGAGAATATTGTGACGGAATATATATACCATCAATTATCGAGGCTTGCTGCGAAGCTATGCTCTCTCCTGTTGAGGTAGAAATGGGAATAGGTATTGGAAACAGCGATATAGGTGTAAACCGCCGTGAGTTTTACGAGAACGGAGAAACTTACCTTGGACAAAATCCTTGGGGCTGTTACAACCCTCAAATGACAGTTATAGCTTTCAGAGATAAGGAGCACAAGCCTGTTGCGAATATTGTACATTACGGAATGCACGGTACCTGTGCAGGCTCAAATCACGAGATATCAAGAGACTGGTCGGGCGTAATGTGCGATATGCTGGAAAAGAACAGCAAAGCACTTACAGCCTTCGTTACAGGACCTGAGGGAGACGTTGGACCAAGACTCTCCAACGGTTATACGACAGGTTCGGGTGATATTTCATACGTTTATCAAATAGGCAATAAAGCGGCACTTGATGCGGTTAATATATACAAGAGTATTAAGGTTTACAACAAGGCACCGCGTCTTGCCGTAATGCAATCGAATATGTCCATACCCCTCGATAAGCGTTTTGACAGGGAGTTTGCCGAGGAAATGCTAAAGCAATACGAAGGTAAGACGGTAAATATCGACGGAAGAATGAGACAGTATTTTGAGAGGGTAATTGAATCCTACAACGGTGAATTCAAGGAAGAAGAAACAAGGGAAGTGCCTCATAACTTTCTTGTGCTGGGTGACCTTGCGGTTACTACGTATCCTTACGAGCTTTTCTCAGAAATAGGCTTGAGGATTGCGAAATTTTCACCGTTCCCATATACTCTGTCGGTAGCATGTACCAACGGAAGCGAGAGCTATTTTGTTACGGAGAGTGAGATATGCCGCGGCGGCTATGAAATAAAGTCTTTCTTGTACAAGGACATTCAACCGTTTGTGAGAAATGCGGATAAATACCTTATTAACGATACCCTTGAGGATTTGAAAAAGCTTTATCAGGAGGTGTAATTATGTACAGAATAGGAGCAGAAGAAATATCCGAGCTTACAAAGGTTATAGAAAGCCGAAGTATGTTCAAGATAAACAACGGATTGCGGGAGACCTTTCAGGTAGAAGAAAAGCTTCGTAAAATATTCGGCGTAAAGTACCCGATATTTTTGACAAGCGGACAGGCGGCTCTTTCCGGTGCCCTTGTAGCTCTTGGTATCGGACCCGGCGATCAGGTAATTGTTCCTGCCTATACATACATTTCAACGGCAATGGCTGTAGTTGATGCAGGAGCTATTCCTGTGATTGCCGAGGTTGATGAAACACTTACTCTTTCTCCCGATGATTTTGAAAGAAAGATAACACCTAAGACAAAAGCTGTAATGCCGGTTCATATACAAGGCTTCCCCTGTAATATGGACGCAATATGCAAAATAGCAAGCAAGCACGGAATTGCCGTTGTAGAGGACGCGTGCCAGGCAGACGGAGGAAGCTACAAGGGTAAAAGGCTTGGAAGCATCGGTGATGCAGGAGCTCTCAGCTTTAATTTCTACAAGATTATTTCTTCCGGTGAGGGAGGTGCGCTTCTTACCAACAGACGTGATGTTTTTGAACCTGCACTTATTTACCATGACAGCAGTGCGGTTGCGTTTTTCGGTAATCAGATGGATGATTTTACCACCGAATTGTTCTGCGGAAACGAGTATAGAGCAAACGAGCTTTGTGCTGCAGTAATGAATATGCAGTTGGACAAACTGGATGGAATTCTTGGAGATTTGAGAAAAAACAAGGCATATATGATGAAAAAGCTTGAAAGGAAAGTGAATTTTGTGCCTTCAAATGATCTTGAGGGCGATTGCGGCACTACCCTTGCGTTAAGATTTGACAGCACTCAAAAGGCAAGGGAGGTTGGCGCGGCAGTAGGAGGTATTGTTCCAATAGATACAGGTAAGCACATATATACCAATTGGACTCCTATTATGAACAAGAAAGGTGCATTCAATCCCTTGATGGACCCCTTCAAAATGGAAGCAAATAAAGATATAATTCCGGAATACAGCTGTAATATGTGTCCCAATACCTTGGATTATCTTGCAAGAACAGTGTATATTGGAATTAACCCGGATGAGACAGAAGAGCAGATGGATGCAAGATTGGAGATAATAATAAAGGCACTTTAAAAAAGTAAATAAAAATTAACAATATCCCGAAATTACAGTTGTAATTTCGGGATATTTATGTTAAAATTAAGAAAAAACTTGAGGTGAAAAAATGTCTGAATTATTATTTTTGGGAACAGGTGCAGCCGATTGGGATATAGATGCCAAGGACTGCTTTGTCAGAAGATTTTCTGCGGCACTGCTTAACAAAGAGCTGCTTATTGATTGCAATCCACATATATTCCATTTCAGAGACAGCATAAAAAACGAAGCTCTTTTTGACAGCGTTACGGACATTGTGATAACTCACAACCACGGTGACCACTTTTCTACTGATGCAGTAAGGAGGATTGCCGAAAATCAAAAGGTGAGAATTGGCTGTGACGGAAAAATAGCATCACTTATCGGTCCTCACGAGAACATTGAGTTTAATATATTCAAGCCGTATACAGAAACAAAAATAGGAAATTACGGTATTATTCCTGTTCTTGCAAATCACGACGTGGTTATTGACGGAGACGCCTGTGCATTTCACTACGTAATAAGCACTCCCGACGGCAAAAAACTGTTCTACGGACTTGATGGAGCGTGGTTTTTGCGTCCTACGTGGCAGGAAATGTTGAAGCACAAATTTGACGTAATGGTATTTGACTGTACGGTGGGAGACAAAAACGATTGGAGACTGTTTGAACACAATACTATCCCTATGCTCCGCACAATGTTAGAAGAGATAAATAATAAAAAACTTGTGGCGGACAACGGTAAGCTTATAGCATCTCATCTTGCAAGAACACTTCACGCTTCACCCGATGAAACTGTGGAGATATTGAAGGAAATGAATATGATAACGGCATTTGACGGAATGGCGGTACAGTTATAAAATAAATAGACGTAAAAACAATGTTTTTACGTCTATTTATTTTATAATCGTGAAATTGCTTTATAGTGATAATCGGCTTTTCACCTTTACGTTTATTTTTTATTGCCCTTGAAATCGGGGAAGCTTACAGGCATACCGCCAAGCTTGATGGACATCTCCGAGAGGGGAGATACAGCCATAATGGTAGCACCGTCATATATGTCGATCGGCATAGGCTCACCCGATATAACGTGATTGAAGAAATCCGAGTAGCACACGTAGTCCATACCGCCGTGACCCGCTGCTCTTTCTTCTTCTGTTATAGCAGCCCACACAGGATGCGCATATTCCTTGAGATAATCGTTTGCATTGCCCCAGTGCGATTTCCATCCTGATGCGGAATGAAGGGTAGCATCGTCCGTGTCAAAGAATACGGAATCGTTGTCCTCCATGTACATACCCTTTGTTCCTCTTACGGTAAATCTTCTGCTGTATGAACGTGGGAGAGTAGTGTCAAGAGACAGAGTAATCGTCTGCCCATTTGCACAGGTTATTACTGTTGTAACAACGTCGCCCTGAGCAAATTTTGTGTCAACCATTTCGGGCTTGTGAGTTTTTGCCCATTCGTTGATGCCCGCTGCCTTTGATGAGAAGGACGAAAGAGATACAAGTCTGTTTGAGCGGTTAATGTCAAGAACGTTCATAATGGGACCAAGCTCGTGTGAAGGATAGTTTTCACGGTTGTATGCCAGATATTCACCCAGTCTGTAGTGACGGTTCTCTCTTCCGCAGGCAACTTCGCTTCTCAGGTCGTGACAGTAGCCGCCTTCACAGTGAACAATTTCACCGAAGAGTCCCTTTTTCACCATATTGAGCACCATCATTTCTTTTTCACCGTAGGAACAGTTTTCGCAGAACATATAAGGTGTTTTTGTTTCTTCCCATATGCGTACAAGGTCAAAGCAATCCTCAATACAGTTTGCTCCTCCAACTTCACTGCCTACGGGAACGCCCTGACGCATAGCGTATTTTATAATCTCTATACGCGGTCTCCATGAGGTTGATATTACAACGCAGTCAACTCTGTCTTTTGTTATTACTTCTTTATAGTCGCAAGTGCCAAACGGCTCGTGCTTGCCCATTTCCACTGCCTTGTCAACAGCTCTTTTTACTCTGTCTTCGTAAAGGTCGCAAAGCGCAACAACCTCTACCTGCTCCATTTTTAAAAACATCTGAGTAAGACCGAAGCCTCTTCCTCCAAGTCCTACCACTCCAAGTCGCAATTTTTCCATTTAGCCGTCCTCGTTTCGTATATTTGTTACTTAATTTTAATTCTGTTAAGAGGAAAAGTCAACCCCTTTTTGTAATTTTAAACTGTGACAGCGTAAAATAATGGAACAAATCTCTTTTTTTGACGTCAAATAGACAAAAGCGGAAAAGGAGTTATTTTATGAAGAAGATTTTTATGCTTATACTTGCTCTTATATGTCTTACGGCTTGTTCAAATGAACCTGTCAAGGATGATAATATCAAGGATGATACGGTTTCAAAGCTGCCTGTTATCAGCTTTGACGTAACGTACCGTTACCGCGATTCACAAGACCCAATTGAACCTCGAATAAGCCTGAATCCCACAGAAAAAAAGTACGCCTTTAGCTATTCGGGATTTTCAAGCCATATGCCTATTGGAGATTATGAGATAGTAGATGATAAGCTGTACCTTTGGGAAGATGATTCCAAGAAAGAGGCATACGTTTTTGACGTTACCGAGGAGGGATACGTTTTTGATGCAGAGGCTTCGTTGGGAATTCCTACCTATAAGGTTTCGGGAGACTCAAACGAAAGATATTCACCTGTGCCTGACGGAGCATTGTTTGAGCGTGATACCTCAAAAAACTATGGAGTAACAGAGTACGGAGGATACGTAAAGAGAGTGGGCAGCGACGAAAAAGTAAAAATGTCCAAAGAGGATGCAGATGCTGTCAGCAATATTATTTTTGATGCAGAATGGCAGGAAGGAGTAACCGATTGTATATTTGATGCCCAAATCGACGTTAACGGCTTTATTGTAAAATATCATTCCTCCTGTGGCGCGCTGTGTCGCATTATACCCTCCTATGTCTCTCACTCTCTACCTGGCTCTTACAGCTTTGTTTTAAATGACGAGGACCAGGCGTCACTAAATTCTGTGATAGAAAAGTATATTGAGCTTGGTGAAGATATAGTTTTTGAATAAGTAATGGGCTATGAAAACAAACGTTTTCATAGCCCATAATTATTGTATTTAATACGCCATCACCGTTTTGCTTTTTGTCTCCGCTTGTTTATTTAAAGAGCTCAAGCACAGGCTTGACGTTTTTTATTGCCTTGTGTACGTCGGGAAGGAAAGCACCTTCAAGACTTATTCTCAAATCGTAGCCGCATTTTTTCAGCGCCTCTGCCCACGGTCTGCAGGAATCTATATCATCTGCTGTGGGAATTCTGCGGTCATCGTTTGCTCTTGCTAAATGTACGTGTCGGAGCATTCCGTTAGAATCAGCCACAGCGTCAAGTGGCTCACCGCTTCTGAAGACGTGATAGAAGTCTGCAAGACATCTTACTTTCTCGTGATTTGCTCTTTGACAGAACTCAATTCCCTCTGCTACTGTATTTATCAGGTTTGTTTCTTTAGCTTGAAGTGGCTCTATTGCTATTTCCATTCCTGCGTTACCTGCTTCCTCACCGCATATACGAAGTACGTCTACAAACTGTGCTTCAGCTGTCTTACGGTCGAAGCCTTCCGGTATTGTTCTTGCAGTACCGCTACCTAAAACGGCAACCTTGCCGCCTAATTCACTTGCTCTTTCAAAGCCTCTTTTTGCATATTCGCGTATGGCGTGAAGGTCAACGGAATCTCCTGTGAGCTTTATATCTCCGGGGAAAAATCCGTTAAAGGCTTCGGCAGGGAATGAATGCTTTTCAACTTCCTTGTATACGTTTTTGAACTCCTTGTCGCTCATTAAATTTATTACGCTGAAGGCGAGCTCAATATAATCGTAGCCCTCGCTTTTTATCAGCTTTATGTTGGTATACGGATTACAAACGCCGAATTTCATAATAATTTCTCCTTGCGTATTGACTTTTTATTCTATATTGCATTATAATACTTTTGAAGAAAAAAATCAAGTAGAGGATAGTATTATGGGATACAGATTTTTAAGATTTCCTGACGGAAAAGGAAAGGCTGTTACGTTTAGCTACGATGACGGAGTTAAGGCAGATATAAGACTCTCACAGACTCTTACACGCTACGGAATGAAGGGAACCTTTAATATTAACAGCGCATTTATCGGAATAAACGAAAACAAGCTGACGGCAGAGGAGATAAAAGAACATATTATCGATAAGGGGCACGAGGTAGCGCTTCACGGAGCAACTCATATAGCACCCGGCAGAGCGACTCCGCTGGAAGGTATTAAGGATACCCTTAATTGCCGACTTGCTTTAGAAAAGACCTTTGGCATGATAATAAGAGGTATGGCATACCCGGACAGCGGTATAAGAGTTTTTGAAAACGGTTCAAGCCTTGAAACCGTTAAGAGATATCTTTCTGATTTAGGAGTGGCTTATTCGAGAACTCTTGCAGGCGATAACGATTCGTTTAACCTTCCTGCTTCTTGGTATGAGTGGATGCCCACAGCACATCATAACAACCCCAAAATAATGGAATGGATAGATAAATTCCTTTCGATAAATACGTCACAGGGGTACATTTCCTCACGCGGTGCAAAGCTGTTTTATATATGGGGACACGCATACGAATTTAACACTAACAACAATTGGGAGCATCTTGAAGAGATATGCAAAAAGCTCTCCGGTAAGGACGATACCTGGTATGCTACAAATATTGAAATCTATGACTACGTTACTGCGTACAATTCGCTGATATGGTCGGCAGACGGCACCAAGGTATACAATCCCGGTCTTAAGACCGTATGGTTTACCCATAATAACGATACCTTCAAGGTTGAATCCGGTGAAACGATTAGCATATAATAGCGTAGAGACTGTCTCAACCTGACAAAAACGTCTGTCTCGAGAAGAGACAGACGTTTTTGTGTTTTAGTAAATTGTATTTAATATACTATTGCCGTTTTCTATTGTGACGATAGGCAAGAATTTCCTCTTCAAAACTGTTTTCTTAGCATATGAGCAAAGTCTTTAACGTAGACGTCGGATACTGCTTCTATTTCCTTGGCGTACTGTGCAGAGGTATCATCATACATTGCGACCGTATACATTCCGGATGCTTTAGCTGTAGTCAGTGCTGTCAGATTGTCGTCCACAAAAACGCATTGCTCGACGGTAGTATTCAGTCTTTCTGCAGCCATTTTATAAATTATGACCTCGGATTTTGGGTATCCGAAATCGTCTATAGTCCACACCTTGTCAAACAGGCTGTACACGCCGTTGTTTTGCAAGCATTCATCCACGTAAAGATGAGGAGAGGCAGTGAGAACACTTACCTTGTGACCTCTTGATATCAACTCTTCAAGGGTTTCCCTAACGTGCTCCTTCAAAACTACTTTTGTGGTATATTCACGGTAGAGTGTCTTTGAAACGTAGTCGAGATAATCGTCAAGTGAAATATCAAGCCCCAGTGAGATAGTGTACTGTGAAGCTCTGTGGTTTCCCAGAGGAGTAATAGTATTTACAAAACCGTCGGGAACGGGAATGCCTGCATTTTTTAAAGCATCTATGTGCACTCCCGCCCACGTGGGCATCGAGTCAACCAAAGTTCCGTCAAAATCAAAAATGTAATTCATATCGTTACCTTAAATTCAGCCATCGGCAATGCCGATGGCTGAACGTTTAACCTAATTTATCAAATACTTTAACTATCTTTTTAAAGTGAATTCTTGCATTTCCGTATTTCTTTGCATAGTAAGACTCGAAATTGGATTGACCGCTGGTAAACATACCGCTGAGCATAAATGCAAAGCCCTGGAAGCCGTCATAGAGATAACCGAACTCATACATACGTCCGTCGATTATCATATCAAGTATTTCCTTGGATTCGGAGTCACGAAGGTATCTTGTTTTCAGTGCTATCTCGTAGAGAGTGGGAGTTACCTGCTTGTAGGATTCTGCAGAAAGAGCTTCTACTACTGTGCCTACAAACTCTGTATCCTTAACTGTCTTGGGAACTGCGAGAACTGTGTGTTCACCGGGAGACATAGTGTAGTAGTTAGTTTGGTTTTCGTCCCACTTGGGAAGGGGAAGCATACCGTACTC
>JAZSDT010000034.1:0-30571 GCA_045531285.1 Eubacteriales bacterium
CTTAATAGCACCTGTGTAACCGTGACCCTTTGATGTACCTGTTACATCTATCTTGTCACCTGCTGCAAAAATATCAGCCTTGATTTCGTCGCCTACATTGTAGTTAGCAGCATCTTCGAGTCTGAACTCCTTAAGATGACGCTTGAGAGTGATGTTAGCCTTCTTGAAGTGGCCCTTGATAGGCTGAGTTACCTTTCTTTCAGCAACTTCTTCAAAACCGAGCTGAACTGCATCATATCCATCTGTTTCAGCAGTCTTCTTCTGTACTACGGGACAGGGACCTGCTTCGATGATGGTTACGGGAATTACTTCACCGCTTTCGAGGAAGATCTGTGTCATACCGATCTTCTTACCGATAATACCTTTTTTCATTTTGTCCTCCTAATTATTGGTTGAGCTTTCTGCCCAACATGACTAGTTTTGTTTGCCTTAATTAAAATACCTTAAGTTCGATTTCAACGCCGGCGGGAAGTTCAAGACTTGTGAGTGCCTCAACAGCAGCCTTAGACGGCTTGATAACGTCAATAAGTCTCTTGTGAGTACGCATCTCAAACTGCTCACGGGAATCCTTGTACTTGTGTACAGCACGAAGAATTGTTACCACTTCCTTCTCAGTGGGCAACGGAATGGGACCTGAAACCTGAGCGCCAAAACGCTTTGCAGTCTCTACAATCTTTTCCGCTGACTGATCGATGAGTGTGTGGTCGTAAGCCTTAAGTCTTACACGAATCTTTTCGTTTGCCATGATTTTTGCCTCCTTAAAAAATTGTTGGTTTTTTGGGAGCAGAAACTTAACACCGCCCCGGGTGTTTCATCGACACCCTTTACAAAAGGATTTTGAAGAAGCTCCAAAATCCACAGGCGTACCTCACCCATTGGAAAGTGAGGTCCCGACCTCGCTGCAACTCGGCATACTGCCACTATATATATAATGGTAGAAAACCTAAACGAAATCGGATTATGTCAGTTGTACTGTCGCCCGTTTGTCGGACATACTCTGCGGAAATTCCCTACCTCACGGTAGCAACCTCCCGCTTCTTCGCATATCAAGCTCTGATAGTATAATATATATTGTAAATTTTTGCAACTAATTTTTGAAATTATTTACAAATTGTTCACAATTATTTTTGACTTCACGGAGCTTACTTATGCATTATATCACTTTTTTATTTGTTTTGCAAGCGGTTTTATTTTTTCTATTGACAAAAAACGCGAGTTAAGGTATAATTGATATGTTAATGAATTTCGGCTTTGCCGCGAATAATACAAGGAGAATATTATAATGAAGAAAATCACGTTTTTATTACTTGCTATTCTTGCTCTTGCTGCTATGGTTCTTACTTCTTGTTCCGCAAAAACTGTTACCGTTCGCGTACTTGACGGTGAAGGAACGGTAATCTGTGACGAGACAGTTGAACTCGGCGCTGAAAACCCCAACTCGATTCAGGGCGAAAACTTCTATGCTCTTGACTGTCTTGAGGCAGCACTTACTCAGGCAGGAATTGAATACTACGTAAACAAGGAAGACCCCGAAGCTTTCGTTGTTACAAACGTTGGCGACATTGCTTCCGACAAGACCAATCAGTTCGTATACTACAGAAAAGACAACGCCAAGAGCGAGTTCGTAGACAAGACAGGTCTTACAGCTCAGCACGACGAAATGGAAGGCGGAGAGATTCTGGAATTCAGATACGAGTCTATTGAGGAAACAGAGGCTAAATAAGTTTTCAAGGCAGTAAAACGAAGTTTTTACTGCCTTTTAATTTTTATAAACTGTTGTATTTTTCAAAGTTCTTTGATATAATATGTGATGTACAGTAAAGCAAACTAATCATAGGAGAACATACATGAAATTTATAAGCGACAATTCCCTTACAAAAAACGAAGTATTAGCCATTGCCAAATCCAATCTTGCAGAATGGCAGGCAAAGGCTGTGAAATGTCCCGGTGACAGCGAGTTTATCAACTCCCTTGACGACGACGGAATAGTACGTAACTTTGCCAAGGTGATAGGCTTCGGCACGGCAGGTCTGAGAGGCAAGATGCTCCCCGGCAGCGCCAATATGAACTGTGAGACCGTTGCTCTTGCAACCTTTGCTCTGGCTCAAACCGTTCTTGAAGCAGGAGGAGCTGAAAACGGCGTTGTTATCGCCTGCGACAGCAGAAATAATTCCGAGCTTTATTCAGAGCTCTCTGCGTCCGTTCTTGCGGCGTCCGGAATAAAGGTGTATATTTTCGATTCCCTCCGTCCCACACCCGAGCTTTCCTTTGCAATAAGGTATCTTGGATGTAAGGCGGGTATCAACGTTACCGCTTCTCACAACACCAAGGAATACAACGGCTACAAGGTTTACTGGGAGGACGGCGCTCAGCTTCCCCCCGTTGAAGCAAAGAAGGTTGCCGACAAATTCTTGACCTTGGATTTCTGGAGCATTCCTAAAATCGATTATGAATCGGGAGTAAAGGAAGGCAAAATTACGGTTATCGGCAAAGAGGTTGACAAGGCATATCTTGAAAACGTACTTGCCCAGTCCCCTTCCCCCGATATGATAAAGGATAACGCAGACAAAATAAAAATTTTATACACGCCCCTTCACGGTGCAGGCTACCGTCTGGCTCCCGAAGCACTGGAGGCGGCAGGCTTTAAGTGTGTAAAGACTGTTGACGCTCAGGCAAAGCCTGACGGAAACTTCCCTACCGTCGAGAGACCGAACCCCCAGTTCATTGCGGCTTTCAATGAGGCGATTGCCGTATCGGAGGGATATGACGTAATAATAGCAACCGACCCCGATGCAGACAGAATGGGTATTGCTCTTAAAAACAAAGATGGAAAATTTGAGGCACTTACAGGTAATCAAATCGCACTTGTTCTCATAAACTATATAATAAAGGCAAAAACTAAAAACAACACTATGCCCAAAAATCCCGCAATGGTAAAATCCATCGTTTCCTCAAAGCTTGCTTCCGTTATCTGCGAGAAAAACGGAATTAAGATGTTTGACGTATACACGGGCTTTAAATACATCGGAGAGAAAATAAAGGAATTTGAAGAGACAGGCTCTCACAATTTCATATTCGGCTTCGAAGAATCCTACGGATATCTTACAGGAACCTACGCAAGAGACAAGGACGGCATAGTAGCGGCACTCCTTGCATCAGAGGCGGCACTTGACGCAAAGCTGAACGGCAAGACTCTCTTTGAGGTACTTGACAGCATTTACGCCGAATACGGCTTCTGGGGTGAGTATTGGGGAGAAACAATTATTACAGCGCCCAATTTCACCGAGGTCATGGCTGACATTATGAAAAAGCTGAGAACTCAGCCCCCTGCGGAAATTGCAGGATTGAAGGTGGCAAAGATTGCCGACTATTCTACGGCAACTCTCAGAAACGTTTTGACAGGAGATAGCGAAGCTCTTCCCTTTGCTCCCGAAAACGTGCTGACTTATATACTTGAGGACGAAAGCAGTATAACTGTACGTCCATCGGGCACAGAGCCGAAAATTAAGCTCTACTACTTCATCTCCTCCGACAACAAGGAAGAGAGTATAAAGAAGCTCAATGAATTCAAGGAATTTTTCAATTTCTAAAAAGCTCTTGACTACAGGACAAAAATAGTGTAATATATAGGTGTACGAAAACGATAATTACAGGAGGACATAAAAATGGCAGAAATGAATGACTTTGAAGCTGATATTCTCACACTTACAGACGAAGACGGTGTTGAAAAGGATTTCGCTGTTATAGGTGATATGGAGCTTGACGGAAACAATTATCTTGCTCTCGTTCCCAACGATGAAGAGGGAGACGAATTTGTTATCCTTAAGCTTGCTGTAGACGAGGACGGAAACGAGATGCTCGTTACCATTGACGACGATGATGAATTCGACAAGGTAGCCGATGCATTCGAGGATCAGCTCATGGAAGAATGTGACCATGACGGCTGTGACTGTGATTGCGACAACTGCGACAAGTAAGTCAAAGACGTAGCTAACATATTTTTCCTGCCCTTCTCGTGATATCTGTCATATAAACCCACAAAAAGAAAATGGATTCCCCTACTCGAAGCAGGTGCAGACCTCCCGTGCTGTCTCGAACAGCTACGGACGTTGGGAGCAAAAATGTCAGAGAGCGGAAACCGCCCTTGCTAAAGCAGGGTTTTCATCTGCAGATACACGGCTCGCGCGGGAAAGGACGTTAAAAATTTTAAGTGTAATTGCCCAAGTGTTCTTAAGGACACTTGGGCAATTTTATTGGTATAACCGAACTTGTTATCGCAAGATAAGTCCTTTTCGGTCTAATTTTCCTTTGTCGCCGAGAATACATAAACGAAAACGAGGCGCCTTCCTTACGAAAGGTGCCTCAATAATCTGTTAGATTTTTAAGCTGCCCGGCAACCGTGTCGGAATATCACCAACACTACGGTAGGCTCGACGCTTATTCTTCGGGCTTAACTCCGAAATCAGCAGGTCTCTTGCCCCAACCGAATTCAGCCTTTGCTTCGTCTGAAATCTTGGAAGAGGTAATCTTACCGATTTCATAAGTATCCATAGCGGTAGGAACTCTGATCATAACCATGAAGCTCAATTGCTCACTACCTGTAATGGAGCTGTTTGTAATGTCTATTGCAATTACGTATCTGAAGTAGGGGTCTGAATCTACAACCTTTATAGAGTTGGTGCTTGTGCTGTAGGAGCTTGTAAGAGACTCGATAGCCGCAGTTTCAGCAAAGCTCTTTGCAGCCTTCTCGATAGATACCTTATATCTGTTGTAAATAGCCTCATCCTCTGCAGTGGGCTTATCAACCTCGATGGGCTTAGAAATAGAGAAGCTCTGTCTGTTTTCCTTAACCATCATTCTTGCAAGAATAACAGCAACCTCACTTCTCTTGATGTTAGAAGTGGGAGCACAGTTGTGGTCAGCATCAACACCGCCAACGATACCGGCTCTGTAAAGCTTGTAAACTGCTGCGGCATACGCTGCATCCATCTTTACATCGGGAATTGAATCATCGGGAACGCTGTTTGTCTGTGCAAGTGCTTCATCGGGAAGTGCCTTTGCGAATATTTCCATATATCCCGATCTTGTAGCAAGTGCCTTGTAATCGTATTCCTTTGAAATAATACCGTTTGTCTTACAGTATTCAACGTATGTGTCATACCAATTTGCAGTACCGTTTGTAAGAGTAACTGCCTTTGTTGTGTAAAGCTGATGCATACAAGCGGCAAGCTTGATTGCCTCTGCATAGCTCATATTTTCGTCAGGCTTGTATGTATCGGGGCTGTCCTTACCGTTAACAAGTCCAAGCTCGTATGCGGTCTTAACTCCATCGTAATACCATCCTTCAGGAACGTCCTTGAAAGGAAGCTTAGCAGGAGCTGTAGCTGTGATAAGTGTCTCTGCCATTACAGCAATGGGCTGAATGCAAAGAAGCAATGCGAGTGCGAAAATTAATAACTTTTTCATTTTGACCTCCGTAAAATTAAGTTATAATATTTTATCATACTCCGGTTTGTTTGTCAACTGTTTTCCACTGATATAAATACTATCTTCTGTGATAAAGCTTCTTGGTCTGATACTTAGGCTCACAGGTGAGATTGAGTCCAAGCTTCTGGAAAACGTTTTCATCAACTCTGGAGAGAATGACCGTAGAATGCGCTTCACAGTTGCGAAGCTTTGGTATCTGTTCCATTGCAAGTGCAGCGGTTTTATCCGTAACGGCGCTGATGGACAGAGCAATAAGGATCTCATCAATATGCAATCTTGGATTGTGATTTCCAAGCGCGTTTATTTTAAGCTCCTGTATCGGCTCAATAACCGTTGGTGAAATAAGAGTCACGTCGTGAGAAATGTTGGCAAGCGCCTTAAGTGCATTGAGTATAGCCGCCGCTGATGCTCCAAGTAAGGATGACGTCTTTCCGTCCACAATGCTTCCGTCGGGAAGCTCAATTGCAACCGCGGGTGCGCCGGTATCCTCTGCACGCTTGATCGCTACGTCAACAATAGGTCTTGATTCCTTGGTGATGCCAAGCTTATTCATAATAAGCTCAAGACGTTTAACCTCGGATTCCTCGGACATACCCTGTCTCACAGAGGAAAGTGCGTTGTAATAACGTCTGAGTATCTCCTGACAGGACGCTTCACAAACAGCCTTGTCATCGAAGATGCAATTACCCGCCATATTCACTCCCATATCGGTAGGGCTCTTATAGGGCGATACACCCAGGATCCTTTCGAGCATTGCGTTAAGCACAGGGAATATTTCTATATCTCTGTTATAGTTTACGGTAGTTTCCCCATACGCTTCAAGGTGGAAGGGGTCTATCATATTCATATCGTTAAGGTCGGCGGTCGCCGCCTCGTATGCAAGATTGACAGGATGGCTGAGGGGAAGGTTCCACACCGGGAAGGTCTCGAACTTAGCGTAGCCCGACCTGATGCCTCGCTTATGGTCGTGATAGAGCTGAGAAAGACAGGTAGCCATTTTTCCGCTTCCCGGACCGGGTGCGGTAACGACAACAAGTGAACGCTCCGTTTCGATATAATCATTCATACCAAAGCCGTTATCGCTGACAATAAGAGGAATATCCGACGGATAATCGGGGATAATGTAATGTCTGTAGGATTTGATGTCCAATGATGCCAGTCTCTTTTCAAATGCACAAGCAGCAGGCTGTGAGTTAAAGTGAGTAATAACTACACTGCCCACGTAGAGACCTATTCCGCGAAAGGCGTCAATAAGACGGAGAGCGTCAAGGTCATAGGTTATGCCAAGGTCTCCCCTTCTCTTATTCTTTTCGATTGCATCGGCACTGATGACAATAACTATTTCGGCACTGTCCTTAAGCTCCAGAAGCATATTCACCTTGCTGTCGGGCTTAAAGCCGGGCAGTACACGGGATGCATGGAAATCGTCAAAAAGCTTTCCTCCGAATTCAAGATAAAGCTTTCCTCCAAAAAGGTCTATGCGGTCCCTTATGCTCTGCGATTGCATTGCAATATACTTATCGTTGTCAAATCCTATCTTATGCATACTTCCTCCAAAATCAAAAGCATCTCCCGTTGGGAGACGCTCAGATTACCTTACATGGTGCCCTATATACTATAGCACTTTTAAAGTAAAATTGCAATATGTAAAATGGCACAAATTTAGTAAAGTTTTTTCGACACTTTTTAATAGGCGCTAAAGAGTCTGTAAATTGTCAAAACAGACTGCTCCTTGGTATAAAATCCCTGAGGGTCGAACTTGTTGTTCTCAACACCGCCCATTACTCGTGTTCCCTGCAAACTTACGGAAGCAGAAACAAAGTCAATGGCTGCAGCGCTCCACGAGGGGAAGCTCTTTGCATCGGCAAAGGTGAGCTTGGTATCGTTAGGCTTCGTTACGCCCAATACCTTTGCGGTACGCTGAAGCATAACTGCCGCTTCCTGACGTGTAATAAAGCCCAACGGGTCAAACATACCGTTGCCCTTACCGTTTACAATGCCCAGTGCATTCGCCGCCAGAACGTTATACGCCTCACTGTCTACAAAGAAATCGTAGTCCAGCTCCAATCCCTTTTCGCTAAGGATGGTCTCTATTGTTTTTCCTGTTTTAATGAAGATAAAATTCATTACAAGGTTGCAGAATTCCTCACGGGTTATTCTGTATTTGAGAGTAGTGAGAAGCTCGGTTGTAACAAGTCCGTTACTGTAAGCCGCTTTTACCTCGTCAATAGCCCAATCCGACGCGCCCATTTCTCCGAACACGTTGGGACGTTCAAGGACCTTGTGAGTAGCCGCAAGCATATCGGCCTTGATATCAAAGTAACGGTATGCTACAGGAAGATTCTTTTCTTTTTTGCCCTTGTAGAACATATTCTTACAGTCCCAGGTAGGATCTATGGTTATCCACTTTCCGTCGATATACGCCTCTACCCACATATGATTTGCTACGTTTGAATCGTTTACCTGATACCAGAACGTAGGAATATCAGCGCCCAAAGAGTAGCCCTTTACGGTAACTGCGGGAATTCCTGCGGCATTCAGCATTGAGTGTGCAAGATTTGCAAAGCCTTCGCATACGCTGACGCGACTGGTGAGAACCTCGATTGGAGTAAGAGAAGTGGTTGTCTTCTTTCCCAATGCATAATCCTTGTCGTAGTAAAGATTCTCAGCTATCCAATGGTGAATCGCCTCGGCCTTTTCATAGTCGTCTGTCAAGCCGTCGGTAACGCTGGCGGTAACCACCTTAACTGCGTTGGGCTGGCTTCTCTTGAGATGGGAATTGACCTCTATCCAGCCTGACATCCACTTGTTGTTATTGTTATAAATCTCATCGTTTACGACAAAATACCACTTGCCGTCATGCTTTTCCAGAACTATATCTTCTCTTTCCTTGTAGAACACAGCGTAAAAGTCTGCGCTGAGCTTTGGACCAACGTATATACCCAGCGTTGTTCTGTCGGTGTCCTTATTGGGAAGCTTGATGGTGGTAGAAAAACCAACACCGGGAGATATAGACGTAGCGTAGGTGGCATCGGTCATAATTACAAGGTAGTTCATATCCTCGTGGAGAATTCTTCCCGAGATCTCGATACCTTCATTTTTAATTTTCAGCGTAAAGCCCGTGTCTCCGCCCGACGTAACCAGCTCGGTCACTCTTTTTGCCGATGCGGTAACAGTCACAAGAAGCATCAGACAAAATATCATCAGGAGCTTTAAAATACTTTTTTTCATGCTATATCCTTTCTTTTGGACTAAAATGCCCAATTTCCGTTCTCGAATATTAAGACGGTACCTCCGTCTCTTTTGTTCCCTACAATTTTAAGGTCGGGTGTTCCTATCATAAAGTCCTCGTGCACCATTGAGTCGTTAATGCCTCTCTTGTGGCATTCCTCAACTGTAAGCTTGTCATAGCCAACAAGCGTATTTGTAAAGCCCGAGCCCAAAGCAAGATGACAGGCGGCATTCTCGTCAAAGAGTGTGTTGTAAAAAGTGAGCTCTGACTTTCTTATGGGAGAATCGTACGGAACAAGAGCGCATTCGCCAAGATACGCAGAGCCCTCGTCCATGGCAATGAGCTGGTTGAGAAGCTCGCTGTTCTTTTCTGCCTTTGCTTCGACAGCCTTTCCGTTTTCAAAGCGTATATAGAAATCCTCAATAAGCTGTCCGTTGTAGGAAAGCGGTCTGGTGGAATATACTATTCCGTCGGCTCTCGACCTGTCGGGAGAAATAAATACCTCTTCACTGGGGATGTTGGCATTAAAGCCTCTGCCCTGAATTGTGTCCTCACAGCCTCCCATAAATACTGTTCCGTTTATGAGTCCAACCTTTAAGGACGTTCCGTTGGAAGCGGAATACTCAAGGCTGTCAAGTCCAAGTGAGTTGAGATACTCGCACTTTGCACGAATGTTTGCGTTGTGCTCCTCCCAAGCCTTTATGGGATCGGGTCCGTCGGCGCGTGAGGTGTAAAGGATTGCTTCCCACAGCTTTTCTACAGCCTTCTTGGGTGACAGCTCGGGGAACATCTTCTTCGCCCATTCCTTACCCGGCACTGCGGCGATGCACCACTGGTATTTGTTGTCCATTCTGTCTCTGTAGGGCTTGAAAACCTTGAACCGAGCCTGTGACGCCTTGGCATATTTTTCGCCGTCTATTCCGTCAAGTCCGTCGGGGTCCTCGGAAATAAGAAATATCATACAGGGAAGCTTGTTGCATCGGTACTCAAACTTTTCCTCTTCCCACTTTTCAACCGTGGAAAGAGTTTCAAGAGAGCGGTACAGCTGATGAAGCTTTGTAAGTCTTTGTACGTCCCACTCTACTTCTACCTTACGTGCACCCGCCTTGTAGCATTCCTCTACTACCGTCATTACAAAGTCGGGCTGGTCAAGGTCGGCACGGATTATTACGTCCTGACCTTCTTCTATATTGATACCCGACTTGACAATAAGACGGGCGTAATTCTTCAAAACACTTTTTTTCATACAAAATCCTCCGACACATAGTTATGATAACATACTTTTATTCTTTTTGCAATAGTAATTGTTTACCAAAAACAAAAAATTACACACCTTAAAACAAGGTGTGTAATTTTTTGTTTGTTCGTT
This sequence comes from Eubacteriales bacterium, assembly GCA_045531285.1. Classification (GTDB taxonomy): domain Bacteria; phylum Bacillota; class Clostridia; order Oscillospirales; family SIG627; genus RGIG6353. Next base: position 10,089 of record JAZSDT010000034.1, read on the forward strand.
TGTATTATTCGGCAAGGTCTGCCTTGTGCTCGTCGATTATCTTCTGTGCGATATTTCCGGGAACCTCTGCGTAACGCTCAACTGTGTACTCGAAGGTAGCGCGTCCCTGAGTTATAGCTCTGAGCTGTACAGCGTAGTTAGTCATTTCAGACTTGGGAACCTCGCCCTGAATTATGCTGTAGCCCTTCTTTTCTTCGCTCTGGTCTGTGCCAAGCACTTTACCGCGGCGCTTTGTCATATCTCCGATTACGTCTCCCATAAGCTCGTCGGGAGCTTCAACGGTAAGTGTTCCAAGAGGCTCAAGGATAACGGGGTTAGCATTCTTAAGTCCCTCTTTGTATGCAAGGTGTGCGGCAAGCTTAAATGCCATTTCCGAAGAGTCAACGTCGTGATACGAGCCGTCGTAAAGGTTAGCCTTAAGGTTTACTACGGGGAAGCCTGCAAGCACGCCCTTTTCCATAGCCTCAAGGAGTCCCTTTTCAACTGCGGGATGGAAGTTCTTGGGTACCGAACCGCCGAAAATGGTTTCGCTGAAGGTAAGTCCTTCTGCTTCGCCGGGAGCGAATTCAATCTTAACGTGACCGTACTGACCGTGTCCGCCCGTCTGTTTCTTGTGCTTACCTTCTGCCTGTACGCTCTTCTTGATGGTCTCGCGGTATGCTATCTTTTCAGGTGAGAGCTTAACCGACGTGCCAAAACGTGTCTTAAGCTTTGATGAAAGAACGTCCAGATGTACGTCTCCCAGACCCGAAATAACCATCTGCTTGGTTTCTGCATTGTTAACGTAATTGAGTGTCAGATCTTCTTCAAGAAGCTTTGAGATACCCTGTGATATCTTATCCTCGTCGCCCTTTGCAAGAGGCTCGATAGCCATAGAATAATAGGGCTTGGGGAAGCTTATCTTACGGTAGGTTATATCGCCCGATACCGAAAGAGTGTCATTTGTGTTTGCAAATGCAAGCTTGGTGGTAAGACCTATATCACCGCAGACCATTTCTTCAACCTCTGTCTGCTTCTTACCTCTTGCACAGTAGATACGTGCAATCTTTTCTTCCTGTCCGTTATGGGAGTTCTTAAGAACCTGGTCCTTCTTGAGAGAGCCGTTCATAACCTTGAAGAAGCTCATCTTACCAACGAAGGGGTCAGCAACCGTCTTAAATATAAACAACGCTGTCTCGCCCTCGGGGTTGATTTCTATATCCTCTCCGTCCTCATTTACCTCGTGAGTTCTGGAAACAGGGCTGGTAAAGGACTTGGACACTTTGTGAAGGAAATAATCGATACCGTCAAGAGTTGCGGCTGAGCCTGAGAATACAGGCACGATAGTACCTATCTTAAGTCCTGCCTGAAGGGCATCCGTTATTTCGTCATCCGTAAAGGGAATGTCGTCAAAATACTTGAGCATAAGCTCATCACTGGTCTGTGCAAGAGCTTCAAAGAGCATTGCTCTGTACTCCAGGATCCAATCTGCATTGGGGTCGGGAACGGGTATTTCTTCTGCAACGCCATTTGTATACTTATATGCCTTAACAGCAATAATATCTACGTAGCCCACTGTCTTGTGGTTCTCAAAAAGAGGTACGTAAAGAGGACAGATAACGTTACCGAAAAGCTCCTTAAGGTTGTTGAGTATGGCTGTGAAGTTAATATTATCCTCGTCCATACGGTTGACGAAGAACGCCTTTGCAACACCTGCGTCGGTAGCCTTCTGCCATGCAATCTCAGCACCTACCTCAACGCCCGACTTAGCGTCGATAACTATAACGGCATTTCTTACAACACGAAGAGCCTGTTCAACCTCTGCGCTGAAATCAAGGTAACCGGGTGTATCTATAAAATTAATCTTTTTATTATCGTAAAATATCGGAGCGATAGCTGCCGAAATTGACATTTCACGCTTAATTTCCTCAGGATCAAAGTCACATACGGTATTTCCTTCTGATGTCTTTCCCAATCTGTCTGTATCTTTTGCGTAATAAAGAAGTGCTTCTGCCAGAGATGTCTTTCCGCTTCCACCGTGTCCTAAAAGACATACGTTTCTGATTTGTCTTGATAAAATATTGGCCATTTGTACTTTTCCTCCTGTTGTATTTGGATTAAAATTATTTATTATTTACATATATCAAATTGGATACAAGTAAATTGCTGTCATTATTATACAATATTTCGCCTTTATATTCAATAGACTTTTCATCATTTCTCGGCTGTTGTCTGCCAAAATTAAAGCCTTGCTTTTGTGCAACCATCACAAAAGCAAGGCAAAAACCACATCTTTTTTGTAAACTATTACTCTTTGTTTGACATTGATGACATCTTACGCTGGGCGAGCACCAGCCCGTAATATATGCCCTCTTTTTTCATAAGCTCCTCGTGAGTGCCGCATTCGGCAATCCTGCCCTTATCCAGAACAATTAGCCTTGTGGCGTTTCTGAGGGTAGAAAGGCGGTGGGCTATGGCAAAGGTAGTTCTGTCCTTGACAAGCGAAGCAATGGAGTCCTGTATAAGTCTCTCGGTCTCGGTGTCAAGTGCCGAGGTCGCCTCGTCGAGAATAAGTATGCGTGGGTTGCGGAGTATGGCGCGTGCTATGGCAATGCGCTGTCTTTCTCCGCCCGACAGCGTGTGTCCCCTCTCACCCACTCTGGTGTTGTATCCGTCGGACAGCTTCATAATAAACTTGTGAGCGCCCGCCATTTTTGCCGCCCTGATTATGTCCTCACGTGTTGCCGTCGGGTCGGCATAGGACAGGTTGTCGTACACGGTGCCCGAAAACAGAAAGGTCTCCTGAAGCACAACGCCTATCTGGGAGCGAAGAGAGTGCTGTGATATGTCCTTGATATTCACTCCGTCAACCAGTATCTCGCCGTCTCTCACGTCGTAAAGACGCATTATCAAATTTATAAGCGTACTCTTACCCACGCCGGAACGTCCCACAATTCCTATCATTTCGCCTTTTTTTACGCTGAAGGAGATCTGTCTGAGCACGTCCTCGGAGTCCTCGTAGCCGAAGCTTACGTTTTTAAACTCGATGTCGCCGTGAATGTCCAGTTGTCTTGCGTTGTCACTGTCCTTGACGTCCACCTCTTCGTCCACTATCTCGAATATTTTTCTAGTAGAGGTTATCATTTGCACAAGCTGACGGGGAAGGCGTGAAAGCCAGTCAAAAGCCGTGTATATCTGACCCGTAAAGAAGGTGAACATTGTCATATCGCCAAGGGTCATGGCTTCGCCAAGTATCTTATTGCCAACGTATGCAAGCACTATATAGTTGCCAATGCCCACAAGATAGGTCATATACGGCACTATCATTGCCCAGGTAATTTCATTCTTTTCGGAAATGTCGGCTACCTTCTTTATTACCTCGTCGTAGCGCTTTATTTCCTTTTTCTCCATTCCAAACACCTTTACTACTCTTATGCCCTGAAAGACGTCGTGGAGTACGGTGTTGGACTGAGACTCCATATACCATTGACGGTGATAAAGCTTATGGGTGTACCTCCACACCTTGCGCACCACCATCATTATTACGGGTGCAGGCACCATAACCAGAAGCGCAAGCTTCCAATCGTAGAAGAACATAGCTGTTCCTACAATGAGTATTACCAGACCGTTTTCAACAAACTGCGGAAGACTCGACACAAAAAAGTTTGAAATAACACCTGTATCGCCTGTAACTCTGTGTATCAGCTCGCCTGCCGTTCTCTTTGATATAGCCGAAACAGACAGTGCCTGAATCTTGCCGAACAGCGTTGAGCGAAGCTTCTTCATAAGTCGCATATTTACGTAGGACAGCATATTCGACCTGACAATTTCTATCACCTTGTAAATTATGGATAAAAGAAATATACAGGCGCATATGGTTACAAGCCCCAAGAAAAGATTGTCTTTGGGCTCGGTTACAGTTATGTATTCGTCAACCAGCTTCTTTTGAAGCACGGGATTCAGCACCTTTACAAAGCTGAGCAGTCCGAAAAACACAAAAGATGACGCGAGAAGAGGTATATCCTTTTTCACCATTGAAAAAAGTCTTTTGAACATGGACTTTGTTTTCACACAGTGACTGCATACCGTTTTCCCTTTTTCATAGGGTCTGTGACACTTGGGACACACCCGACGGTCAGGCTCGAAGGAAACCTTGAAATCGGGGTTGTCGCGGTTGTCAAGCATTGCATTAAGAGAGCGCGAAGCATCCACAATAACAGCCGCAAGTGTCATATCCCCTCGGCAAAGCTCCACACTGTCCTCCTCGCCTATAGCCTCAAGACTCACCGAACCTATATTGCGCCTTGCAACAAACTCCTTGAAATCGTCTATCCTGAAGCGCTCTACCAAGGCAGGAGACTTTTCCTCGCCGTCGGGAGACTCAATGGCTCTGAATATCCATTCACGCGTTACGGCAACGGCACCGCAACGGTCACGGTTTTCGGAGTCAAGATTAAAGTTGAATTTAAAGAGTATTTGGGTATCAACGCTCTTTTCAACCGTTTCACTAAGGAGCTTACGTCGGCTGTCGCTCCTGGCCCGTATTTCCTTCCTGAGCTTTTTAATTCTACTCATAAGTATAACTCTATCCTTCTGAAGCTGTTACGGTCGAGGGCGGAAAGGCTCTCGATCTCGTATCTGTTTGCATCCTCGTCAATAATTATCGCCCTGTCGTCACCGATTCTGATAATGCTCTTAAAGGTGTCCCTCAACGACATTATTCTCATTCCCTTATCGGTCATAACACTCCAGACCGAGTTGCCGAATCTTTCCTCCACTGCCGTTATCTTTACTATCTTGGCACTGAAATACTTTCTTTCAAGCTCACCTCTCAGCTTGGCGGCTGTCTCCGTGTCAAAATCCTTAAGGGATCTTATAATTCCGTGCTCGTTGCCGTCCTTGTCGGTTACCGAAATGTAATCCTCTGTCAGATCGTGAGGAAATACACGGCTGAGGTGCACCCTCTCGAAGCTTCCCTCTTTATCGAATCTTGCCGTCACAAAGCCGTTTGGAGTAACGTCAAATTCAGTATTCTCGTTTGTGAGATATTTCAGCTCTGCACTTTGATTATTTTCCATATACTGTCCTTTCTATTCCTCAACGCCGATAAGCTTCAACGCATCCAGCTGCATTTTGTACAGCTTGTAATAATCGCCCTTTGCCTCCAGCAGCTCTCTGTGTGTGCCGCTTTCGGTCATTTTGCCGTCCTCTATAACAATAAGTCGGTCTGCATCTCTGAGAGTGGACAGGCGGTGTGCAATAATAATGGTAGTCTTGTCTCGGGTTATCTGTGTGATCGCCCTTTGGATACGCTGTTCTGTAGCGGTATCCATGGCGGCAGTAGCTTCGTCGAGTATAAGTATCTGCGGATTTTTCAATATGGCTCTTGCAATGGACACTCTCTGCAGCTCACCGCCCGAAAGCCCCTTGTTTCCAAATCCTATTTGCGTATTGTAGCCGTCAGGATACTTTACTATAAAATCGTGTGCGCCGGATGCCTTTGCCGCCGCTATTACCTCCTCGTCGGTAGCAGTGGGAACGGCATATCGGATATTGTCGGCAATTGAGCCTCTGAACATATAAGTCTCCTGAGACACTATTGCTATCTTATCTCGGATAAAGCTCATTGAAAGGTCCTTTACGTTGTGACCGTCAATAAGTATTTCGCCCTCTGTAACGTCGTAAAGACGCATTATAAGGTTTACGATTGTAGATTTGCCCGCACCCGTATGACCTACAATGCCCACGGTCTCACCCTTGTTTACCTTAAAGCTTACGTTGTCAATAACTCTGCGGTTCTTCTGATACTCAAAGGAAACGTTTTTAAATTCCACGTCCCCTTCAAAGCTGTCGGGGGTCAGAGGCTCTTCCTTGTCCTGAACCTCGGGCACGGCGTCCATTATTTCAAACAGACGGTGAGCGGCATTCATACACTCGGAAAGCTGATTTGAAAACCTGTTGAAGAAATCAAGGGGAGCGTACGCCATGGACAGCATGGCAATGTAGGTAACGAGAGTACCGTAGGTAAAGGCAAAGGTGCCGTCCAGGGTAGAACGTGCCACCATATAGCCGCCCAAAGCCCATGCCGCATAGGTCCCTACCTCCAGAATTACCGAGGCGGGATATATTATCCAGTTATTCTTCAACGTGCCATCGTGCACGGAATCGGCAAAATCGTAGTTGCGCTTGTCGAATTTCTTTTGCTCAAGCTCCTCGTGTGAAAACGCCTTTACAACTCTGTTGCCTGTGAGAATATCCGATACAAACGAACTGAAATAACGGCGCTTGGAGTAATTCCTTGCGTGTATCTTACGCGCCAGACGGTATACCGCACGACGCAGGACAACGAATATGGGAATGGGTATCATTACCACGAGCGACACTCTCCAGTTCATTGCAAACAGCAAAATGACAATAGAAACAAACTGTATAACGTTGGTAACAAAATACGGAAGACCGTCAACGAAGAACCAATACAGCGACCTTGAATCCTGATTTATCTGTGTCATGAGACCGCCTGTTTGACGGGATGAAAAGAAGCTCATGGAATGCTTTTGAATAGATTCAAATATAGTCTTTTTCAAATCGTAGGTAACGCGTGCGGATATCTTTGCAGTTATGATGGAGTGAACCATCATAAACACAGTAGATAACAGCTTTGTACCGGCAATTATGGCTATTGCCACACCGATTTGAGCATAGAAGGGATTCCCTTTGTCGCTGAGCACGTTGTCAATAAAAAACGAACCGCTCATATAGGGGGACAGTAGCCCCAAAAGTGAGGACAGCACCACCATAGCGAATACGATTACGGTATACGCCTTGTACTTCATAAAGAAGGGCAAAAGCTTGCCTATAAGTCTTTTTGTCTCACCGCTTTTCAGATTTTTGAAAAAGCCCTCACCGCCCGGTCCACCCGGTCCGCCGTGCATGGGAGGCTTGTCTCCGTCGCCGTGATGCTTGGGACGGTTACCCGACAGCTCCTCCTGACTCACCTTGTCATCCTCTACGGCACGGCAAATAACGTAGGCGCCGTCCTTTGCGGAATTTGAGAAATTGAAAATGAGAGTGTCAAGTCCCGTCGCCTTTTGGGTTGCAACCACTCTGCCGCCCGACAAAAGCTCCTCGGCGTGAAAGCCCTCGTATTCCTCAAGTGAGTAGACTCTGAAGGAACGCTCGACTATATCCACCTGTGTTTTTTTCGTATCGAAAAGGCTGTGAGTTTTCCTTGGAAATATACCGCCAAGGACCTCCAGCACTGCCATTTCCGTGGAGGTGAGCACGACCCAAGTGTCACAAAACTCCAGGTTTTCGCCCATATCGGACTTATAAAATAAACGAATTGCCGACGGCAAAACACCCTTCTGACTGAAAAGCTCTTCAACCTTCAAGGGTATCTTCATCATCGGCTCGTGAGGTGGTTTTTTAGTGTTTTTCATAGATACTCCAACCAAAAATTTACTTATTTATATTTTAAACACACATTTTATACTTGTCAAGTAAAAATACAATATTTTTACTTTTCGATTTATTGAGATGGACGAGAATGACGGCGACGGCTCGACGCTTGGTTATAAATAAAATGTAATAGGGGAAAATTTCATGAAAACCTTGTATTTTTTGTCCAAATATGATAAACTGTAATGTATGAAAAAAATTCACTTAATATAAAGGAGACAAAAAGATGCTTAAGAAACTTGATAAGAAGATAGCAAAAGGTCCTCTTACCCTCATCGTTATGGACGGTGTAGGACTGGGTAAGGAAAACGAAGGCAATGCCGTATACTCGGCACGCACACCCAATCTTGATATGCTTATGAAGAAATACCCCACACTCTCCCTTAAGGCTCACGGCACAGCGGTAGGTCTCCCCTCCGATGACGATATGGGCAACTCCGAGGTAGGACACAACGCAATAGGTGCAGGACAGGTATACGCACAGGGTGCAAAGCTTGTTTCCTCATCCATTGAATCCGGCAAGATATTCGCATCGGAAACCTGGCAGGCTCTTACCTCCAACTGTAAGACAAACGCCTCCACTCTCCACTTCCTCGGACTTTTCTCCGACGGTAACGTGCACTCCCACATTGACCACCTTAAAGCTCTTGTATCACAGGCTAAGGCAGACTCAATCGCAAAGGTGAGAGTTCACATTCTCCTTGACGGACGTGACGTTGGCGAGACATCGGCTCTTGACTATGTTGTTCCCTTTGAAGAATTTCTTGCTTCTCTTAACGACGCTTCCTTTGACGCAAGAATTGCTTCAGGCGGCGGAAGAATGAACATCACCATGGACCGTTACGAAGCTAACTGGGATATGGTAAAGAGAGGCTGGGACATCCACGTTCTCGGCGAGGGCAGACAGTTTGAGTGTGCAAAGTGCGCTATTGAGACCTACAGAGCTGAAGGCGGCTACGTTGACCAGGACCTTCCCGGCTTTGTAATTGCCGAAAACGGAACGCCCGTTGGAACTATTAACGACGGTGACAGTGTTGTTTTCTTCAACTTTAGAGGAGACCGTTCTATTGAGATATCACGAGCTTTTGAGGAAGAGAGCTTCGACAAGTTCGACAGAGTACGCTTCCCCAAGACAGTTTACGCAGGTATGCTTGAATACGACGGCGACCTTCACATTCCCTCAAGATACCTTGTATCTCCTCCTGAAATCACAGATACTCTCGGTGAGTACCTTGCAGGAGAAAAGGTTACACAGCTTGCTCTCTCCGAGACTCAGAAGTACGGCCACGTAACTTATTTCTGGAACGGAAACAAGTCGGGCAAGTATGACGAGGAGACGGAAACCTATATTGAAATTCCCTCAGACGTAGTTCCCTTTGAGCAGAGACCCTGGATGAAGTGTGCCGAAATAACCGATACACTTATCCAGGCAATGGAGAGCGGCAAGTACGACTTCATCCGTGTAAACTTCCCCAACGGCGATATGGTAGGACACACAGGAAGCCTTGAAGCAACTATCGTTTCAATGGAGGCTCTTGACCTTTGTATCGGAAGAATCCTCAAGACAGCCGACAAGCTCGGTTCAACTGTTCTGTTCACAGCAGACCACGGAAATGCCGACGAGTGTCTTGAAAAGGACAAAAAGACCGGCGGATTTGCAATCGACAAGGAAACAGGACTTCCCAAGGCAAAGACCAGTCACACACTCAATCCCGTTCCCTTCATCTTCTATGACAATACAGGTGCCCTCGAATACGACGTATTGGAGGGAAGCTGGGGACTTTCCAACATTGCGGCAACCGTAGTAAATCTTCTTGGCTACGAAGCTCCCGAAAAGTGGGACAGCTCTATGATAAAGGTTAAGGGCTAAGCCATGGCAAAGACGACAAAAAATCGTCTGGCAGCCGCTGTCAATTCCCGCCTATCCCAAGTCAAAAATGCAAAAAGTCAAGGGCATATTTCCTATGAAGTAAAAAAAGAGCTTACCGCTGTTGCGGTGCTCTTTGCCCTGTTGATAATAGTAAGCATTATCCCCGCAAAAGGCATTCTTGATTTGATCCTGCACCTTGTTTTGTATTTTATTGCAGGCTTTGAGACCTTCAAGAAGCTGGTTGAAAAGCTGCAAAAAAAGCGTGCGCCCGGTGAACGCCTCATACTTATCGTAGTGTCGGTACTGGCAGTTGTGATAGGTGCGTATTTTGAAGCCGTTGCAATTATTTTGCTTTACAGACTGGGACGTGCTTTCCAGCTTTTTGCAAAGGGCTGTGTAAAGGGCGCCAGCGAACAGGGAAAGCTCAGGCAGTCGGGAATCGAAAAATTCATTACCGTGAGTCAAAAGGCGCTTCTGCCTCTGCTTTCGGCAATTGCGCTTATCGTATTCATCGTAGGTTTGATAATCAATGCTTCCGCCTGGAAAGAGGCCTTGTACCGCAGTATAATATGTCTTGCGTTATCCTACCCCTGCAGTCTTAGTGCTTCTATCCCCCTGGCATTCATTTGCTCAATGACAAAGGCGGCTAAAAACGGCATTATAATCAAGGGCTCAAAATACGTTGAGCGTCTTGCAAAATGTACTACCGTGGTGTTTGACAAAACAGGCACTCTGACAAACGGTGAATTCAGTGTTAACTCGGTAAATCCCGAAAAGATAGACAGACAGCGTCTTTTGGAGCTTGTCTGCCTTGCAGAATGTCGATCCTCACACCCCATTGCACAGTCTATCAGAAATGCATCGGGTATTGTGCCAAACGCAGCGCTTGTAGACAAGACACAGGAGCTTCCGGGACTTGGAATAATCGCTTCTATGTCGGGCAAGATCATTTCGGTGGGCAACGACAAGCTGATGAAAAAGCTGAACATTGAAACAATTGACCTCCCCCACGACGAAGGAATCGTGCTTCACGTAGCCATGGGACAGACGTACCTTGGAAACATAGTTATAAGCGACGTCATCAAGGAAGGTGCCGACAAGGCACTTTACAGGCTGAAAACAGGCGGAGTGAAGTCCATCGTTATGCTGACCAGCGATAAAATGGGAGTTGCTGCAAGAGTTGCAGACACACTCCTGGCAATCGACGAATTCCATCCCAATCTTGTTCTTGAGGACAAGGTGAAAATAGTTGGCGACATAATTTCGGAGAGTGCCGAAAATGAGACTCTTGCTTTTGTGGGAGACGGTGTAAACGACGCACCCGTGCTTCAAAGTGCAGACGTTGGCATCACAATGGTTGCCGACACCGAGGCAACCGACGTACATATTACCGACGGTTCTGTGGAAAAGATACCTCTTGCAGTTAAGATATGCGACTCAACGATTCTTGCATTGAAGGAAAATATCGTTGCTTCACTTGCAGTAAAGCTTGTTTTGTTAGTTCTCGGCATCATCGGACTGACAAATCTGACTTTGACAGTGTTTGTCGATATTGTAGTGATGGTTGTCACCGTACTCAATTCTCTGCGTTTGCTTTACGGAAAACGCAGTCGCCTATCGTAACCCGTATATACTCTCAACAAAGCAAAACGGCGAGGTTCTGTTAAATACAGTGGATATACAAAAAGGAAGATTTCAAAATGAAATCTTCCTTTTCTTATCTTTATGGGGATTTTCTCGATTATTATGCCATCACCGTTTTGTTTTTTACGTCTGCCTTATTCGGTTGTATAGTTATCAAAGTATCCCTGAATGAATACGATAGGTGTTCCCTTATCTCCCGAGCCTGATGTCAGGACACAAAGTGAACCGATAAGGTCGGTAAGACGTCTGGGAGTAGTTCCCTCACTTGCCATTTTTCCTACCAGGTTGCCGTCCTTTGCCTTTATCTTATCCTTAATTGCTTCCTTGAGCGCATCGCCCGAAAGACCTGCAAATTCGTTATCGGCAAGGTACTTAAGCTTAAGCTCATTGGGTGTTCCCTCAAGTCCGGGAGTGTAAGCGGGAGAAACTACGGGGTCTGCAAGCTCCCAAATCTTACCTACGGGGTCCTTGAATGCACCGTCACCGTATACCATTACTTCAACAGTCTTACCTGTTGCATCGTATATGTTCTTCTGAATAGCATCAACTACAGGCTGACAGTCTCTGGGGAAAAGCTTTACCTGATCCTCGGTAGCCTTGTTGGAGCCGAGAAGTCCGTACTCCTTGTTGTAGCCGCTTCCGTTTACAGGTGCGTTGAGTATCTCGTCAAGTCCGAATACACGCTCAGCGCCTGCGGCACGGAGAAGTCTCTTTGTACGCTGACGGGTATGAATATCGCAGTTGATAACGTTCTTTGTATAAGAAAGCACTGCTCTGGGGTCGTTGGCAAAGATGATTTCAGGCTCAGCACCGCACTCCTTGATAAGTCCCTCGTAGTACTCAACGTAGTCTACGCCTGTAAAGGTGTGCTTCTCATAGCCGAAAAGCTCGCGGTAACGCTTGAGGTCAAGTACGTCCTTGTAGGGATCAACACCCTTTTCGTCAAGGGCATCAAGGCTGATAAGGTGGTTTCCAACCTCGTCGGAGGGATATGAGAGCTGAAGAACGATTTTCTTTGCTCCCTTTGCAATACCTCTGAGACATATAGCAAAACGGTTACGGCTGAGAATGGGAAATATAACGCCCACAGTCTCTCCGCCAAGCTTTGCTCTAACGTCGGTGGCTATATCGTCAACAGATGCGTAGTTACCCTGTGCACGTGCAACAATAGCCTCTGTCATTGCTATAATATCTCTGTCCTTTATCTCAAACCCTGCATCCTTGGATGCTTCGAGAATCGATTCTGTAACGATTTTTACAATATCATCTCCGCTTTTTATGATAGGTGCGCGTACACCTCGTGAAACTGTGCCTATTGTACGGCTCATAGTTTTACCACTCCTCATTTTTTGCCGATTGTTTTTCGGCATTCAAAATACATTATATTATATATCAAAATTTATTTCTTGTAAAGACTATTTACAAAATTTTTGAATTTTTTTCAAAAAAAGTGTTATTAGTTCTTTTTAACAGAGCTTGGGCGTTTTTGTAAAACACCTTCTCCTTGTCGCTGTGAGACAGCAGAGCATCAAGTCCCACGCCGCCCACGTAGACCGCAGGATTGCAAACGGGAAAATCCGTACCGAAAATAAATCTTTCGGCGCCAAAGCGCTTTATTCCGTAGGCGAGCATTCCCTGTCTGAAAATTCCTGTGCCCGAAAGGTCAAGGTAATAATTCTCACTCTTTTCCATTCTCTCCAAATGTCTTAAAAAAACGTCGGATTCACCCGGATGCGCCGCAACCAGTATATTGTGGGGGTGCTTTTCTGCCATTCGGTCAATTGATTCCTCGTTCATAGTATGGAAATTGAATATCATATTGTATTCAAGCGCCAGATCAAGAATCTCGTCCATTGCCTGTGAAGCGTAATCCGACCAACCGAAGCTGTATGGAACTATCTCGCCGATAAGGTTCACCCCGAGAGAATGCATTCGCTCCATTTCCTCAAGAGACTCCCTCAAATATGCCGGATGAATATGGAATCCGGGTACGTAAAAGCCATTGTACTTATTTGCAAGCGCCAGTGCCGTATCGTTAAGATGTCTGACGTCCTCCCAGGTCATATTGGGAATCGCAGGGGTATTGATTACAGAGCCGCAAATGCACTCTATCCCAAGCCCCGTCATAAATTCATATACATCATCGGCATCTACCCCCACGTCACGCTTGTAGTAACAGATATTCTGTTCAAACGCGGCAAAGGGATGGGTATGAAAATCAATTATTTTAAAACCGTTCATTTGTCTTTTTCCTTTCCTCGCGAAGCTTTTTAAAAAAATCGCTGAGTACGGCGGAGCATTCCTTCTCCATTATACCACCCTCGATTTCGGGGTGATGGTTAAAGGGCAATGAGTTGAAATCGGCAACGCTGCCAAAGCATCCTGCCTTTTTATCGTGAGCGCCGAAGTACACCTTTTTCAGCCTTGAGTTGATTATTGCACCTGCACACATTGGGCACGGCTCAAGGGTGACGTACATTTCACACTGCCACAGCCGCCAGCCGCCAAGCTTTTTACAGGCTCTGTCTATTGCCATTATTTCGGCGTGCTTAAGTGCATTCTTCCCTGTTTCCCTGGCGTTGTAGCCCCAGGAAACTATCTCCGAGTCCTTTACTATCACAGCCCCCACGGGAGTCTCCCCACGCTTTGAAGCAAGACGTGCGTAGTGAAGGGCTTTTTTCATAAAATATTCTTTCATAGTTGCCTCACCTATCCAAAAATCCACTTGAGTATAAAATACAAAAGATATGCAAGGACAAAGTAAAGGGCTATTCTGGGCAACGCCTGTATTCGCATCTTTTCCTTGTAGCGCTCTCTTTTTTCCACCTTTTGCTTCTGCTCCTCTATGAGAAGCTCCTTTTTACTGTCGTTGACCCTTGGCTCACGTCTGTCCATAAACTCACCCTTCACGCGCCTTTGAGTCATAGTAGCCGTGCCGTGTGCCTCGTTTTTTGAAACACGCTCAAGGTTTTCACGGGAATACAGCTCACGCAGTGCCTCGCGGCTTCTGGTACAGCGCTCGCACTCCTCGGACTCCGCCCTGTTTTTATGAGAACAGCTGCATATCCACGCTGTCTGTCCGAACTCCGGCATAATTACCGCAGGATAAGTATCTCTTAGCTGTTCACTGTCGTCCACTATCTCGCAGGCTGTAATAATGTGGTTGGGCTGTTCGCTTATAAGGCGGGGTTTGCCACGTGAGGACAGGTTCAGCTCCTTTGTTTCACCGTCGGCAAAGGTAACACTGACAACCACAACCTCCAGATGCTTGTAATAGCTTTGCGGAATGGGTATGTAGTCTCGCTCTCCTATTATGTCCGAATCGGTTTTGATTTTGTAGGTATAAGCTATCCTCTTATACGGCAATATAGAAATGCCGTCAAACAGGTCCACTCTCACGTCAAGGGACGTTATGCCGCGTGTCGAAACGTTGCGAAATCTCACTGTCAAAAAGTATTCAAAGCTCTCAATGTCATAGCACGAGGTACGGTCGATAAGCTCAATGGGGCTGTCGCCGTAGATGAAATCAAAGCTTTCGGTATCTATTTGTTTATAATATCTTTTTTTCATTTTTTACTCCGATTTTATATATCAGCACAGCGGCTATCAAAGAAACTGCAAGTACGGGTATGCGCACGTCATACCTCATACAAACAAGGGCAAGAGCGTTGTTTACCATATGGCATATTATCGAAACTGCTATATTTTTTGATGATATATAAAAATACGAAAACACCAATCCCATAAGAAGAGCTTGAAAAAAGGAATCTGCTCCGTGAAATGCCGCAAATACCACCGAGGATGCAATACAGGTCAGCGGTATGCTTGAAAAGGAAATAAGCGCACCCCTGAAAAACAGCTCCTCAAAAATAGGTGCAAACAATACTGCCGACAGTGCCCACACAAAGCCCTTGTCACCCGATTGGGACGAGGGCAGAACGTAGGACAAAAAAACACTGAATGCCAGTGTGAGACTGACGCAGTAGGCAGTGTATATCACAGGAAGCTTTGTTCCAAGAGTTTCAAAGCTGTAGCCCGCAAAAAGCGTCAGGGCAAGGAAGGCTGTGTATTTTAACACAGCCCCTCCAACACCCGTCAGGTTGAAGCCAAGAACAACTGCCAGTGCAACTATCGACGTGACTGCACGGAAAACTCGTATTACTGCACGGGAATTATTCTTCATTCTCGCCGTCTTCTTCCTCTTCTTCCTCAAATTCCTCGGGGTGAGCAAGTTTGTAATTTTCACACATCACAGCCCACGACTCCGTATTCTCTCCATTGTGCTCAACGCACCAGCTGTTTACAGGTCTGCCGACTCCCGCCGTATAGCCCGGGTAGGTTCCGTTGATATAGAGATTCATAAAGAAGGGTACGTTCTTTTCCTTGGGATATACGTAGTCCGAAGGCACGTCCATATAGGTGTACTGTGCATCTGTAACGGCGGCATCTCTTTCAAGACGGCGCTCTTCGTTTCTGATAAGGGATATAGTTACCACCTTATCGGCAGGACAGCCTGCACCTGCAACAGCCTTTGACTCTGTGCACCACTGTACAGGAACGTGCTTGTCACAGGTAGCTCTGGGGATGTTGTCCTTTGTTCCGTAGCCTGTTGCCGTTCTGTTTCCTCTGGGGTCGTGAGCACAGTATTCACCCGGAAGCAAGCCCGAGTCTCTGCAGTACTGATATGAAACAAGGTCGGAATAGTCAAATTCGCGAAGAGGCATGCCTCCGTTCTTCGCATTCTCAATATAGCCCTCGTGGAGCTTTGTCATTACCTTATCCCAAAGTGCAAGGGACGGGCTGACGGAAAATCCGGGAAGGTATCTGGGCTGCTCGTAGCCGAACCATACGCCTCCCACAAAATAGGGAGTATATCCCACAAAATAAATATCCTTGTTATCGTTGGTAGTACCTGTCTTTGCCGCAACGTCAACCTTCTTTGCAAGAGTTACCTTTCTTGCCGTACCGTAGCCGTTGGGGTCTGCAACCTCGCTGAGCATCGACGTCATTATCTGAGCTGTGGACTGGCTGAGCACTACCTCGCTCTTTTCCTCGTTGCTGAGGATTATATTGCCCTGGGCATCACACACCTTGATATAGCTTCTGGATTCGGTGAATATACCCGAATTTGCAAAGGTTGCATATGCTGTGGTAATATCTCTCACGGTTACACCGTAGGTAAGTCCGCCAAGTGCCATGGAAAGTCCCATATCGCCCTTTGTACCAATCTTTTCAACAAGCGTTGAGATTCTGAATTTATCTCTGAGGAAATAATAGGATTCCTCTGTTCCGATTTGGTCAAGCAAACGGACTGCAACGGTATTTACCGAGCGTATAATTGCATCGCACACACTGGTATAACCCCTGTAGGTGTTAGGCGAGTTGGAGGGCCAGAGCTTGCCTGTTGCGGGATTGACGTTGTAGGGGTAATCGTCAACAATGGTGGAGTAGGTAGCAATTCCCCTCTCTACCGCCTGAGCGTATACGGCAATGGGCTTGAAGGAAGAACCGGGCTGACGCTCCGACATAGTAGCATTGTTCCAATCTCCGTTGGTCTTCTTTTCGCCTCTGCCACCGATAACGCCAAGCAGGTTGCTGTTATAGGGATTTATAACCACCATAGCCGCTTCGGGCTGTACGCCCTCAAGCTCGGGATAGTTTTCTTCGTTTTCAAAAACCTCCTCCATTGCTCTTTGAACCTCGATGTCAACGGTGGAGTATATCTTGAGACCGCCCGAGTAAAGCATCTGAGTGGCTGTGTTCTCGTCCAGTCCCTTTTCATCCATAAGGTCACGGATAACGTCCGCCTTGAGAGTTTCCACAAACCAGGAGTGCACGTTTGTGCTTTCCTCTACCTCTTCCTCAACGTCCTCTGCCGTAAAGAAGCGAAGCTCCTCGGCAACTGCCGTGTCGTACTCCTCTTGGCTGATGTACTTCTGCTTGCGCATCTCCTCGAGGATGACCTCCTGTCTGTACTTGTTGTTGTCGGGATTCTGAATGGGGTCATAGTAGGTGGGACGGTTGGTAATGGAGGCAAGGCTTGCGCATTCGGCAAGTGTCAGCTGGGAAACGTCCTTGTGGAAATAGAAGTTTGCCGCCGACTGAACTCCGTTACAGCCCTGTGAAAGATATATTGTGTTGAGGTACATTTCAAGAATGTCCTCTTTACTCTTTTTCTTTTCAAGGGAAAGAGCACGGAATATCTCCTCCAGCTTACGCTGAATCTTTACGTCCTTGTCGCCCGTTACGTTCTTGATAAGCTGCTGTGTAATGGTAGAACCGCCGTAGCCGAAGGAGCCGGATTTGAGAACCTGAAGCACAGCACCGCCCGTTCTCTTCCAGTCCACACCGCTGTGGTCCCAGAATCTCTGGTCCTCAATGGCAACGAACGCATTTATAAGGTGGTCGGGAATGTCCTTGTAGGATACCCACAGGCGATTTTCACTGCCGTGTATCCTTTCCTCCTCCCATTCCACCCAGTTACCCGTGGTGCGCTCCACGTCGGTATAGTCCATATAGTAGATCGACGTGGTCTGGTCAAGGTCAAGCTTGAGATTCTCTATATCGTAATCAACGTTGATAAAATCCTTGATGTATATGAGAAGAGCCATACCCACTATCGTGCCCGTTATCATACCGATAAGCAAGATAGTCAAAAAGGTATTAAGCACGCCCTTCAGCACTTTTTTTGTAGATACACCGTTACGTTTTCTGGTTTTTTTCATTGTTTCCTCCGGTTATTTTATAACTACGTTGCCCCGACCTACAAGGCGGTCAAGGTCACCCATAACGTCGTCGTTCAGCTCAATGCCGCCGCCGACAAGCTTTACGTACCTGCGCTCATCCTCGTAGAACAGCACCACCTCGGTGCTTCCCTCGAAAATGGCAACCAACGCACTGATACGCTTTATCAATGCATCGTTTTGTGTTTTTAATCTGAGATAGACCTTTTTCTCCTTATCCTTAGGAATCTCGGTCTTTATGCCAAGTCCCTCGGCGGTAATCATCCGTTCAAATTGCGGCTTTGGCTTTTGGTCTGTGTATTCGCTGTCGGGGACAGCCACACTAAAGCTCCTTGCAAGAAGCTTAAGCTCATCGTCCTTGAGAGTTATCTCGCATTTCGCAACCAGCACGCTGTCCTGCTCCAATAAATGCTTGGTGACCTCATAGGTCTTTGGAAATACAACTACCTCTGCCGAGGTGGAAACGTCAAGGAAATTGACAAATGCCATCAAAGCACCGCTTTTTGTGTCCTTTATTTTTTTGCTTCCCACAATGCCCAGTACGTCAACCACCTGACCCTCTCTGTAATCGGGAGAAGAGTTTTCAAAGGCTTCTCTTATATCGGATATGGAGGCGCAATTGCGCTGTTGCTTTGAATATGCGTCAAGCGGATGACCCGACAGATAAACGCCCGTTATCTGCTTTTCCATTGCCAGTCTTTCCGAAAGAGTGTCCTCACGGATATCGGGATAATTAAGCTTAAGAGACATCTGTGTACTTCCCTGCTCGGAAAACAGGTCCATCTGCCCCGTCACGTTGCGTCTGTTCATATCCGCTACTGTGTTTATGGCATCCTCCAGCACGCACGCCATCTGTGAACGGGTGTGTTCAAATTCATCAAAAGCACCCGACCATATCAGGCTTTCCACCATCTTGCGATTCAGGGATTTTGAAGACATCCTCATAAGAAAATCCTCAAAGCTCTTGAATCTGCCCCTTTCACGCTCGGCACAAACGGCACTCACGAAGCTGACTCCCACGTTCTTAACGGCAAGAAGTCCAAATCTTATTGCGTTGCCGTAAATATCAAAGCCTGCACCGCTTTCGTTTATATTGGGAGGCATTACCTTAATTCCCAGCGACTTGCATTCGGCAATATAGAAATTCACCTTTTCCTCGTCGTCAAGGGTAGACGTAATAAGAGATGCCATATACTCTGCAGGATAGTAATACTTCAAGTATGCCGTCTGATAGGTCAGATAGCTATAAGCACAGGCGTGGGACTTATTGAAGGCGTACTTTGCAAATTCCGCCATATCCTCAAATATGGACACAGCCGACGCCTTGTCTATTCCCCTTTCCACACAGCCTGTAATAAAGGTCTCCCTTTCATTTTCCATTACCTCGGCTTTTTTCTTCGCCATTGCACGTCTCACTATGTCGGCGTGGCCGTAGGAATATCCCGCAAGGCTTCTGAATATCTGCATTACCTGTTCCTGATAGACAATGCATCCGTAGGTAACCGAGAGAATGTCCTCCAGCTGAGGCACACTGTACACTATGCTGTCTCGGTTACGGCTGTTTTTTATATAGCGCGGTATGGCATCCATGGGACCCGGACGGAACAGGGCTATGGCAGCCGTTATGTCCTCTACCGATTGGGGCTTCATTCTCATAATGACGTCCCTCATGCCTCGGGATTCTATCTGGAACATACCCGTAGTATTTCCCGTTGATATATAGTCAAATACCTTTTTATCGTTAATATCTGCTTTTTCTAAGTCGAAATCGGTTTTTTTGTCACGTACCATTCTGACAGCCGTATCAATGACCGTAAGATATCTCAGCCCCAAAAAATCGATTTTAAGCAATCCCAGGTCGGCAACCGTATTCATGGAATACTGGGTTATAACCTGGTCGGAGCTGGTGCAAAGAGGCACGTACTCGCTGACAGGCAAGTCGGTAATAACCACTGCCGCGGCGTGAATGGAAGCGTGTCGGGGCATTCCCTCAAGGGTACGCGCAATGTTGATAAGATTCTTTACGTCGGGATATCCCTTGTACATATCAACAAGGTCGGGGACTTCGTCAAGTGCCTTATCAATGGTCATATCCAATGCCCTTGGAATAAGCCTTGCCACTGCGTCCACGTCGGCATAAGGCATTCCCAGTGCTCTGCCAACGTCTCTGACGACCGCACGTGCCGCCATGGTATTGAAGGTGATTATCTTGGACACGTGGGAAGCACCGTACTTTTGCTCAACGTACTCTATGACCTCGTGGCGTCTCTCCTGACAAAAATCTATGTCAAAGTCGGGCATACTCACACGCTCGGGATTCAAAAATCGTTCAAAGAGCAGATTGTGACGTATGGGGTCAATACCCGTGATGCCCAGACAGTAGGCACAAAGACTGCCTGCGCCCGAGCCTCTGCCCGGTCCTACGGGAATGCCGTGAGTCTTTGCGTAGTTTACAAAATCCCTGACTATAAGAAAGTATTCGCAAAAGCCCATCCGTACTATTACGGACAGCTCATAATCCACACGGCTTTTGTACTCCTCGGCAGCTTGAGGCGATATGCCGTTTTGGGAAATTATTCGGTCAAGTCCCGTCTTTACAAGCTCCTTGAGATAGGTCTCGTTGTCAACGCCGCACTCGTTTTTAAACGATGGCAGAAAGTGCGAATCAAAGTCAAAGTCGAAATTGCACTTTTCGGCGATTCTGACAGTGTTTTCAAGGGCTTCGGGGTGAGAGGCAAAAAGCGAGTACATTTCCGATGTGTCCTTAAGATAGAACTCGTCGGTGGCAA
>JAZSDT010000144.1:0-3756 GCA_045531285.1 Eubacteriales bacterium
CAGCACGAAATTGAAGAAGCGGCACTGTCCAAGGAAACGGATACTCTTTCAAAGGAACACCTTGAGGAAATAAAGAAGGAGCTTTCGGAAATGCGCGACGAATTCAAAGAGCTTCACGCAAAATGGGAAAACGAAAAAAGCTCCATCACAACCCTTCAAAAGCTTCGTGAGGAGTTGGAGGGAGTAAATTACGAAATCGAGAAAGCAGAAAGCGAATACGACCTGAACCGTGCAGCAGAATTAAAATATAAAACCAAGCCCGAGCTTGTTGCAAAAATAGAAGAAGCCGAAAAGGCGGCATCGGGTGAGCATCAGCTGCTTCGAGACAAGGTAACCGACGAGGAAATAGCACGAATCGTCGAAAGATGGACAGGCATTCCCGTGTCAAAGCTGGTGGAGGGAGAAAAAGACAAGCTCCAAAATCTTGAGAATGTACTTCATCGCCGTGTCATCGGGCAGAACGAGGCAGTTTCCTCGGTTGCCGACGCCATCCTCCGTTCCAGAGCGGGCATTCAGGACCCCGACAAGCCAATCGGCTCATTCCTGTTCCTCGGTCCTACGGGTGTAGGTAAAACAGAGCTTGCCAAGACTCTTGCCGAAAGTCTTTTCGATGATGAAAAGAATATGGTGCGCATAGATATGAGCGAATATATGGAGAAATTCTCGGTATCCCGTCTCATAGGAGCGCCTCCCGGCTACGTTGGTTACGACGAGGGCGGTCAGCTTACCGAAGCAGTAAGGCGCAGACCCTACTCTGTAGTGCTCTTTGACGAGATAGAAAAGGCGCATCCCGACGTATTCAACGTTTTACTACAGGTACTGGACGACGGCAGAATCACCGATTCCCAGGGACGCACAGTGGACTTCAAGAACACAGTTATAATCCTTACCTCAAATCTTGGCTCCCCCATAATCCTTGATTCAATCGAGGAAAGCGGTACGATCACCAAGGAAGCCGAGGACGAAATAAATGCAATTCTGAAAAGAAGCTTCCGTCCCGAATTTCTAAACCGTCTTGACGAGACGATTATCTTCACACCACTGTCAAAGGAGCACATCAAGAAGATAGTTGACCTGACCCTTGACTCCTTGAGACAAAGACTGGCATCACAGCGAATCACTCTCAACGTAACCGAAGCGGCAAAGGAACAGCTTGCCGAAAACGGATATGACCCTCAATTCGGTGCAAGACCTCTGAAGCGTTATATCAAGCACACAGTTGAAACCCTTGTTGCAAAGAAGATAATCGGCGGCAACCTCAAGGAAAACTCTTCAATTACAGTGGACGTAGACGGCGACGGAATAACCGTCATATAACTCCGTTACTTTTTCTGTACTCCGAGGGAGTCATACCAAAGGCTTGCTTGAATACACGGTTAAAATAAGAAACGCTGTCAAAACCGCATTCAAAAGCTATATTAAGGATCGAAAGGTCGGAAATCTCCAAAAGAGATTTTGCTCTTTCGGTCCTTATTTTGTTTAAATATTGGTGGAAGGTCATTCCCGTATCGGATATAAACAGCCGTCCCAGATACTTTTCGTTAAAGAAATAAAGCTGTGCCATGCCCTTAAGTGAAAGAGGCTTTTTGTATTCGCTGTTTATTCTTGCCTTTATTTCGGACACGGGGTAGTTGCTTGATGTATTATCCTCAGGAGGCGGTGAAGAAAGGATAAATCTGATATACGAATCCACTGCCTGTGCAATTTTCATAAGCTCTCGGCTATCTGATTGGGGACAGCCTTCAAGCTCGCCGTACAGCAAGTCCCGATTCTCCGAGCCTTCGGCACGCCGTTTGCTTTCGTCCATATCAACAACAGCTCCCCCGACGTATACTATTGCCAGAGTCTTATTCTCTAATACAACAGGATACACAGCCTCAAAAAGACCGAAGGTGCAATGACCGAAAAAGGGCTTTTTATCCATGACTGCCCTTCTGTTGCACAAAGACTTGCACCTCATGCATTTCTCATAGCCTGTGCGACTGCTTTTTGCAAGGTCGCAAAAGCTTTTTGAATGTATTCTGAATTTGTATTCCAACTGCAAGTCGGGTCGTTGCAATATTCCGCTGACGTCGTGAACGCAAATATGTATACCGCTTCTCTGTGTGAGAACCGTCAAAAAATCGTTAAGACAAAGATAGTGTTCCATACTCGCACCTTGAAATATTGTAAGTTTTATATTCTTATTATAGCAAATATGTATCCTTTGTTCAAGTATTTTGTGAAATAAGTGCAAGAGAATATACGTCTGCCGTTATATAATAGGTGTACAGGAGGATGAACATATGAAAAAATACGACGTTTTGGTAGCAGGTGCCGGCTTTGCGGGAGCAAGTGCGGCAATAAGTGCGGCTCGCGAGGGCATGAGTGTTATGATAATAGACAAAAGTAACTGTGCAGGCGGTGCCGCAGTTAATTCGTTGGTAAATCCTTTTATGCGCTATTGGACAACCAACAAAGACGAAAAAATATATCTTCAAAGAGGAATTTTCAGAGAGGTGCTCAACTCACTGTCCGAGCTTGACAGCTATAACGAAGATATAAAAGCATTCAACGAGGAATATCTGAAGCTTATCTTCAACAGAATGTTTTTAAAGGAAGGTATAGACATACTCTACAACAGCTATATCTACGGCGCCGAAACGGATAACGGCAAAATCGTTTCCGTCAAGGTGGCAAACAAATCGGGCACGGAAGAATATTTTGCCGACTATTTTATTGATGCAACGGGAGATGCCGACCTTACGCATATGTGCAAATATCCCTGTAAGCTGGGACGTGAAAAGGACGGTCTTTGTCAGCCCATGACACTTTTCTTCAGAGTGTCCCACGTTGACGTGCCTCTTTTTAATCAAGAGTATCCCGAGATGCAAAAGCTGTTCAAGCAAGCACAGCAGGGCGGAAGAATAAAGAATCCCCGCGAGGACATTCTCTCCTTTAAATTCGGTGCAATAAATCCTGACACAATAGGCTTTAACACCACCCGTGTCATAAAGCGCAATCCGGTGGATGCACACGATAAGACCTTGGCGGAAATCGAAGCAAGAGAACAGGTATTCGAGCTGTTCAATCTGCTTAAGGAAAACTTTGAATCCTTCAAGAATGCCGTTCTTGTTTCTACAGCATCGGAAATAGGAGTTCGTGAAAGCCGTAAAATAATCGGAGAGTACGTACTGACCGAAGACGACCTTGTATCGCTCAGACGCTTCGACGATTCAATAGCTGTTGCCAACTATATGATCGACATTCACAGCCCCGACGGTTCGGGAACCTACAGACACAGGTTTGGAGAAATGGAGTATTACACCATCCCCTACCGCTGTCTTGTGCCAAAGGATTCTGTAAATTTGTTGGTTGCGGGAAGATGCATCTCCTCTACCCACGAAGCGCAATCGTCCTATCGCATTATGCCCATATGCTCCTCTATCGGAGAGGCGGCAGGCGTGGCTACGGCTGTGGCTAAAAAGAACGGCACCTCGGTAAAGGATGCCGACGTTACTGCAATAAGAAAAATCCTCACTGAAAGAGGACTTGTTATAGACTAAGGAAACGAAGAAAGTCCTTTACGGTCAAAACTTTCTTTGTCACCGGGAATACATAGAGTATTAAAATAACCTTTAAAATCGGTAAGAGTTGGGCTATAGCCGAAAAGAGCCGAACTCATGTCGGTTTCGAGGACGATTTTCGCCCCTTTCGGCGTTATTTTTTCTTGTAATATGTACATATAACTGCGCAAAAATGCCTTGAAAGAAACAA
>JAZSDT010000173.1:0-6285 GCA_045531285.1 Eubacteriales bacterium
CATTGACAAAAAACACAGTATAGAGTAAAATTCTATTATACTTATGACGAAAGAAGTGCTGTTTATGAAGCTTAACGAAATATTGAACAATAACGAATATTCCCTTTCCTTCGAGGTGTTTCCTCCAAAAACCGATAGCGCATTTGACAGCGTAAAGCACGCTACAGAGGAAATTGCAAAGCTAAAGCCCTCGTTTATGAGCGTGACCTACGGGGCAGGAGGAGGTACCAGCCGTTATACTCTTGATATTGCAAAAAACATCAAGGCTAATTACGGTGTGCCAACTCTGGCGCATCTCACCTGCGTATCCTCCACCAAGGAAACCGTTGCTCAAAAGATTGCTCAAATAAAAGAGGCAGGAATAGAAAACATTATGGCGCTGAGAGGAGACCTTACCCCAGAGCTTGAGGCCAGTGACCGTTCGGGCTGGGCATACCGTCACGCCGTTGACCTTGTCAGAGAGCTTAAGGAAAGCGCAGACTTCTGTATCGGAGGTGCGTGCTATCCCGAGATTCATCCCGAAAGCACAAACCAAAAGGAAGATATATACTATTTGAAGGAAAAGGTTGATGCAGGCTGTTCCTTCCTTACAACACAGATGTTTTTTGACAACAACCTTCTCTACAATTTCCTTTATAAGATACGTGAGGCAGGTATTACAGTACCGATAATACCCGGAATTATGCCCATTACAAACGGAAAGCAGGTTGAAAGAGCCATAAAGCTGTCGGGGTCGTTTATGCCCCAACGCTTCAAAGCACTTGTGGATAAATTCGGCACTACACCTGCGGCAATGAGGCAGGCGGGAATCGCCTACGCAACCGACCAGATAATCGACCTTTTTGCCAACGGCATAACAAACGTACACGTTTATTCGATGAACAAGCCCGACGTAGCGGAAGCTATACAGCGTAACCTGTCGGATATTCTGGGATAATGGTGTACACGGTAAGCTACGAAGCGCCTCCTGTAAAAAAGAGTGAAATACTACGCTATGCGGGTGTAAAGGGTAACCACGCCGAAACAACAGCGTTGATAGACGAATGCCTTGAAGAGATGGGCGAGCTGACCTACAGGGTGTGCTATGGAAAGTTCAACGTTTCGGAGCTGTTGACAATAGAGTCAAAAACCTTGGCACATGCTCTTGACGGATGTGACGGCGCAATAGTGTTTGCGGCGACAGTGGGACTTCAAATAGACCGTCTCATTGCCAGGTATACTCCCGTTTCGCCTGCAAAAGCCTTAATATTTCAAGCCATCGGTGCTGAGCGTATAGAAAGCCTTTGTGACCTGTTTTGCAGTGATATGTCTGCCCTCACGCCTCGCGTAAGTCCGGGCTACGGAGACCTGACGCTTGAGGTACAAAAGGATATTTTTGCACTTCTTGACTGTCCAAGAAAAATCGGGCTGACGCTGAATAAAAGCTGTTTAATGTCTCCGTCAAAATCGGTAACGGCGATTTTCGGAGTGAGGTCTGTTTAAAGAAGCTTATCAGGAGATAAAAATGAAAATACTTGATTATTTAAAAGAAAACTTTATATACCTTGACGGAGGAATGGGAACACTTCTTCAGGCAAAAGGGCTTAAACCGGGAGAGCTGCCTGAAAGATGGAACGTTTCCAGACCGGAAATAATTACCGAGATACACCGCGCTTATTTTGAATCGGGAAGCAACGTGGTAAACACCAATACCTTCGGGGCAAACTCCTTGAAGTTTTCTCCCGCGGAGCTTGAAGAAATAGTTTCCTCGGCTTTGTCAAATGCAAAAAAAGCCGCCCGAGAAAGCTGCGGTGAGCATCCTAAATGGGTAGCACTTGACGTAGGTCCGACAGGACGTATGCTCAAGCCCTACGGCGATCTTGATTTTGAGGATGCTGTAGAAATATTTGCAAAAACAGTACGGCTGGGTGTTAAGTACGGTGCCGACCTTATCGTCATTGAGACTATGAATGACAGCTACGAAACAAAAGCGGCAGTCCTTGCGGCAAAGGAAAACAGCTGTCTGCCCATATTTGTTTCCAATGCCTACGGAGAGGACGGCAAGCTTATGACGGGAGCGACTCCCGAGGCTATGGTTGCCATGCTTGAGGGTATGGGGGCAGATGCAATAGGTGTAAACTGCTCACTTGGTCCAAAAGCGCTTGCCTCAGTTGTGGAAAAATATCTGGAAGCTTCCTCTATTCCCATATTGCTTAAGCCAAATGCAGGACTTCCAAAGGCAGTTAACGGAAAGACCGTATACGATATTCTGCCTGAAGAATTCGCCCTTGAGGTGTGCTCTCTCATAAAAAAAGGAGTGCGTATTGCGGGAGGATGTTGCGGTACAACGCCCGATTATATTCTGGCAACCGTAAAGGCTTCAAAAGGCTTGACACCCGTAGAAATAACCAAGAAGAACATCACCTGTGTGTCATCCTACACACATTCGGTAGTGTTTGGGAATGCACCTGTGCTGATAGGAGAAAGAATAAATCCCACGGGCAAAAAACGCTTTAAGGAAGCCTTGAAAGCACACGATATAGATTACATCCTCAAGGAAGGCATTGCACAGCAGGAAAAGGGTGTACACGTTCTTGACGTAAACGTGGGGCTACCCGAAATAGACGAGGTGGAAATGCTGAGAACGTCGGTTTCGGAGCTTCAGGCAATTATCGACCTGCCATTGCAAATCGACACCTCCGATGCAACGGCAATGGAAGCGGCTCTTCGCCGTTACAACGGAAAGGCAATGATAAATTCGGTCAACGGCAAAAAAGAAAGCATGGAAGCCGTATTCCCTCTTGCCAAAAAATACGGAGGTCTTACAGTAGCTCTTACGCTGGATGAAAACGGCATTCCCGATACTGCCGAGGGCAGATTGGCTATAGCAAAAAACATACTTGCCGAAGCCGAAAAATTCGGAATTGACAAAAAGGATATTATTTTCGACCCGTTGGCGTTGACGGTGTCCGCAGACAACAGTGCCGCAAAAGAAACAATGCGTGCCGTTGAGCTTATAAAAAAACAACTTGGATGTCATACCTCTCTTGGCGTTTCAAACGTGTCCTTCGGTCTGCCGATGCGGGACGTTATCAACGGTACCTTCTTTGCAATGACACTAGCCAAAGGGCTTTCGGCTGCAATTATGAATCCGTATTCCGATGAAATGATGAAGGCTTATCACAGCTATCTTGCTCTTGCCGGGCTGGATGAAAGCTGTGCCTGTTATATAGACTTTACGCAGAATCTTCCGCAACAGGAAGCCGTTGCAACCGAAAAGAAAGTCAAGACGGATGAAAGCTATTCTTCACAGCTTCAAAGGGCTGTTATAAAGGGCTTGAAGGAGCAAGCAGCACTGTTGACAAAGGAGCTTACAGCCACCACTCCCCCGTTGCAGATAGTTCAAAACGAAATTATCCCTGCACTGAATACGGTTGGCACAGCCTTTGAAAACAAGGAAGTATATCTGCCTCAGCTGCTTATGAGTGCCGAGGCGGCAAAATCGGCTTTTGAGGTAATAAAATCGCAAATGTCGGGCAATAATGCAGGTAACAAATGCGCCTTCGTGCTTGCAACCGTCAAGGGAGATATCCACGATATCGGAAAAAACATAGTAAAGCTGTTACTTGAAAACTACGGATTTTCCGTTTCGGACCTTGGACGCGACGTTGTGCCCGAAACTATTGCCGACGAGGTAATAAGACTTCACGCCCCCATTGTGGGACTCAGTGCTCTCATGACTACAACGGTGCCTGCCATGGAGGAGACGATCAAGCTTTTGCGCAAGAAGGCCCCCTGGTGTAAAATCATTGTGGGAGGTGCAGTTCTCACCCGTGACTACGCCGATGCGATCGGTGCGGATTACTATGCAAAGGATGCAATGGAGGCTGTGCGCTGCGCAGAGCAAATATCTTGACAAACAAGGGCAAAAAAATGTATAATAAGTACTAATCTGTGAAAAAAGGAGAAATAAAAATGACAAAGATAGATATATTTTCAGGCTTCCTCGGAGCCGGAAAAACCACCCTTATAAAGAAGCTTATCGAAACAGGCTACAGCGGAGAAAAGCTTGTTCTTATTGAAAACGAATTCGGTGATATCGGAATTGACGGCGGATTCTTGCAGGATGCGGGCGTTAATATAACCGAGATGAATTCAGGCTGTATCTGTTGCAGTCTTGTTGGTGACTTTTCAAAGGCACTCAAGCAGGTTGTAGAGGATTATGCACCCGACCGCATTCTCATTGAACCGTCCGGCGTTGGTAAGCTCAGTGACGTTATACGTGCTGTAGAGGATGCCCACATTCACGGTGCTAAGCTCAATGCCTTTGCAACAGTTGTAGACGTAAACAAATGCAAAATGTACATGAAGAATTTCGGCGAATTTTTCAATGATCAGATAGAGTGTGCGGCAACCGTTATACTCAGTCATACTTCGGGTGTGTCGGACGAAAAGCTTGCAGACTGCGTTAAAAGAATAAAGGAGCACAATCCCAAAGCAGACGTTCTTACTACTCCTTGGGAACAGCTCACAGGTAAGCAGATACTGGAAATGCTGGAAAAAGAAAACACCCTTGAGGATGAATTAAAGCAGTTGACCGAAGAGGCTCACGTTTGTCCCTCGTGCGGACATCATCACGACCACGACGAGCACTGTCACCACGACCACGATGAGCATTGCTGTTGCGGACACGAGCATCACCATCATCACGCAGATGAGGTGTTTACAAGCTTTGGTGCTCAAACAGGCAGAAAATACACTGTAGAAGAGATTACGTTGGCACTTTCGGCTCTTGAAAACGAGGAAAAATACGGCACGGTTCTTCGCGCTAAGGGAATCGTAAACGGAACAGATGGCTTTATTCATTTCGATTACGTACCCGGAGAGCCCGACGTAAGATTGGGAAGTGCAGTTCCAACAGGACGTCTTTGTGTAATTGGCTCGGGTATCTGTGAAGATGCCTTGAAAGAGTTGTTTTCACTTTAATACGGAGGCAACAAATGGAAATACCCGTTTATTTGTTTACAGGCTTCCTTGAGGCAGGAAAGACAAAATTTGTTCAGGAGAGCCTTGAGGGTGAATCGTTTAATGCACCCGGAAACACCCTTTTCATTATTTGCGAGGAAGGAATTGAGGAATACGACCCCACCTCATTCAACACTCCCAATATATTTTTTGAGTACATTGAAAATGAAAGTGATATTACTCCCCAGCTTTTATCATCCATGGCAAAGAAGCACGAGGCTGTATTCGTTATGATAGAGTATAACGGTATGTGGCAGCTGGGCAGTCTATATAACAATCTGCCAAACGATTGGCTTGTGTACCAGGAGCTGTTTATATGCGATTCCACCACTGCCGACAATTACAACAAAAATATGCACAGCCTTATGGTAGATAAGCTGTCCTCCTGTGACATGGTTGCCTTCAACCGAGTTGATGCCAACAGTGACCGTATGGCACTGCACAAGCTGGTAAGGGGTGTCAGCCGCGGTGCAAGAATAGTGTATGACAAAACAGACGGCACGATAGAATATGACAATATAGAGGATCCCTTGCCCTTCGACATCAATGCAGAGGTCATAAAGATAGAGGACGAGGACTACGGATATTGGTACCGTGACTTAGTTGAGGATATGACCAAGTATGACGGCAAGAAAGTTCGTTTTAAGGGAATGGTAGCCAAGGATGCATCGATTCCCAAGGGAAGCTTTGCCTGCGGACGTCACGTTATGACCTGCTGTGCAGACGATATAAAGTACAGCGCGCTTGCTTGTAAGTGGCGTGACAGCGATAAACTGAAAACATATGACTGGGTTGAAATTACGGGAAAAATTTCAATCGAGGCTCATAAAATGTACGTTGAAGCAGGTCCCGTAATAAGAGTTAGCTCTGTAGTTCCTGCCGCACCTCCCAAAGAACAGGTAGTAACCTTCAATTAAAAGCGGAGAGTCTCCGCGGACAATGCTCGCCTATCCAAAGCTATGCACATATCACCAAAAAACAAACGGTGAGTTGGTGTCTTGTTAAAACCTTAAAATAGCTTTTCGAGGAAGCGCGAGGGAGTGCTTTTTGCTGAAAAGCATTCCCTCGTAAAAAACAGCATGGTTGATTTAATGCAATTTCACAGTATATAACAAAAGGGTTGTCTATAGCGAAAATAGACAGCCTTTTTCTTTATGCCCCCCGGTGACGTTTAAATTTTTAAATAGTGTCAATTTAGTATTGACATTTGGGCAAAAATGAGATACTATATCTCCATATTATCTTAAGGAGAAATTATGAAACTGGAACTTATTTTTATCG
>JAZSDT010000066.1:0-22695 GCA_045531285.1 Eubacteriales bacterium
TTCAATGTATGAGGATAACCTTACACACGATAAGGATTACCGTAAGTCAGCTATGACAGTCGGTAACGTTCTGGGTCATTATCATCCTCACGGAGACTCTTCGGTTTACGATGCTATGGTAAGACTTGCTCAGCCCTTTTCTATGCGATATACACTGGTAGACGGTCAGGGTAACTTCGGTAACGTTGACGGAGACGGAGCTGCTGCTTACCGTTATACAGAAGCAAGAATGACAAAAATTGCTTCTGAAATGATGACTGACATAGAAAAGAACGTTGTTGATTTTATGCCAAACTTCGACAACAAGCTTCAAGAACCGGTTGTTCTTCCTGCAGGTTTTCCTAATCTGTTGGTAAACGGTTCTGTGGGTATTGCCGTAGGTATGGCTACCTATATTCCTCCTCATAATTTGGGTGAGGTCATAGACGGTACTATCTTTGTTATGGAAAATCCCGATTGTGAAATACTGGATATAATGCAGTATATAAAGGGTCCTGATTTCCCAACAAACGCAATGATATATGGTACATCGGGAATAAAGCAGGCGTATCTTACAGGTAAGGGACACGTAATGGTACGTGCCGTATACCACATAGAAGAAAAGGCACAGCACAAGAGTATTGTATATACGGAAATTCCTTACCAGGTAAATAAATCCAGACTTGTTGAATCGATTGCGAATCTTGTAAATGAAAAGCGCATTGAAGGTATCTCCGACGTAAGAGACGAGTCGGGCAGAAACGGAATGCGAATAGTTGTTGAGCTTAAGCGCGAAGCTAACGAAATGGTTGTAGTCAATCAGCTGTTCAAATTCACACAGCTTCAGGATACCTGTGCAATGAATATGTTAGCACTTGTTGATAACGAGCCAAAGACGCTAAACCTTAAGCAGATACTTTCATATTATATTAAGCACCGCGAAGAAGTAGTTACAAGAAGAATAGAATTCGATCTTGAGAAGGCAAGAACAAAGGCTCATATATTTGAAGGCTATAAGATAGCCATTGATAATATTGATGAAGTAATAAAGATAATCAGAGGAAGCCGTTCATCTCAGGATGCCAAGGATAATCTTGTAGCTTCTCCATTTGGATTTACCGATGCACAGGCTCAGGCAATTGTAAAAATGCCTCTTGGCAACCTTGCATCCTTGGAGGTAGATGCAATTCTTCAGGAATTAGACAGACTTCACGCTCTTATAGCAGATTACGAGGATATTCTTGCGCATGACTACAGGATACGGGAAATCATGAAGGAAGAAATGCTTGAAATAAAGCGTAAGTTCTCGGACGACAGAAGAACAGCTATTGAAGAAGCAGAGGATGATATTGTACTTGAGGACTTGATTGAAAGACAGAAGTGTGTTATCACTATTACTCACGACGGTTATATCAAGAGAATTGCCGCAGATGAATACTCTGCACAGAACAGAGGCGGAAAGGGCTTGTCTGCAATGAAGACTAAGGAGGAGGACTCCGTTAAGTCAATGTTCATTTCACACAGCCAT
This sequence comes from Eubacteriales bacterium, assembly GCA_045531285.1. Taxonomy (GTDB): domain Bacteria; phylum Bacillota; class Clostridia; order Oscillospirales; family SIG627; genus RGIG6353. The sequence goes on from JAZSDT010000066.1 coordinate 1,508, forward strand.
AACTATCTGTTTATGTTTTCAAATCTTGGAAGACTTTATATCAAGAAGTGCTATCAGATACCGGAAGCTTCAAGAACAGCTAAGGGAAGCCATATAAATAACATACTTACGCTGTCAGAAGGCGAAGAAATTACAACGTTTATTTCAATTTCCAAGATAAATACAGATGAAACCTTGGTTATGGTAACCGAAAAGGGTCTTATAAAGAGAACTCCTCTCAATTTGTTCAGACATATCAGAAAGGGCGGAATAAACGCCATAAGACTGGATGATGACGATAAGCTTCTTGCGGTTAAGAAAACCCAGGGCGATTCCGAAATAATAGTAGCTACCAGCGAAGGACTTGCCGTTAAGTTCTCAGAATCAAAGGTAAGAGTAATGGGAAGAATGGCAAGAGGTGTAAGAGCCGTAAGACTTGGTGAGGGAGCAAAGGTTGTAGGATGTATTACAGCAACACCCGGTGAGACAGGTGAGTATGACAGTCTTATTCTTACTGTTACCGAAAATGGTATGGGTAAATGTTCTGATATCGCAAGCTTCAGACTTTCCGGAAGAGGCGGCAAGGGTGTTAGATGTCAGAAGATTACCGAAAAGACGGGTATGCTTGTAGGAATAACCGAAATAGCAAAAGAAGACGATATAATGCTCATCACCAATGAGGGCATACTTATCAGAGTTCCTGCAGAGCAGATATCAGTCAGCGGTCGTGCTGCGGCAGGTGTCATACTTATGAGACTTAACGAAGGTCAGTCAATAGTAGGTCTCCAAAGAGTAATGGCAGAGGCAGAGGAAACAGAGGAAGGAAATGAAGTGCTTGATGACAGCGAAGAGGTAGAGGACCTTCCCGAAACAAACGAGCCTGACGAACCCGAAGAAACGGAAGATGAATAAGACCGTAGTATATCTTGCAAAAGGTGAAAAAGAAATTTCCGCCCTCCTGAAAAGGAGGGCGGTTGAAGATTATTTCGGAAAAGCCATACTTGAAACAACACCAAAAGGGAAGCCCTTCATCAGAGAGCCTCAAGGCTACGGAATAAGTGTTTCACATTCGGCAGACGTGGTGGCAGTAGTTATTGCACCGTGCGAAGTTGGAATTGATATACAGGAACGTTACCGACGGAATAATTCAAGACTGAAAGCTTTTTTTCACGAAAGCGAGAGAAGCATGGATTTTTATGACCTTTGGGTAAAAAAAGAAGCATGGGGAAAGCTGACGGGAGACGGAATTTTTGTACAAAAAGGTAAAAAGCTTGACGAAAACCTATTTTTTGCAGACGTCTCGGCAGAAATAAGTAGCTTTGCAGGAAAGGATCTTTCTGCCTCGATCTGCTTTGAAAAAGAACAAAAAACAGGTATTAACTTTATAAAATTGGATTTGTTATAAAACAATATGAAAGCACATATTTTATTTTCCGGTTCCAAAGGGAACTGCACGTATATTTCAGACGGCGAGACGTCAATACTTGTTGACGCAGGCGGCAACTACAAAAAAATCAGAGAGTCGCTGGAAGCAATTGGTGACAGCCTTGATAATATTCACGGTATTTTTGTTACTCACGAGCATTGTGACCACATAAACGCACTGTACAATATAACAAAAAAATATGATATTCGCATATATACCACCGAGGAAACGGCACGGGCATTCTGTACTCCAAATAATAAAAGGGATATGGAAACCTGCCGAAGAGTAGCAAGCTGTGTTATGACGGTAAAGCCTGATAAGATATATGAAATAGGCACGCTGTTTGTCAGCACGTTTTCTACACCTCACGACACCGAAGGAAGTCTGGGTTTTGTGTTCCGTTCTGCAAAGGACAATACTTGTTTGGGTTATGCAACAGATATCGGTTACGTTACAGAACAAATGAAAACAGTTTTTTCAGGTATAAAAAATATCATAGTAGAATCAAATCACGATATCGAAATGCTAAAGAACGGTCCATATCCGGAGTATTTAAAATCAAGAATACTTTCCGAAAGAGGACATCTTTCCAATACGTCCTGTGCGGAGTTTATTTCCTTTCTCGCGGCAAGCGGTAGCAGAAGCTTTACTCTTGCACATTTATCTGAAGAGAATAATATGCCCGGTCTTGCACTGGAAACCGCGCTTGATGCATTAAAGAATTACGATAATATTTCGGTGAAGGTGGCGTCCGCCTACAGCATTACCGAAGTAGAAATATTTTGAGGCATGGTATGATATCAATAACCATTATACACGTAGGCGATTTTAAAGAGAAATATCTTGATGATGCATTCAAAGAATATACAAAAAGAATAAGCGGATATGCAAAATTCGAGGATATATATATCAAAGAAGAAAGCCTTCCGGAAGTACCTTCCCACGTGCAAATAGAAAAAGCTCTGTCTAACGAAGCAAAACAAATACTTTCAAAGACAGATATGAAGTCAAAAAAGATAGCGCTGTGCGTGGAAGGGAAGCAGTTATCCTCAGAAGAGCTTGCCGACTTGATGGATAAGAGTACTTCAGATTACTCAAAGCTTACTTTTATTATAGGCTCTTCCCACGGGTTGTCACAGGAAATAAAAAAAATAGCCGATATGAGACTGTCATTTTCCAAAATGACCTTCCCGCATCAGCTTATGAGAGTTATTCTGGCAGAACAGATTTATCGGGCAGAAACTATTATAGCAGGAAAAAAATATCACAAATAACGGAGAGCAATATACTGCTCTCCGATTTTTCTTTTGTATGCTAGGAAATTGCATTAAATCAACCTCGCCGTTTTACATTGTAGGGTTATATACAATGGTTACGATAGGCGAGAATTGCGAGCGGCTGCTAGCCGCTTTTTTTGTTTGGCACGTGTATAGATTGTGATAGTCTAAGATTACGAAATACTTTGCAAAAAGCTCTCGCCCTTTTCTTTTAGTTCTTTTGGAGTCAAATATTTGTAAATTCCCAGCTGTGAGCCTTTTCTGTATAGAATCGCTTTTGCATCCTTTAAAAAGAATATGCCGTTTTCAACTCTTGCCGTTATTTTCATATCATAAAGGCTTAAAAGAACGCTTTTTCCGTTATTTTCATATTCAGTAATGAACAAGGTATCATCGTCAGCATACAAAAACGTTGATAATTCGCTTAGCTCAAAGCCTAGTTCTACGTTATTGCCAAGACTGTCCGAAACAATACCTGCTGTGTCAAAGGTAACTGTTTTTTCCTTATACTTCAACACACTGGAAACAGTAATTTCCTCATCAAGATTGTCAGAAGCAGCGCCGTCAATAGCTGTAATCTCTCCGTCGCCCATTATTTGCCATCCGTTGACATAGGCTATCTTGTCTATTTTGTGATTTATGTGTGTCTTCGTATAAGTGTTGTCCTCCAAATTATAAAGAACAAAATAATTGTGTCTTGCCTTGTCCTTATATTCATATGTGCCTATTGCCAAAAGATTGTCTTTATTGGCGATAGCAGTGGGATATCTCTCTTCGAGAGTTAGCTTTGGATGAATATCGTACGACACCTTATACAGAAAAGAAATTTCATTTGTATCTTTTTCAGATGACGCAATTCTATCATTGCTGAATACAATATCGTTTTGCACCTTTTCAAAAGAATAGCAGTTGCCAAGTCTTAATACGTCTTTTTGAGGAAACTGAGGGTTGTTAGCTTTGTTTGAAAAAAGCTGTCCGTCGGACGAAAATGCCTTTTCCCAAGAAATAATCACCGCTCTGTTTCCGGGCTCGCAAGAAATGACGTTATCGTTGAGCGTGGTTTCAAAAATTTTTTCTCCTGTGCTTCTGTCAAGGGCGGTGAGTCTGTTGGCGTTTGCTACTATAATGCTGTCATATTCAACCACTTCTCCATCGGTGTTGTACATATCGTGTATAAGCGGGAAAACGTTGAGATACCCGTCAAGGATTTGGAGTTCGGTTGTCCATTCTCCGTTTGTAACGGAATTAGCTTGTACTGTATAGATAACGCCGTCTTTTTCATAGCTGTCAAGAAAACTATCTACTGAAACAAAGGGATTTCTGTTACCTGCAGTCGAGCTTCCGTCGTCAAGGAGAAAAGCGCCCTGTCCTTCAATATATAATATACCGTTTTCGATCATGGCTTCCCCTTGAGGAAGTTCTTTTATTATTTTTGCGCTGTTATAATCAATGAGGTAATTTTTATTTTTACCTGTTGCTACGACTTTGTTGCCGTCATCGGATATTGTAAGTTGTAATGCCTCTTCGGGCAAAGAAAGCTTTTTTGTAAAAAGTCTGTCGTTACAGCTGTATACTCCGCACACGTCGGCAATAATTCGCTGAGCATCGGTATCTTCATAAACCGTCAGTGCAAGCTCCAAAGCATCTGTAAGCTGTCCTTCGCTGTGGAGTGCAATAGCCTCGTTTACACTTTTTTCTACGTCCGCAGGGGCTTTGGTAGGCGAACAGCCTACCAGGACAATTATCAGAAAAACAAAAATCAGCTTTTTCATATTTGTTTATTTGCCTTTATAAGAATTTTTTTATTGAACTCTTTTTCCAAAATATCAACGTTGCACTTTTTTTGTCCTATATATTGAGACAAAAGGTTTTGCGGAACATCAAAGGTTAGAGTATCACTGTCCCGAGGCAAGGTAGTTGCTATTTTTCTCAGCTCGTCAAGACGAACTCTTGACAGTATCATTTCCCCGATGGCATCGTGATATTCTCCTGCAAGCACCTGGTCAGAACGCAATCCTTCGGTAGATTGAAGTCCTATTCTTATAACGTCAATACCGTTGTTTTCAAAAATTTTGTATACACTTGCCCCGCGCTCAACGGTTTCCTCCATTGATAAGGGCTTGTACTCTCCGCTCTCCCATAGATTTGCAAGGGCTGTACCTTTAAACGTTACGGTAGGATATATTCTGGCCGAGGTTGCGTAGCGGCTTATTTCCTCTGCCGTAAATATTTCATCCTCGGCTGTTGCGCCGTACATTCCCGTCATCATCTGTCCCGTCAGCTCAAAGCCTCGATCCGTTATCATCTTCATTGCGCGTCTGGATGTGTCGGAGGTATGGCCGCGTCGGTTTAACGAAAGAACTCTGTCATTCATAGACTGTATGCCAAGCTCAATGTTCTTGACGTTGTACTTTTCAAGTATGTCAAGAATTTCGCTGTTAATATAATCCGGTCTTGTTGACAGTCTGACAGAATCCACTTGTCCTTTTTTGACATAAGAATTGGCAATTTCAAGGAGCTGTATCATAAGAGACCGCTCAATTCCCGTAAAGCTGCCACCGAAAAATGCTATCTGAGGCACTCTCGACGAAAGTGTCGTGAGTGCCTCTTCAATTTCTTTTTCAACGGTTTCAAGCTTGAATTCCGTTTTGCCCGAAATGGTGCGTTGATTGCAGAAAACGCAATCATTGGGACAGCCTATATGCGGTACAAAAACCGGGATATTTGCGTGACGCTTCATGCTCTCTTCCACTTAGTGCCGTTGGGTGTGTCTTCAAGAATAATGCCCTTTTCCTTCAATTCCTCGCGGATTTCATCTGCTCTTGCATAATTCTTTGACTTTTTAGCCTGAAGTCTTTCCTCAATGAGCGCATCTATCCAAGCGCTGTCCTCTTCCTCTTCGGGAACAAGGAATCCCATAAGACCGACAAGCTCCTTATATATAGAGTATATTGCTTCAAGGTCAGCCTTTGAAAGCTCATTTGCTACAAGAGTGTTTATAGCTCTTATCATTTCAAATATTGCAGAAATACCGTCAGCTGTATTGAAGTCATCGTCCATTGCTTCGATGAATTTCTCTCTGTACTGACCAAGTGCGTTTATGTCGTCCGTCTTTGTCATCTCATCACCTGTAGCGGTTTTAAGAGCGTACTTTATCGCATTTTCGCAATTGTACATTCTTTCAAGAGAAGCCTTTGATTGTTCGAGTATGTCGGCAGAGAAGTTGATAGGACTTCTGTACTGTGCTGAAACAAGGAAGAAACGAATAGCGGGATAGCCGTATTTTGCCGCTGCATCTCTTACGGTAAAGAAGTTACCAAGAGATTTTGACATCTTCTTATTGTCAACGTTAATATATCCGTTATGAATAAAGGTACGGCAGAAGGGAACTCCAAATGCTGCTTCGGACTGCGCTACTTCGTTTTCGTGGTGAGGGAAGGTCAGGTCCTGTCCGCCGCCGTGAAGGTCTATAGTTTTGCCAAGGAATTTATCAACCATTGCAGAGCATTCTATGTGCCAACCGGGTCTGCCCTTACCCCAAGGTGAATCCCACCAAGGCTCACCCTCCTTATATGCTTTCCAGAGCGCAAAGTCAAGGGGATCCTTTTTAACGTCGTTTACGTCGATTCTTGCTCCGCTTTCAAGGTCATCAACGTCAAATCCGCCAAGCTTTCCGTAGCCCTTGAACTTACGTGCCGAGAAATAAACGTCTCCGTTGTCGGCAGGATACGCATAACCCTTGTCAACAAGAATCTTTATTATCTCAATTATTTCGTTCATATTGTCGGTAGCTCTGGGATGGAAAGTGGCAGGAGTTATGCCCAGCCCCTTAGCATCCGTAAAGTATTCTGCAATGTATTTGTCAGCTACTTCCTTAACGGTTGTGCCTTCTTCGTTAGCACGTTTTATCATTTTATCATCAATGTCTGTAAAATTCTGAACGAAGGTTACCTTGTTTCCTCTGTATTCAAGGTAGCGTCTGAGAAGGTCAAACACAACGAAGCATCTTGCATTTCCTACGTGGAAAAAGTTGTAGACCGTAGGACCGCAGGCATACATTCTGACGGTGTTGTCCTTAAACTCCATTTCTTCTTTTTTCTTGGTAAGTGAATTATAAAATTTCATATTTATTCTCCTTATTGTCGGTTGTTATTTTCCAGTTCATCTATTTTTGCCTTAAGTCTGTCAAGCTCGGCTTGCATTCGGCAGAATTGCTGTGCTACAGGATCGGGAATGTGCACTTGGTCAAGGTCAGAGGGCTTTTCTCCCGCTCTTCTTACAACCCTTGCAGGTGCGCCAACGGCAGTGCAGTCCTCGGGTATTTCTGTCAGCACCACAGAGCCGGCGGCAATCTTGGCTCTGTCTCCCACTTTAAACGGTCCCAGCACCTTTGCACCTGCTCCTACCAGCACGCCGTTGCCGAGAGTAGGGTGTCTTTTTCCCGTGTCCTTACCTGTACCGCCAAGGGTAACACCTTGATACAGCGTACATTCGTCACCTATTTCTGCCGTCTCTCCGATAACCACTCCTGAACCGTGGTCGATAAAAAGACCTCTGCCAATTGTAGCACCGGGATGTATTTCAATGCCTGTGAAGAATCTTCCAAGCTGTGAAATAAGACGCGCGATAAAAAACAGCTTATGTCTGTAAAAGAAATTGCCGATTCTATAGTAGATCAGCGCGTGAAATCCCGAATACAGAAAAAATATTTCCAATACGTTTCTTGCTGCCGGGTCACGCTTCTTAATGGATTTGAGGTCGTCAAGAATTTTCATAAGAAAGTCCTTTCTGGATATTTTAATATTTCCAAAGAAGCAAAGCTGCTTTAGAGAAATAAAAAAACGGTCAGCGACCGCTGGCAATGCTCGCCTATTACAGTCTATATAAATCAAAACGGCGAAGTAGATTTAATGCAAAAAAACAGCACCTCTTTGTCAAGAGGCGCTGTTGCGCGGTTCCACTCTTATTTATAACTCACAAAGGCTCGGCTTTTACTGCGAACGCACCTTCACGGAATATTACTTAAATGCTCACACCACCCGCATTTTCTCTGAAAGCGTTTCTTCCGTTACTCTTTTCGCACCGAAAAGTATTAAATTCAAGGTAATTATATCATAAAAATACAAAAAGGTCAAGTAAAAAATACATCTTTGATTATCTTTATTGCCGCTTCAGGATTTCTGTGCTTGGCTGAAACGGTGAGATTGGACTGCTTGAATATGTTTTTTGCCGTCTCGGTAACCTCTTTTGCCGTTACAGCGGAATAGGACTCCTTCCTATCCTCTAATGTATTATATTCAAATCCGAGAATATGCGATTCCCAGGCTTTGTTCCAGTTGAGATTTTCCGAATCGTCAAGAATGAATTCACAGTTATCGGTATAGGGTACCTTCGCAAGAAAAAGCTCTTCATCGCTTATGGCTTCTTGTACTTCTCCAAAGATCTTCCATACGGCTTCAAGTGCCGGTGCAAAATCGATAGCCGACGTCTCAAAGGCCAGTGACAGCGAACCAAGGTTGCGATATTCGTCGAGATTTGCATCAAAGCTGTAAATATAACCGTTTTTTTCCGATAGCTCCAAGAAGATTTTTGAAGTATCTCCTTGAAAAAGTATATCGTATAAAATGTCACGGGCAGGTTTTTTTGTTGCCGTACAGTCAACGTCAAAGGCAAGCTTGACCTTACAGTAATCTGCGCGCTTGACGGTGACGTCGGGCTGTCTGTTAAAAAACCGGATAGGCTTTGATGCAGTGTTATCTCTTTTGCATCCTTTGGGAAGAGAAATATTTGACAAACCTTTTTTCAAATAGTCTAGCTGAGAGTCGTCAAAAGCTCCTGTTAAATAAAGAAATACGTTTTCACTGCAAAGAAGCTGTGCGGCAAAATCCGACAGTCTTTTAACTGTTACCTTGGAGACTTTTCCTACCGTTCCGGTTATAGTTTCTGCAAGTCCCGTACCGTCCCATACTGCTTTTTGACTCATTGCATCAACGGACGAGCGATAGGTGTCCTCGCGTATTTCTCTTTTTACACGTTCCTTTTCGGCATTCAGCTCTTCTGTCGATATTTTCATGGGCGACAGGGACAAAAGAAGTATATCTACTGCCTTTTTGAAGTGCTTTGGCGAGCCTTGAACGGATATTTGCACCAGCTCGTTATAGGTCGCTCCCGACAGGGTAAGTCCGTGTCTGTCAAGCTCGCGGTAAAGATTACCGCCCATTATATGATTTATGTTTCTGAATACTGCGTGCTCAAAAAGGTGAGACATTCCTGCATTTTCCGTCCCGTCATAAAGAGGACCTGCGGGAACGTAAAGCGACAAAGTAAAGCTGTGCACAGCAGTATAAAGGGAATACAAACGTATTCCCGATACAGTAGTCAAATTTTCTTGCATTTAAAAACTCCAAATTATTTTGTGGGGTCAATAAACTTCCAATATGCCTTGAGATAGTTTATGCCCGACCAGAGAGTAAGGAATGCTGTTGCAATCATTCCTACGTAAGAAAGATAGTAGTAGTCCCAAATAATATGCTCAATAAGGAAAACAACAATTGATATTGACTGTGTCATAGTTTTACATTTTCCAAGCCAGTTAGCAGGAACAACGATTCCCTCGCCCGAAACAACCAGACGGATAGAGGTAATTGCAAGCTCGCGGAAAATTACTATTATGGACACCCATACCATATAAGGTCTGAGTGCATCATTTACAACAGTTATTGCAACAAGTGTGCCGATTACCATGAACTTATCGGCTACAGGGTCCATAAACTTACCGAAATCGGTAATAAGATTGTATTTTCGTGCTATCTTGCCATCAATAAAATCGGTTATGGCAGTAAGAATAAACAAAAGGGTAGGAATGATGCCGTAAAGAAGCTTGTTGTTTCCGGTCAGTGACGGATAGAGAACAAATATCATTACAACGGGAACTAAAATCATTCTTAAAATAGTAAGCTTGTTGGGGAGGTTGATTTTACTCATAATTGAAATCCTTTCAAATTTGTGTTTTCAAATTATTTTTGCCTTCCTATCAAATCATAGTCAAGCGTACCTGTTATTTCTACTTCCACGAACTCGCCTTCGTGAAGTCTGCGCTTTGCACTAAAGTAAACCTTGCCGTCAATTTCGGGAGCATCCGCTTCGCTTCTTCCGTAATAGGTTTCTCCCACAGGGTCATATCCCTCACAAAGCACTGTTAAAGTCTTGCCAACGGTTTTTTCATTGTTTTCGGCGTGGATTCTGTACTGAGCTTCCATTATGCGGTCACAGCGCTTTTGTCTCTGCTTTTCGGAAACCTGAGGCATACTGTAAGCAGGTGTATTTTCTTCTCGCGAATAAGGAAATGCACCAAGTCTGTCAAAACGAGTCTCCTTGACATAGTCAAGAAGCTCTACGGCTTCCTCGGCAGTTTCTGTGGGGAAGCCCGTAATAACTGTAGTACGAATTGTGATATCGGGCATTGCCGCTCTTAAACGTTCCACTGCACTCTTGATAATGTCCGAGCCGCCGTGACGGTTCATTGCCGAAAGCACTCTGTCATTTATGTGTTGAATTGGCATATCTATGTACTTTGCCACGTTGTCGTATTTTGCCATCACTTCAATAAGCTCATCTGTTATCTTATCGGGATAACAGTAGAGAAGTCTTATCCACTTGAAATCAAGACCCTCTTCCGTGCAAAGTTTTTCCAAAAGGTTGGATAGCATATATCTGCCTGTCAGATCAAGTCCGTAACGTGTTGTGTCCTGAGCCACAAGACAAAGCTCCCGCACACCCAGGTCAAAAAGGGTGTGGGCTTCTGCTATAATGTCTTCCATATCACGGCTTCTGAAACGTCCTCTTATGTCGGGGATCGAACAGTATGCACAGCGATTGTCACAGCCCTCGGCTATCTTAAGATATGCTGTATACTCGGGAGTGGTTACAACTCTGTCACCGCCGAAAGCAAGATTTTCGGTGGGGGCAGTGGAGATATATTTTTCTCCGCGGAAAGCGGCTTCAACAGCCTCGCATATCTTTCCTTCGTCTCCCGCTGACAGTATTGCATCTACCTCGGGAAGAGATTTTTCAATATCCTTTGCGTATCTTGTTGCAAGACATCCTGTGACAACAATGCCTTTAAGGTCGTGATGCTCCTTGAGATACGCGACGTCCAGTATAGATTCTATTGCTTCCTCTTTTGCGCTCTGTATGAATGCACAGGTATTTATCACCATTACGTCGGCATAAATATCTTCTTCCACCAGCTCATAGCCGTTTTCGTTCAGAAGTCCCAGCATTACTTCAGTGTCGCAGGTGTTTTTGGGACAGCCAAGAGAAAGGAAGCCTACCTTAATACTCATATGTTTTACCTTTCAATTTTCAATTGCTCTATTGCATCAACGATATCCTCTGACTTGTAGCCTCTTTGATACAGCTTTTTATAAACGGTATCACGCTCACAGCCGTCAAGATGCTCCTTAGCATAGTCTACAGCCATCGCCACGTAATCGGGGGACAGCTTTTCAAGTGCTTCATCGGTATGCTCGGATGAAAATCCCTTTTCGTGCATTGCCGCCCTTATTCGAAGCTCACCCCAGAATTTGTCAAGGCACTTTTCGGCAAATCTTACCGCAAATCCGCGGTCATCGATATATCCTGCATTTTCCAGCTTGCCGAGAAGCTCGTCTACCCATTCGGGATCGGCTTGACCGCCGTAGACCTTTTCTTTTGTAAGCCGTTTTTTCAGTTCGCGCTTTGTAATGTCTCCTGCCGCCAGACGTCTTATGGCTTTTTTCTTCACTTCACGTCTGATTGCAAGTGTTACAAGAAGATCGGACTGTTCAATTTCGCCGCCGACGGAAAGCTGTGAAAAGCTTTTTTCAAAGTCTTTCACCCATATCGGAAACTCTCCCTCGTCGGTTACGATAACGACTTCCTTGTTTTTTTCAATGTTATAATGTCTTAAATATATCATAGGGTTATACCCTTACCTAATCTTTTAAAATAAAACTTGGATATTATTCGTCGAAGCTTTCCTCTCCGATATCCTCATCGTCATCGTCATCAAGTCCACTGATACCGCCGAATGACAGCTTGCCCTGAAGGTCGTTTGCCTGCGCAAGTATTTTAGCCTTGATCTCGTCGCGAAGGTCGGGATTTTCCTTGAGATAAATCTTTGAGTTATCCTTGCCCTGTCCCAGTCTTAATCCGCCGTAGCCGTACCAGGAACCGCTCTTCTGGATTATTCCAAGTGTTTCGCCAAGGTCAAGAAGCTCTCCGTCGGAGGAAATTCCTTCACCGTACATAATGTCGAATTCAGCCGATTTGAAGGGAGCGGCACATTTGTTCTTGACAACCTTACACTTTGTACGGTTACCGATTACGTCGCTCTTGTTCTTTATCTGCTGTCCTCTTCTTACGTCAATTCTTACCGAAGCATAGAACTTAAGCGCCTTACCGCCCGTTGTAACCTCGGGGTTACCGTAGACGATACCTACCTTCTCACGAAGCTGGTTTATAAAGATAAGAACGCACTGGCTTCTTGCAATTGCGCCTGACAGCTTTCTCAACGCCTGAGACATAAGTCTGGCGTGAGCACCTACCATTGCCTGTCCCATATCGCCTTCAATTTCAGCCTTTGGAACAAGTGCCGCAACAGAGTCAACGATTACTACGTCAATGGCGTCTGAACGGATAAGAGCCTCAGCGATTTCCAGCGCTTGTTCTCCGTTATCAGGCTGTGCTACAAGCAAGTCCTGAATATCAACACCTATGCACTGAGCATATGCAGGGTCGAGTGCGTGCTCGGCATCTATAAACGCCGCCGAACCGCCAAGCTTCTGAGCCTCTGCTGCAATGTGCAGAGCAAGAGTTGTTTTACCTGAGCTTTCAGGACCGTATATTTCAACTATTCTTCCCTTGGGAACACCGCCTATACCAAGCGCAAAGTCAAGGGACAGTGAGCCTGTAGGAATAGAGCTTACTTGCATCTGAGTGTTGTCTCCAAGTCTCATAATGGAGCCTTGACCGTATCTCTTTGTTATTTGAGCAATAGCTTTCTTCTTAGCGGCTTCCTTTCCTTCGCTCTTGTTTTCGGCTTCGGCTTCGTCCGCTGTTTTCTTCTTTTTTTTCTCGTCCATTTTTATCTCCTTTTTCGGTGATACTTTAGAATCAAACCGTGGTTTTCAATTTTTCGTTGGTATAATATCTCTTGCACCAAGCAATGTTCAACAGCTTTTCAGTCAGATCCTGTCTGGTAAAGCAATAGTGGTTTGCCGCTTCAAATCCCAATCTGGACTCTCTGCTCTGAAGCTTTATGGTTTCCACAACGTTCTTTTCTTCATTGTCAAGCACTTCGAGAAGATACGTATAATCGTCTGCAGTAAAGCCCTTTTCAAAGCACTCGTTACGTCTGCGATTGAACTTTATAAGGTTGAGATTTGTCATATAGTGAACGTAAGAGCCAAGCATCATGTCGTAAAGCTCGCAAAAAGCATCGTTCTTTGTGCCGTTGTAGCTTTCCATTACGTCAAGAGCCTCGCGCCAGCCGTCTGTAACTATGCGGAACTGCTGTTCAAATATGTCAACGGGATAATTTGCTCGCCAATTGTCAATCGCATCATAGGGGAAACCGGTCATTGTTGCCCAAAGCCCTGTATTTTCCACGAAGAAAGGACTCTTCGGGCCTGAGGTCTGCGGTGCAGTATAAAGTACGGAAATATGGAATGGGAACTGATTGAACGCCTTTGAAAAGATGTCCTGTGCCTTGAATACAACCTCCGACATCTCGCCCGGATACATTCTTTCAACGAAGCTTCTCACTTCGCTTCCGTCAAGCTCCTTCTTTAAGAGGATCTCACTTGCCAGTGCAATGTTGGGGGAGGGAGAACCGCCAAGCGTCCAGGACAGCATAACGTGCTGTACCTTTTCTTTGTTAAGGTTGGCGGCGTGCTGTGCTACCAGGTCGTATGCAGGTACGAACGGAACGCCGGGAAGCTCCCAGGAGCAGTTGAACTGACATTTTGCCGAGCACTGTATTCCGCATTCACGTGCCACAGCCCACTGTTCCTTTGCTTTGTAGCTGGGGCCGGGGTTGGACATTGAATAGTCGTGGATTTCGTTTTCGATTCCGCCTTTAACCAACTTCATTCTGGACTCGGAAACACACTGGAACACGATGTCTTTATCAAGGCGCTTTATAATTTCGCCTATGTAGTTATCGGGCCAGGACCAGCTCCACACAACGCCTCGGGCATCGGGATTTGCTCTCTTTGCGCCGCGTGACATTATGTTGTTTACTTCTGCAAGAACCTCGTAGCTCTTTCTGTTTTTGCATCTCGGACAGTTACAGTTATCTTCCTTTGAATGAGAATAACAGTTTGTTTGGTTTTCGCTGGCAGTGATAGTAATAAAGCCGGCAAGACCATCTGCTCTCTTGAAAAGCTCGTACATTGCGTTGTCGAGATAGCTCTGTACTTCGGGAGTAGATGTACAAACCGAATACATTTTCTGTCCGTTAGGTCTTGTGTGTCCCTTGATCTGAGGATATTTTTCAAACACTCTTTCGGGCATCATTCTGGGTTCGTTTATATAGAGGTAAATACCGATACCGTATTTCTTTGCTTTCTGTACTATCTTTTTAAGGTTTGCAATTCTCTTTTCCCAGCCCTCAGAAAGCTCGGGTGCAAAGGGATAGGGGACAAGCTGATACAAAACGCCTTGCATCCAGATACCGTTAATACCGTACTGTGCGTACTCTTCAAGAAGCTTGTCAGGGAAGGGATCGCAGTCATCCTCCATAAGAGGATCGCCGAAAAGTGCAAAGTATGAATATATAATTCTAAGGTCTCCGTTAATGTCGCTGACGTACTTCGGCTCTCCTTCAACAGGCTTGTAATAGTCCTTTACGAAACGGAAAGCGTCATCGGGGTACTGCGCTACAAGCTCGGCATACTTGGAGTAATTCTCCTTGATGAAAGCAACTTCCTTCTTTTCGTCCTCTGTAAGCTCACGCCACAAAGTCTTTTCCATCTTCGGAAAGAAGCTTCCCATCTTTATATAGAGGAAATCATCCTCCTTTAACGTAGTATCAAGCTCCTCTGCACTTACTCCGAGAACCTGACAGATCTGGTCAAAGGTAAGAAGATGCCACATATTTCTGGTAAGTGTTATGTAGCCTCTTTTTTTCCAAAGGGCTTCGTCTGCCTTAACGTCGGGGTCAAGTCCCATATCGGCAGCCGATTTTTTTATATTTTCCGGAGTTGTCTCCAGCACCTTTGCAAGTGTTTCGGGAGTTATTTGTCCCCAGGCACGCCAAATGGCTCCCAAAAAGCGTGTAGGGAAATGAGGTAACTTCAATACGTCAATTTCTGAACATGATACAAGTGATGAAGGCATAGTAAAACTCCTTTCGTTTTCGGTTTACTTTATTATACATTATGAACTGTCCTATTTAAAGGACAGTAAAACATCGGTCATTTCCGCGAAGGTCTTTGACTATCTCGCCTTTGCCAAACATAGCAAGCAGGTCAGCTCCTTGCGAGCATCCTATTTCAAAAATTAAGGTTTTGTTGCGAAAATCGGGTGAATTTGCCGCATATCTGTAAAAATTAAGTCCGTCGTTTCCTCCAAAAAGAGCTAAGGACGGCTCTTTTTGTACGTTCAAAGGCAGTTTTTTCATTTCTTCTGCCGTTATATACGGCGGATTCATAATTATTGCCGAGCAGTCGGGGAGCTTGTCGGAAAACAAATCAAAGTGACAAAACTCACATCTGTTACCCACGCCCAAAGCCTCAACGTTCTTTTTTGCCACTCTTTCGGACACGGGAGATATATCAAGCAACGTGGCTGTAAGGTCGGGACGGGAGCAGAGGGTGGATATTCCAAGACATCCGCTGCCTGTACAAACGTCCACAAAATGAGAATTTTGAGGAATCAGCTCAATTGCTTTTTCTACGATCACTTCGCTGTCGCAACGTGGGATCAGTACGCCGCTTTCAACGTAATATTCTTCTTTGAAAAATGAAACCTTACCCAGAATGTAGCCAAGCGGCTCACCCAAAACAGCTCTTTCAAAGTCTTTTACAAGATCGGGACAGTGAATTTCCTCTCCCAGTATAAGAGCATCTTTGGAATATCCGTATTTCTCAAGCAGCAGCCCCACAGTTTCCCTGAAGGAAAGATTCTCAACTGCAAAGGCCGAGGACTGCCACAGGCGTTTTAATTCTCTGAGCATACAGGCTCTTCGGGCTTACCCTCGATACCGTCGTAAACTGTTTCGGGGGGATATTCTTCGGGGAGCGAGGCTTTGAGTGCTACTATCGCTACTTCTATTTCCTTATCGTCGGGTTCTTTTGTTGTTATTCTCTGGAACCAAAGACCCGGTGCGGTAAGTATACGAAGGACAATATTGTCGTGTGTTCCAGAGAAAATAGTTATTTCATAGCCTATTCCCACAACCAGCGGAAGAATAAGGATCTTGGTTAAAAATCTGAGGAAGAGATTATCCCAAAGAGATGCAGGAAGTGCGGCAGATACGATAATGCCCAAGAGAAGCATTACAAACATCATGCTAGTACCGCATCTGGGATGAAAGCGAGATTGCTTTTTTATGTTTTCCACTGTCAAAGGCAATCCCGCCTCGTGACAGAATATGGATTTATGTTCAGCTCCGTGATACTCATAGGTGCGTCGGATATCGGGCATAAAGGCAACAGCCCAAATATAGAGCACAAATATTCCCATTTTTACTATTCCTTCTACAATTGCTTTTACAACTGCAGGCATATCGAAAACAAGTGAAATGAGCTTGGATACCGCCATAGGAAGATAAAAGAACAGACCAAGTGCCAGTAAAATGCCAAGTACACCGCCAATGATAGCGGCTACAGCCATAAGGCTTTTGCCAAATTTCTTTTCAAGCCACAGCTCGAATTTTGTGGGTTCTTCTTCAATACCTTGCATTTCAGCCGAAAGTGTGAGTATCGACATAGACAGTATCATAGATTCTACAAAGCTGACAGCTCCCCGAATAATTGGTATCTTGAAAAAAGGTATTTTTTCTTTTATGGAAGTAACGTCTCTTTTATCAAGAGCAATTGTGCCGTCAGGACATCTGACTGCAGTGGCACATTTGTTTTTGTGCCTCATCATAATGCCTTCCAAGACAGCCTGACCGCCGACGCGGTTTTTGGCTGTGGGGCAGGAACGTTTTTCTTTTGACATAATTTCTCCTTAAAACAGGTGAATCGCTTATTTGAATTTGAATTCTGAAATGATGCTGTTTACGTCGTCTGTATGGGTATCAAAGCCCTCTGCGGTTGACGTATACGTGAGCATATAGATATATCCGTAACGGTATGCAATTACCTGACGGAACTTATAAACCTCTCCGGCAACCGTGGCAGTGAATACGTATTGCTTGGCGGGTACTCCTCCAAGGGAGGTTTCCTCGCCGTCGGATATCATTTCAAGGTCGGGGAAGGTCTCCTTCATGTTGTCAAAGTAGGTGGTGTCACCCATTGTGAGATATCCTTCAACGCTTGCTACGTCTGCCGATGCGGCAAAGGTAGTTACAGATACGTTGGAGCGGTCTTTTTCGGACACGTAAGCACTTACCATTCCGTCGTTGCGGTCGGCGTGCCATTCTTGAGGGTAATAAAACAGATAGTCTACTGCTTCATTGTCCAGAAGCGCCATTCCTTCGGGAAGCCCTGTGTCCTCCTTTGAACAGGACGTAGTAGTTATCAAAAGCAGTATTGCTGATAATATCAACAGAATTTTTTTCATACTTTCCTCCATTATAATTTCTCATAGTAAATTATAGCACAAAAACCTGAAAAGTAAATAGATATTTTGTTAATCAAGATAAATTTTATTAACAAAAAAACAATTGTCTTTTTAACTTATATGTGATATTATATAATAGAATAAACTTCGGGAGTGATTTTTATGACTAAGACAAGACTTTGTATAATTTTCGGAGGCGCGTCCAGCGAGCATGAGGTTTCATGCATGTCAGCCGCTTCTGTAATAAAGAATCTTAACTCGGAAAAGTATGAATTATTCTGCCTCGGTATCCTTAAGGATGGCAGACAGTTCCTTTATAACGGTGAAGTGGAGAGGATCGCCGATGCCAGCTTTGCTGAGGACACCGACAATCTGGTTCCTGCCGTTGTCAGCCCCTGTCCCGCCCATCACGGACTTATGATACTGAACAAAAAAGAAGGGACCTTCCGCATACAAGAGCTTGATTGCTTTTTCCCTGTTGTACACGGCGAAAACTGCGAGGACGGAAACCTTCAAGGTCTGCTGAAGCTGTCGGGCGTACCGTTTGTAGGCTCGGACAACCGAGGCTCTGCTGTCTCTATGGACAAAGCTATAACTAAAACTGTTTTGCAGACGGTAGGTATTCCTATGGCAGACTGGAGACTGTTCAGACCGGACTACACAGATGCCGATGTGCTTTGGTGCGAAGAAAATCTGGGGTATCCTATGTTTGTTAAGCCTGCGGGCACAGGCTCGTCTGTGGGCGTTTCAAAGGTAAGAAACCGCCAAGAGCTGAAAAAAGCACTTTCTCTGGCATTGGAATATGACCCCAAGGTTTTGGTTGAGGAATACATAGAGGGCGCGGAAATAGAAACGGCTGTCCTTGACGTGATTCGTGACGGTAAGCGTGTGACGCTGGCTTCTCAGCCGGGAGAAATTGACCCAGGCAGTGATTTTTACGACTATGACACCAAGTATGTTAATGATACCACGAGTTATTATTTACCTGCGAGACTTCCTAAGGAAACGCTTGACGAGGTAAGTGAATTAGCAATAAAAATATTCCTTGCCCTTGATTGCAGAGGACTGTCGAGAGTTGACTTTTTTGCAGGAAAAAAAGGTATTATTTTCAATGAAATAAACACGTTACCCGGATTTACAAAAATAAGCATGTACCCCAAGCTTATGACTTCCTACGGTATACCGTACAGTCAGCTTATCGACATGCTGATAGAATATGCAAAGGAGAACTAAATGAAAAGATTATTAATTTTTGTATCTTTACTGTTGCTACTTGCGACAGTAGTAACTGCTGCCGAAACTTCGGCGCTTGTTGCAACGCAGAGCACCGAAACTGTGGAGAGCGAAGCAGAGCGCAAGGCTCTTATAGAAAGTCTTCACAAGGGAATTATCCCTGTTACTCCAGATATGACCTACGATGAGTTCAAGTCTTATATGAACATAATCGACGAAAGTGAAGGCAAACTGGAAACTGCAAAATTTGAAACGTTTTTGTACGTAATCGAGTATTACTATTACGGAAAGATATCTGCTGCAGAGGCGTTTGCAAACTTCGCCGCAACTGTTGACGGTGTGGATATCAACAATATGGATGAGACCTACAAAGCCCTTTTTGCCACACTGGATAAATTCAGCTATTATTTGAATGCAGAGGAGGCAAAGGCATTCTTTTCTCCCAATTCCAGCAAGGGTATCGGCATTAAAATGATTTGGAAAGATGCCGATGGCACAAAGCCCTCGGGAATATACGTTGACGAGGTAGCAATCGGATCACCTGCACAGCAAGCAGGTATTGCTGTGGGCGACAGGATAGTCGAGTTCAACTCCAACAACGTAAGAGGCTTGGGCTTCGATGCTTTGGGAGCATATAATTCGTTGGTTGCCCCCGAAGCCGAAACGCTTACTGTCAAGCTTGAGAGAGACGGCGAGGAAAAAGAATATACGATAGTTCGTCAGGAAAACCGTTTTTCCGAATATTCAATTACTCTGTATCCCGAAAAGAACCTTATTTATCTCGACATAAACAGCTTTATGTATGACAGCACGGTTTTTGAGCTTTCTACAGATTTGGCTTCTGCTTGGGACCAGGGCTACAGACACGTAATCATTGACCTTCAGGACAACTCCGGCGGAGACGTTTACGTGGCTTCGTCGCTTCTTTCCAAGTTCACTCCCAAAAGAGAAAAGCTTTTCAGTATGGGCAGAGACGGAAACACAAATTCTATCCCCTTTTATTCAAGCGGCAACGGTTACAGCTTTGAAAGTATAAGGATCCTTGTAAACGGAGGCACTGCTTCGTCGGCTGAGATTTTTGCCGATACTTTGAGAAACGTTGTAGGTGCCAAGATAATAGGAACAAAAACCTTCGGTAAAGGTGTAGCACAGTCGGTGCTTCATTTTGAAGACGGTGCGGCGTGCGGTGTTACAACCTACGTGGCATACGACAAAAAAGGTAACACCTACAACGAGGTGGGACTTATGCCCAACGTTGTGGTTTCTCCGAAGGTAGAAAAAAATCAGCTTCCCTCCGATACACCAACGTTTACTGCGTTGAATTATTCCAAGGCACGGCCCGGTGCTGAAAACAGCACTGTGCTCGGACTTGAAATACGTCTTGAGGCAATAGGTTTCCTTGCTCCCGAAGAGGTTGACGGAATATGGAAGGATGCAACCACACGCGCTGTAGCTGTGTTCCAGATATACTGTGGATATGAATCGACAGGCATATTGGACGATCCGACTTATTTTGCAATAATAGACAGCGTAAGACAGTATGAATCAACGTACTATTACACTTATACGGCGTTTGACTACGCATACAGATTTATTCCCTTCGCAAAATAGCGGCGAGCCACCGCGAGCAAATCTCGCCTATCTAACGATCACATAATCATATAGAGAAAAACAGTAAACAAAAAGTGGGATTTTAAATCCCACTTTTTGTTTTAAATATTAAGCAGTTTATTAAACGTCAAGACTTGTCAAGTCTTCAAAGGTTTGACGCTTTACCGAAACATAGCTCTTCTTATCCTCAAGTGTGACAAGGGCAGGTCTGGTAAGACGGTTGTAGTTTGACGACATAGAAAAATTATACGCACCTGTTGTCAGCACTGCAAGAATTTCGTTTCGTGTAGGGCGATAAAGCTTGACGTTTTCTTGTATAAGGTCACCGCTTTCACAGCATCTGCCTCCTACGGTTGCCTCAAAATTCGCCTCTTTGTCTGCGTGACATGCGTTTATGATGGTGTAGGGCGATTGATAAAGAGCGTATCTGGGGTTATCTGCCATACCTCCGTCAACCGAAACGTAGTTTTTATAGCCTTCGATACATTTGACTGTACCTACAGAATAAAGGGTCATGCCGTTGTCGGCGACGATACTTCTTCCGGGCTCAAGGTAGAACACGGGACGGTTGAGCGACAGCTTTTCAATAAGAGCGTCAACGTGAGCCCCCAAAGCCTTAATGTTTTCGGTGTAGCTGATTCTTTCATCGCTTTCAAGATAAGGAACAGCCATACCGCCGCCAAGGTTTATTTCCTTTGCCTCGAAGCCTGTTTTCTTCTTTACGTCTGCCATGAAAGTGAGCATTTTTTCTGCTGCTTCGCAGAATGGCTCAAACTCAAATATCTGAGAGCCTATATGACAGTGATATCCCATCAGTGTCACGTTTTTCTTTTCTAGTGTTTTTATTACCAGTCTTTCGGCATCCCCCGTTTCTATGGCAACACCGAATT
>JAZSDT010000080.1:0-2759 GCA_045531285.1 Eubacteriales bacterium
AAATCTTTTCAGAACTGAAAAGACATCATTTGAAATATCTTATTTGATTGGAAAAATGCTGTATGCTTAATAAGGCGTTTTATGACCTACACATTCACTCTTGTCTTTCACCGTGCGGTGACGATGAGATGACTCCTTGCAATATAGCGGGGATGGCTTCTATAAAAGGGCTGAACGTCGTAGCGTTGACCGATCATAATACTTGCGGAAACTGTCCTGCTTTCTTATCTGCGTGCTCGGAATTCTCTATTACCGCTATTCCGGGGTCAGAGATTACGACCGCCGAAGACATTCACGTTGTAACTCTGTTTGATACGCTTGAGGGAGCAATGGATTTCAATCAGTTTTTAACGTCAAAAAGAGTTCTGTACAGGAACGATCCGGACGTTTTTGGCAGACAAATATATATGGACAGCAACGATAATGTTGTCGGTGAAGAGCCATACCTTTTGGTTAATGCTGTTGACGTTTCGGTTGATGACATTTATAAAACGGTTGGTTCATACGGTGGCATTGCATATCCTGCTCATATAGATAAGATGTCAAACAGTCTTATCAGTGTTTTCGGTATGGTTCCTGAATCGGATTTTACTGCGTATGAGTTTGCCGACATATCAAAAAGAAAAGAACTTACTTTGCAGCATCCCGCCCTTGAAGGAAGCGTCTTTGTTACAAGCAGTGATGCGCACTATTTATGGGACATAAACGAGTGCATAAATTTCCTGGAGATTTATTCCGACCCTGCGGATACAGATGCTGTAAGAAAGGAAGTGGTTTCTATTTTGAGAGGTGATAAAAAATGAAAGAGTTATCACTTAACGTGCTTGACATAGCAAAGAACTCCGTTAAAGCCGGTGCAAGCAATATTGGTATAGAAATTAACGAGACTGATATTGAACTTGTGATAATCATAACCGACGACGGATGTGGTATGAGTCCCGAGATGCTGGCACAAGTAACAGATCCGTTTTGTACTACACGAAAAACGCGAAAAGTAGGATTGGGAATTCCATTTTACAAGCTTGCTGCGGAGCAGACCGGTGGCAGTCTTAATATTGTTTCAAAGGTTAAAGACGGCATCGGTGATGATAGCGGCACGGTATTGACAGCTGTTTTTAAAAAAGACCATATAGATTGTTTGCCATTAGGCGATATCGTATCAACGGTTTGTACGTTGATACAAGGGTCTCCCGAAATTGATTTTGAGTTTTCGCATAAATACAAAGAAAAAGAGGTACATCTTTCAACGGCTGAAATGAGACAGATTTTAACCGGAGTGCCTCTGGACTCGCCCGAAGTGCTCGTTTGGGTGAGCGAGTTTTTGAACGAGCAATATGCAATGTTATAAATAAAATAATAAAATATAAGAAGGGAAAAAGTTATGAAATCATTAGCTGAACTTGCTGCAATCAGAGAAAGAATGCAGGAGAAGGTTAACATTCGTGAGAACAATGCTTCTATGCGAATTGTTGTAGGTATGGCTACATGCGGTATTTCCGCAGGTGCAAGACCTGTTCTTAATGCTTTTGTTGAAGGTGTTTCAAAGGCAGGACTTTCAGGCAAGGCAACCGTTTCTCAGACAGGTTGCATTGGTATTTGCCAGTATGAGCCCGTTGTTGAAGTTTACAACGGAGAAGAGAAGGTAACATATGTAAATATGAATACCGACAAGGTGGCAAAGGTAATTGAGGATCATATTAAAAATGGCAAGGTTGTAACAGAGTATACAATCGGAGCCGCTACAAAGTAAACGGAGGATAAAGTAATATGATACGCACACACGTACTTATTTGCGGCGGTACCGGTTGTACTTCATCCGGAAGTATGAAAATCGGTGACAAGCTCGAACAAGAGATTGCCGCTAAAGGACTGCAGGACGAAGTAAAGGTAGTTCGTACAGGTTGCTTCGGTCTTTGCGCACTTGGTCCTGTAATGATCGTATATCCTGAGGGAACATTCTATTCAATGGTTAACATTGATGATGTTGAGGAAATCGTTGAAGAGCATCTTCTCAAGGGACGTCCTGTTGACAGACTTATACACAAGGATGTTGATGAAGATGTTATTAAGGCAAAATCACTTGAAGAAACAAACTTCTATAAGAAACAGATAAGAGTCGCTCTTCGTAACTGCGGTGTTATCGATCCCGAGCAGATTGATGAGTACATTGCAATGGACGGTTATCAGGCTCTTGGTAAGTGTCTTACCGAATACACTCCCGAGCAGGTTATCCAGGTAGTTCTTGATTCTGGTCTTCGCGGACGTGGAGGCGGAGGATTCCCCACAGGTAGAAAATGGGCTCTTACAGCTCCTAACAAGGCTCCTCAGAAATATGTTGTATGTAACGCTGACGAGGGAGACCCCGGAGCATTTATGGACCGTTCAGTGCTTGAAGGCGACCCTCATTCTATCATCGAAGCTATGGCAATATGCGGTTACGCAGTTGGCGCTTCTATGGGTTACGTTTACGTTCGTGCCGAATATCCCATTGCTGTAAGACGTCTTCAGATCGCTATTGATCAGGCAAGAGAATACGGACTTCTTGGTAAGGACATCTTCGGTACAGGTTTCGACTTTGATATGGAAATCCGTCTTGGTGCCGGCGCATTCGTTTGCGGTGAAGAAACAGCTCTTATGACCTCTATTGAAGGTAACAGAGGTGAGCCTCGTCCTCGTCCTCCGTATCCTGCAGTTAAGGGTCTCTTTGGATGCCCCACAGTTGAAAACAACGTTGAAACATTTGCAAATATTCCTCAGAT
>JAZSDT010000091.1:0-15808 GCA_045531285.1 Eubacteriales bacterium
CATGGCTACGATCCGACTTGATATAAGGTGGCATTATGAAGACAAGAGCAGCCAGACTTTATGGCGCAAGTGACGCAAGACTTGAGGAATTCGAGCTTCGCCCCATTACCTCGGGAGAGCTTCTCATAAAAATCATTTCGGACAGCGTATGTATGTCCACTCACAAGACCATCCTTCAGGGTGAAAAGCACCTGCGTGTTCCCGAAAACGTTGCAGAAAATCCTGTAATCCTCGGACACGAGTTCTGTGCCGAGGTTGTTGAGGTTGGTACAAAGTGGAAGGATAAATTCGCTGTGGGCGACAAGGTGGTAATGCCTCCTGTACTCAGCTATATGGGTGTTAATACAGTAGGCTACTCCTTCTGTGACATCGGCGGTGTGTCTACGTACTCCATTGTATATGAGCACATTCTGGAGCACAACTTCCTTATGAAGATAAACAGTGACTCCTACTTTAACGGCTCTCTTATTGAGCCTGCCTCCTGCGTTATCAGAGGCTACAAGGCGAGTATGCACCTTGATGGCGATACTCCCACAATGGGCATCAAGGAGGGTGGTAAGGTAGCCATCCTTGCAGGCTGCGGTCCTATGGGACTTGTGGCAATTGATATTGCCCTTCACGGCAAGAAAAAGCCCTCAATGGTAGTGGTTACCGACATTGACGATGCAAGACTCAACCGCGCCAAGGAGATATACTCACCCGAAAAGGCAAAGGCAGACGGAATTGACCTTATGTTTGTCAACTCCACCGACAAGGATGAGCTTATAGAAATTTCGGGCGGCACAGGCTTTGACGACGTGTTTGTTTATGCTCCCGTTTCAGCGGTAGTCGAGCTGGGAGATGCCATTCTCGGCTTCGACGGATGTCTCAACTTCTTCGCAGGACCTCTTGACAAGAAGTTCAGTGCCAACTTCAATTTCTACAACGTGCATTACGCTCAGCATCACGTTGCAGGCACAAGCGGAAGCACACCCGATGATATGCAGGACATAATCGACCTTATCGGCGAAAAGCGTCTTGACCCCTCGGTTATGATAACACATATCGGAGGTATTGATGCTGCCATTCCCACAACAGTAGACCTTCCCAAGATTCCCGGCGGTAAGAAGCTTATATACACACATATTGAGCTCCCGCTAACTGCTCTTGCGGATCTTGAAGAGCTTGGCAAGACTGACGTGAGATTCAAGGAGCTTGACAAGCTTGTAAAGGAAAACAACGGTCTGTGGAACACCAAGGCTGAAAAGTATCTCTTGGAGAATTTCTAAAAAACATTTTTTGAAAATTTTAGGCTGTAGCAATAAATTTTGCTACAGCCTGATTTTTACCATTGTCAATCGATACCCACTGTGTTCCCCTGCGACATGCTCTTTGTTTTTTATATACTAGAAAATTGCGTTAAATCAACCTCGCCGTTTTGCATTGTATGGATATACCCAAAGGCTACGATAGGCGAGATTTGCCTGCGGAGGCTCTCCGCTTTTTAAATATTAAATAATTTTGCCGCATTGTTATAAAGTATATTCTCACGCTGTTCCTCAGTGAGATCTATCTTCATAAACATTTCTATTTCGTTTTCCGGCAACCACATAGGATAATCCGTACCGAACAAAACCTTATCTGTTCCGTATGCCATCATCAGTTCCTTGGCTTTTTCAGGAGACATGGCATAAAAGGTAGACGAACAATCGACGTAGAAATTCTCATAACCGCTAAGCAGCTTCACTGCATCATCCCACACGGACCAGCCACCGAAATGAGCACCTATAACCGTCAGATTCTTATAAATATCCAGTATGGGCTTCATTCTGTTTGGGTTTGAATAATCAAAACGATGGTCACCCGTATGCATAAGAATAGGCAACCGTCCCTCGCAAAGCTCATAAATTTTTAGCATCCTGTGATCATCCATTTTAAACTTCTGTATATCGGGATGAAGCTTGACTCCCTTCAGACCGAGAGCCACGATTTCGTCAATATCCGCTTCTATATCCGTGCTGTCGGGATGCAAGGTTCCAAGGCCCGTGAATTTGCCGTTGCTTTCGTTAACGGCGGTTGCAATAAACTTGTTTATACTCGAAACCTGACCGGGAGTAGTCGCCACAGACTGTACGATAAAATGCTCGATTCCCAATCTTTCACCATACTCCAGCAACGTGGAAATTTTACCGTCGAGACGTGATGGCATCTTATAAAAATCTGCCGTACTGTCAGAAGCCTTTTGCGCTATCTTGTCGGGATATATATGACAGTGAGAATCTATAATTCTATATTTTTTCAAATGTTATCAGCTCCAAACTTCAAAAACGTTCGTGAAGAATTATATCACAAGCTCCCAAAAATGTAAATAGCTCCGCAGCAAATCTTCAAAGTACCCGTTAATTCATCGGCTTAGGCTTGACACTTCTTGCAAAGATCAGCAATCGGCTGAGCGGAAATACGAATAGGCAAAAACTAATCTAACATCATTTTTAGCATTTTCTATTTACAATCAAGAAAAAACGTAGTATAATCTAATCAATTCACAAAAGGAGTATTAAATATGGGAATCTTATACGTATTGATCACAGCTGTGCTGTTCACCACCTACGAGCCGGTAACGAAGTTGTTTGCGGCAGATATAAATCCGTATGCAATAACGGCAATAAGATTTTTGATTGGTGCACTGGTTCTGCTTCCCTTTTCTGTAAGAGAAATAAAGAAAAAGAACATCAAGCTCACGGTAAAAGACCTTTTTATAATGGCAGCACTTGGTACCGTATTCATTTGCGGTAGTATGGTGCTTTTGCAAATAGCTGTAAAAATGGCAGAGTCACCCGCACTTATAGCTATAATTTTCTCGTCTAATTCAATAATCACCATCGTACTTTCAGCAATCTTCCTGAAAGCAAAAATGAATTGGGTCAAGTGGTTGGGAGTCGCTCTGTGTATAGTAGGTGTTTTGATATCAGCCGACTTTTCAAGCGGAAGTAACGTCACGTCTGTAGCACTGGCACTTATTGCGGCATTGATATTCAGCGTTTACACAGTTGTAAGTAAACAGTACATGAAAAAAATCAGCGGTATAATCCAAAACGGTTTTTCCTTCCTTTTCGGAAGTCTAGTGCTGACCGTAATACTTCTTTTCTGCAAGATAGACATCGTGGGAGGAATATCCGCGAACAATATCGGTCTGCTTCTCTACGCAGGTATCGCCGTTTCCGGCATTGCTTATTGGACTTATTTTTCTGCTATTCAGACAGGCGGAGCGCAGACCGCGGCACTGACCTTCTTCATAAAGCCAATACTTACTCCAATTGCTACATTCTTCATAAACGGAATAGTTCCAAACGGAAATATATTGTTTGCTGTGATTTTCGTAGTTGCAGGTGCGGTTATGGCAAGCGGAACACTTACAAACCTTAAAAGAAAACAATAAATAGCTAAAAAATGGAATGTAATTTTTTACATTCCATTTCTGTCTTTTATATACCGGGAAATTACATTAATTCAACTTCGCCGTTTTGATTTGTTTGATACGTATGTAGGTTTGGATAGGCGAGAATTGCCGGCGGCTGATATTACATATCGACAAGTTTTGCATCCAACAGCTTCTGCAGTGACATAAGTATACCCAGCTTAGCGTGTGCCCAGGTCAAACCGCCTTGGAAATAAACCGCATAAGGCTCACGTATGGGGCCATCGGCAGAAAGCTCGATTGACGAACCTTGGATAAAGGCACCTGCCGCCATAATAACGTCATTATCATATCCAGGCATAGGCCAAGGCTCCGGAACCGCAAAGCTGTCAACAGGAGCTGCCGCCTGTATTCCCAGGCAAAACGCCTTCATACGCTCGGGTGAGCCAAGCTCCACCGCCTGTATAATATCGTGACGGGATTCTTTGCTGTCGGGCACTACCCTAAAGCCCAAGCCCTCGTAAATATTAGCGGCAAATATTGCACCCTTGAGAGCCGACGCAACCACTGTGGGAGCAAGGAAAAGTCCCTCGTAAAGACTCGTCATTACTCCAAGGTTCGCACCAACCTCTTGACCCAGACCCGGTGCACTCAGACGGTATGCACAGCGCTCTATACATTGGCTTGTACCGACAATATATCCTCCAATGGGAGCAAGACCGCCTCCGGGATTCTTGATAAGTGAGCCTACAGTCATATCCGCACCAACGTCAGAGGGCTCTATTCTTTCAACAAACTCACCGTAGCAATTATCAACCATACAGATAACGTCGGGCTTTATACTTTTAACAAAGGCAATAAGCGTTCCTATCTGCTCTACTGAGAAGGTGGGGCGCGTTTTATATCCCTTTGAACGCTGGATTGTCACAAGCTTCGTCTTTTCGTTAATAGCCTTTTTTATTCCGTCAAAATCAAATCCGCCGTCCGAGGTAAGCTCTACCTCGCGATAGCTGACTCCGTACTCCTTGAGAGAGCATTTTGACTCTCTTATACCTATAACCTCCTCAAGAGTGTCATAGGGTCTTCCCACAGGCGATAAAAGCTCATCTCCGGGTAAAAGGTTAGCCGAGAGCGCTGTTGCCAAAGCGTGAGTTCCGCAGGTTATCTGAGGACGCACAAGAGCCGCCTCGGTATGAAAGATATCCGCGTACACCTTCTCAAGAGTATCTCTGCCAACGTCATCGTAGCCATATCCTGTAGTACCTGCAAAGCAAACGGCACTTACACGGTTCTTCTGCATTGCCGAAAGCACCTTTGCCTGATTGTATTCAGAAGTCTTGTCTATTTCATCAAATCGAGGGCGTATTCTCTCCAGTATATCTTCACCGAAGGAAAAAACCTTATCCGATATTCCAAGCTGAGAAAAAATATTTTCCATTACTGTTACCTCTTTTTAAAAAATCGTTTATATTATACATATTTTGTTTTTGTTTGTCAAGTTTGTGAAAGCGCTTGCAAAACCGTTTCTTGTGTGTTAGAATATATTAAACGGAGGAAAAGCTATGAAATTACTATTCAGCACCGCAAGAAGTGCGGTTTTTGAAGCAGAAAACGAAACACCCTATTATGCGCCAAAAGAATTTGACGTGTTTCTTGACGGCAAAAAAATAAAAAGCTGTAACACAAATGTTTTTTCTATATACTCGCTTATGCCAAATACGGAATATACCGTAGCGGTAAATGGAGAAAGTATTACGTTTAAGACCTGCACGGAAACAGCCTTTATAGACGTGTCGCTGTATGGGGTTGTGGGAGACGGCTTTTATGACGACACTGCCAGCATTCAAATGGCACTCAATACTGCGCCCGAAGGAGCTACAGTATACTTTGGCAAAGGAACGTACCGCACGTCATCGATTTTTATCAAAAGCAACCTTACAGTATATCTGGATAAAGATGCCGTGATACTTGGTGTAAACGACCGTAAAAAATACCCTGTACTTCCATCATGTGTTGGAAACGATACCTATCTCACGTCCTGGGAGGGTGAAGAAGCTGCAACGTTTGCCGCTCTCATCAATATATCGGGAGTATCAAGGGTTACTGTAACAGGTGAGGGTACTGTTGATGCCGATGCGCAAAACGGTGACTGGTGGAAGGATCCGAAAATCAAGCGAATTGCTTGGAGACCAAAAACGATACAGGCAGTAAATTCCAAAAACGTAACACTTGAGGGTATAACGGTGCAAAACAGCTATTGCTGGACAATACATCCGCTGTTTTCTAAAGACGTAAATATTCTCAACGTAAAAATAAACAATCCGTCCAACTCTCCTAATACCGACGGAATCGACCCCGAAAGCTGTGACGGAGTAAACATTATTGGAACGCATATACACGTTGGTGACGATTGCATTGCAGTAAAGGCATGTAAATTTGACCTTGCCATGAAGCTGAAACGCCCGTGTAAAAACGTAGTTATCAGAAACTGTCATCTTGATTCGGGTCACGGAGGTGTGGTTATCGGCAGTGAAATGAGTGCAGGAGTCAAGAAGCTCACAGCAACAAAATGTCTTATGACCTCCACTGACAGAGGACTCAGGATAAAAACACGCCGCGGCAGAGGTAAGCTTGCAGTTATAAGCGACCTCACCTTTAAAAACGTGGAAATGGTAAACGTAAAAAATCCGTTTGTAATGAATATGTTCTATTTTTGCGATTCCGACGGACACAGTGATTACGTTCAGTCGCGCCAAAGATTACCGATAGACGAAAGAACACCCAAGCTTGAAAGCTTTATATTCGAGGATATAAAAGCAATAGGCGCGGAAAATGCGGGGTGCTATTTTGACGGTCTGCCCGAAGCACCAATTGAGAGCATAACCTTAAAAAACGTTAGCATTTCATTTGCCGACGGTGAGGTAAAGCCCGAAATTGCCGCCATGTCGGATAGCTGTACACCTATGGCTAAACAAGCTCTTTACGCTGAAAACGTAGGCTCTCTCACACTTGAAAACGTCAGTTTTTCAGGGTATGAGGGAGAAAAGTATATTTTAAAAAATGCCAACGTAATAAAGAAAATTTAAAGCAAAACAGCCTTTTTCTTGGAGAAAAGGGCTGTTTTTGTGTCAATTGTGACACTGCATGCATATTATAAAACAGTAAAGGGGGAATTTCAATGCACAGCCTTGCTAAATGTATAGGCATCAGCGTAGTTGCCTTTGGATTCGGGCTTCTGCTTGCTTTCTTTCTGCCCAAAAGCGTTTTGATTGTGCTTGAAGCTATTGTTATAATTGTTGCAGGAGCATTTTTTGTACTGTGTTAGAAAGGAGAATAACATGAAGATAATTACCGTCAGACCGCCAAAAATATTCAGAAAGCTTTTATCCGTATTTATAAAAAAGCGGTCAGCGACCGCCGACAAATCTCGCCTACCGTAACCATTAGGTATATCCCTACAATGCGAAACGTAGCATACAAAAAAGAAATGAGGTCGAATGCCTCATTTCTTTATTTCATCCTTCGTTTTCTTTCCCGATGGACTTCTGACGCCTCTCATATGCATTGTACTGTCGCAATACGGCAGAGGTACGTCATATGCCTGAGCGTTGATAATAGGAAGGTCTATCTGTGCTTCGGCATCCATCATCGGATTGTTTGACAGATAAGACTCCACTATTTGTTTATTGGTCTTTTTCACAACACCACTTCCCTTCTACAGTATTTTTAACTATGCGCAGTAGATTTATACAAGAAAGCGGCGAGGTTGATTTAATACAGTTTCCTAGTATATAAAAATAACGTCCGAACAAAGTTCGGACGTTATTTGGTGAACCATTGGAGATTCGAACTCCAGACCCTTTGATTAAAAGTCAAATGCTCTGCCAACTGAGCTAATGGTTCAAACTGTTCTCGACAGCCTTATTATAATATCACATAAGTTATTATTTGTCAATATTTTTTGCAAAAATACATCTTGAAATTTCAATTTACATTATTCTCAACAACTGCAACCTCATTAATGCCGTAATACTCAAATATCTCTATAGCGCTTGCGTTAAGTACCTCTCCGCAAACGGCAATGGGAATTGCAGGAGGACACGACACGTTCTCACAGGCAAGTATTCTGCCCTGTGCTTTTGAAACGGGCATAACGCATGATGCCGAAAAAGCGGCTTCCCTTGCCGACATAGCGGTAATCGGCTTTACAAAAGAAGGGGGAGCTATTTTAATTTTTTCACGTCTTGGAAGCGCACAAAGCAGCTCTGCAAGTTTATTGATTTCCTCTTCATCGGTTTCGGGGGTAATCATAAACACAATAAAATCCGGGTCTGCAAACTCGCAAACCACATTATTCTCCAAAAGATACTGTGAAAGCTCTGCTCCTGTATATCCGTAGCTTTTGGGCGCAACCGTTATTTTTAACGTCTCACTCCCTACAAGCTCAAAGCCTTTTTGTAAAAGTGTATTTTTTATATCCATTATTCTTTGGGCACAGCTTTCAAGCCTTTTCGTATATCCGTCTGACAAATACGAATTCGCCAGGTCAATAGATTGCAAAACAAGGTAAGAAGGGCTTGTTGATGCAAACATCGACATTGCTCTCATAGCATTTTTCGCCAAAGCAGAAGGGGCGTCCTTGCTGATGTGAAGATACCCTCCGCCTGTCAGCACGGGAAGTGTCTTGTGTGCGGAATCACAGCACATATGCGCTCCAAGTGCAATAGGATGCTTCGAATTGTGCAGGAAATTAAGATATGCTCCGTGAGCATTATCGCACAACAGCAAAATTCCATGCCTGCGGCAAACCTTTGCAATGCCCTCAATATCCAGTATATTACCCAAATAATCAGGACTTGTAACGTATACGGCAAAAGGCTTTTCCTCCATTTCTGAAAGCCTTGCATCAAGGTCTTTGTCGGAAATATTACAGGAAATTATACTGTCGCTATCTTTACAAAGCCACTCTATATCAAAGTCCAAAAGTGCCGCGGCACTCATAAAAACCTTGTGTGCATTTCTTGTGGCAAGTACGGTTTTAGAGCGGGTACCACGTGTGAGCATTGCAAGATAAAGCATAGCTCTTATGGAAAGAGATGAGCCCTCACAGGAATAAAGAGTTTTTTGAGTGTTAAACAGATATGATGCGTTTTTCTGGCTTTCTTCTATAATACCGTCTGCCGAATACAACACGTCAGCACCGTTTATCTCGGTAATATCCATCCCCTCTATACCTAAAAAGCTTTTCCCTTTATGACCGGGCATATGCAGTCTGGCTGCATTTTTTTCATTATAACTTTTAACAAAATCAAAAATTGGAGTTTTCATTATTCCTCGTCAAGAGTCTTGGCAACTTCCAGCATTATAGCGCATTCCATACGCTTCTTAAACAGCTCGCAGCCATATTTGTATACTCCGTTTACGCTTCCCGTTGCATGATATGCGTTAGCCGCACATCCTCCGGAGCAATACAGCTTAGCCCAGCAATCGCTGCATTCGGGGCGTGTATATACGTTGCAATCGGCAAATTCCTTTTGAGCCTCGGTGTTGGTTACACCCTTCCATATATCGCCAAGCTTGAACTTTTCTTCTCCAACAAACTGGTGGCAAGGATAAAGGTCGCCCCAGGGCGTTACCGCCATATACTCGGTCCCCGAGCCACATCCTGAAATTCGCTTGTATATACACGGACCGCCCTTCAGGTCTATCATATAATGATAGAAGGTAAAAGGTCTGCCCTCTCTGTGACGTTGGAGCATAAGCTCGGCAAGCTTTTCGTACTGTTCCAAAACAATGGGCAAATCCTCCATAGTAAGAGAGGATGGCTCATCCTCGGGACCTACAACAGGCTCCATACTAAGCTCTGTAAAGCCCAGATCAAGCATTGTTTTTATATCTTCAAGAAAATCGGGGTTGGCGTGAGTAAAGGTTCCTCGCATATAATAATTCTTGCCGCCGCGAGCCTCAACAAATTTTTGAAACTTCGGAACTATCTGCTCCCATGAACCACGTCCTGCGTAGTCAACACGGTATTTATCGTGAATCTCTTTTCTTCCATCAAGACTGAGCACTACGTTAGAGCACTCACGGTTCGCAAAATCAATTACGTCATCATCAACAAGCATTCCGTTTGTCGTAAGGGTGAAACGAAAATTTTTACCTGCAGCCTTCTCAATGCTTCTCGCATAAGCCACAAGGTCCTTGACGACCTGAAAATTCATCAAAGGCTCACCGCCGAAGAAATCAACCTCAAGGTTTGTTCTTGTCCCTGAATTCTTCACAAGGAAATCAAGAGCCTGCTTTCCCACCTCATAGCTCATTACGGCACGGTCGCCGTGATACTTGCCCTGACTTGCAAAGCAGTATGAACAGTTAAGATTACAGGTATGAGCAATATGTAAGCAAAGTGCTTTTACCACACCTGCGCTTTTTGCCTTGAGGTCACCCGCCATATCCTTAAACGTATCGGGGGTAAAAAGCTTTCCTGCTGACTTTAATTCTTCAATTTGTTCAAAGCACTCTGTCAGAGCTTCCTCTGTAACCGTATCGTCGTCTGCATACTTGTCAAGGATAAAAGCCTTTATTTCATCCGCCGTATTATTTTCATACATTTCTATCACGTCGAAGGTAGCATCGTCAACAACGTGAATTGAACCTGAGTATACGTCAATAACAATATTAAGGCCGCCAAGCTTGTAAGAATGAACCATATTTAAATCTCCAAAATCAATTTATATTACATCAAAAATGCCGCCTAACGGCGGCATTGTCTGAGCATCAATTATTTCTTTTTGCTTTCGCACTTCTGATTTGCTATACCGCAGCTTGTTTTGCATGCAGACTGACAAGAAGTCTGGCATTCTCCGCAACCGCCTTTTTTAGCGCTCTCGCAAAGATTCTTTGTATCTAATGTTTTAATGGGCTTCATTATTTTTTCCTCCAATAAAAGTGTTTATTTTTCTTTAAACAGTATACTATTACAGCCGAGATTTGTCAAGAGTTTTTTGTAAAAAATCCCTCGTGCTCAAAAAAATCAGTACTTTAACAGCTTTTTTGCGCCTTCAAGCAAAGCTTCTCTGTTATTTTCTATTTCACCATTCAATACAGCTTCAAACAGCGTATCCAAAATCTTTCCCAACTGTGCCGACGGTTCAATCCCCAACGATATAATATCTCTGCCGCCAATTGCCAGATCTTCTTTTTTCAAACAGTCACAGCTGTTTACGATACTGTTCAGCATAGCAATTGTTTCATTTGTATTTTCCCCTCTTGCAAGTTTTATTTCAAGTGCAAGTCTGACACAATCAATAGAATATGCTACTATAAGATGCTTCAATTCGCTCTCGTTAAATGGAATAACGGTTTTTGAAAGGTCAACTGCCGAGGTAAGCAATACACGTTCGCGTTTTGACGGCTTAAGCGTTGCAAACACCTCGGGGGCATTGTAAAAGAAAACGGCAAGTCGGGAAACGTCATCGCTGCACCCGGAAATTGCTTCGCCGTCCGGTGCAATATCACCGAAAAGAGTGCGAAAGACGTCGGGATATTCCTTTATTACACGCTTTGCTCCTTTTCCTGACAGAAGTTTTTTTAGTTCAACGTATATTCTCTCCCGTGAAACGTGGCAAAGAAGCGGTGCTTTTTTGTGAATCGCCCGGGATGTAGCAGACTCTATTTCAAAATCCAATACCGACGAAAAGCGCAAGGCACGCAATATTCTGAGCGCATCCTCTTCAAAGCGTGTTTCGGAAAGTCCCACACAGCGTATTACCCTGCCCTCTATATCCTCTCTACCTCCGAAAAGGTCTACAATACCAACCGTCTCGTTGTACGCCATTGCATTGACTGTAAAATCACGGCGCGACAGGTCATCTTCAAGACGCTTTGTAAAACTGACCCCCACGGGATGTCTGTGGTCTGCATATTCACCGTCGCTTCTGAAGGTAGTGATCTCTACAATTTCACCTTTGATAACAACAGCCACTGTCCCGTGGGTGATGCCTGACTCAAAGGTGGTAAAATCCGTAAAAAGACTTTTTGTTTCCTCGGGTAAAGCGCTTGTGGTGATATCAAAATCCGAGGGTATCTTCGACATAAGAGTATCTCTGACACACCCCCCCACAGCATAAGCCTCAAAGCCTGCGTCAAGAAGTCTTGAAAGCGCAAGTCCCGCACCTTCCGAAAGCCTCATCTTCATTACTTTTCAAAATAGCTCAGAGCAGCGCCTATT
The DNA here is from genome assembly GCA_045531285.1 of Eubacteriales bacterium. Classification (GTDB taxonomy): domain Bacteria; phylum Bacillota; class Clostridia; order Oscillospirales; family SIG627; genus RGIG6353. Next base: position 11,628 of record JAZSDT010000091.1, read on the forward strand.
ACAGTTCCGTAACGGCTGTGGTCGGGAATGATGAAATTCACGTTGAACATCAGGCTCATTTTTTCGAAAATAGGCTTTGCCTGCGGTGCACGTGTAAGTGTGCCTGTGAGAACGATGTCACGTATATTACAGCTTCTGGAAGCAAAGACAGCCACCATTCCAACAGTTTCAAAAACAAGATTGAGAATACCCAAAGCTATATCCGAATTTGTAGCAAGGTCACTGAGATTGCCGAAATTTGCCGCAGTAGTGGTGTCCTGAAGAGTGGGGCTGATACTCTTATTTGTAATATCGCCTATTCTCAGGTCTATTTTTTCAAGATCTCCTTCCGAAGCAAGCTCGTAAAGTGTATTTATATCGCCCACGCCAAGCATCTTCTTCGACAGACCGATTATGGTACCGCCTCCAACACCCGTACCGCCTATATAGGTACGCTCCTTGCCGTTGGCATATACCGACGCAGTACCTGTACCCATACTTACCACCAGTGCCTTGTCAAGTCCCGAAAGGTACTGTCCGCCAATACCTACAGACTGAAATTCACTGACGTGCTCACACTCTATGCCGTAAAGCTCGTGTCCTATAAAGGTAGAGCCTACGCCTGTTATCATTATTCTGTCAACGTCGCCAAGGGCAATGTTATTCATACTTGTAAATTTTCCGAAAGCACCGTAGATAGAAGTCATCTGATCCTCTGCTGTCACAAACATAGGGGCAACAATCTTTTTTTCGTGATCGAATGCAACAATTTTTGTAGTGCTTCCTCCTACGTCAATTCCTACGATATAACTCATAACAGTTCCTCCGTATTCTCATAGCAGTTGTTTGAATTCAACAGGCAAAAATGCCAACGGTAAATAGTTACCTAAGTGATTATACTATTTTTACCTCTTTATGTCAATCATTTTGTAAAAAGGTATTGAAAAAATAACGTTTTTAATATATAATAATCAGTGATTAAAATACTATACAGGAGAAAAACAATGTTACAGGAAAATTTAGAGCTTATTCGCAAGACAGACCCCGAAATAGCCGATGCTATGGAAAAGGAACTGCTCAGACAGAGAAGAAATATTGAGCTTATAGCCAGCGAGAATATTGTTTCCGAGGCAGTTATGGCTGCTATGGGAAGCCATCTTACCAACAAGTATGCCGAAGGATATCCCGGAAAGAGATATTACGGCGGATGCGAGTGCGTGGATATATCCGAAAAGCTTGCAATTGAAAGAGCTAAAGAGCTTTTTGGCGCAGAGCACGCAAACGTACAGCCTCACTCCGGTGCACAGGCAAACATTGCCGTTTATCAGGCGTTTCTTCAGCATGGAGACACTGTACTTGGTATGTCGCTTGACCATGGCGGACATCTTACGCACGGAAGCCCTGTGAATTTTTCGGGTATCAATTATAAATTCGTGTCATACGGTGTTGAAAACGACACAGGTATGATTGACTACGACAAGGTAGAATCTCTTGTAAAGGAGCACCAGCCAAAGCTTATTGTCGCAGGTGCATCGGCTTATCCCAGAAAGATAGATTTCAAACGTTTTGGTGAGATAGCTCACGCAAACGGTGCGTATCTGATGGTAGATATGGCTCACATTGCAGGACTTGTAGCGGCAGGACTCCACGAAAATCCCGTTCCCTATGCAGACGTAGTTACAACAACCACACACAAGACTCTCCGCGGTCCCAGAGGCGGTCTTATCCTCTGCTGTGAGGAATATGCCAAGAAGATAGACAAGGCAATATTCCCGGGTATGCAGGGCGGTCCTCTTGAGCACGTTATTGCGGCTAAGGCAGTATGCTTCAAGGAAGCACTCTCTCCCGAATTCAAGGAATATCAGAAAAACATCGTTTCAAACTGTTCTGTCTTTGCCGATGCTATGATGAAGGAAGGCTTCAACCTTGTTTCAGGCGGTACAGACAATCACCTTATGCTTGTTGACCTTAGAAATATGGGTATTACAGGTAAGGAGCTTGAACACAGACTTGACGAGGTATATATCACTGCAAACAAGAACGCAATACCCGGCGACCCAGAAAGCCCATTTGTTACAAGCGGTGTTAGACTTGGAACTGCGGCAGTAACCTCCAGAGGCTTCAACAATGACGACATGAGAGAGATAGCGCACCTCATCTATATGACTGTCAAGGAATTTGACAAGGCAGATGAAATACGCGCACGGGTTGAAAAGCTCTGTGCGGCTCATCCTCTTTACAAATAATGACTCCCCTTGCAGAAAGGCTTCGTCCCGCTTCCTTTGACGAAGTGGTAGGTCAGGAGCATATACTGGGTAAAAACGGACCGCTGAGAAGAATAGTATCCTCGCCCGTTCTCCCGAATATGATATTCTACGGCCCGTCAGGTACAGGAAAAACAACGGTTGCAAATATTATTGCAAAAAACGCCGGAATGACCCTAAAAAAGCTGAATGCAACAATTGCTCAGACAAAGGACATAAAGGACGTTCTTGCAGAAACGGGAACTCTGTTCGGTTCAGAGGGCATACTGCTGTACATTGACGAGATACAGTACTTCAATAAAAAGCAACAGCAAACGCTCCTTGAATTTATCGAGGACGGCAGAATAACACTTATAGCTTCGACAACTGAAAATCCGTATTTCTACATTTACAAGGCTATTCTCTCCCGTTCAACCGTATTTGAATTCAAGCCTCTGTCACACCAAGCCGTCAAGGATGCGCTGACACGGGCGCTTGAATATCTGAACAAGGAAAACAACTCACAAAAAAGCTTTTCCGACCAAGCTATGACGGCACTGTCGGTATCGGGCGGCGGAGACCTGAGAGCGTCAATAAACGCTTTAGAGCTTGCCTTTCATATTTCCGATGACGTAATATCGGAGGAAACGGCAAAATCGGTACTTGCACGCAACTATATGTCATTCGACCGAGACGGTGACTGTCACTACGAGCTGTTGTCGGCTCTTCAAAAGTCAATACGAGGCTCTGACGAAAATGCAGCGGTTTTTTACCTTGCAAAGCTTCTTGAAGGCGGTGACATCATCTCGCCTTGCAGACGCCTTTTGGTTATTGCAAGTGAGGACATAGGTCTTGCTTATCCAATGGCGGCAACAATTGTAAAGTCATTGGTGGACTCGGCTTTACAGGTAGGCTTACCCGAGGCGCGTATCCCGCTTGCCGAAGCCGCAATACTCCTTGCCACAGCACCGAAGTCAAACAGTGCATATATGGCAATTGCAGCGGCTATGGAGGACATCACAAACGGATTGGGACAGGATATGCCATCCCGTTTAAAGAACAACCATTATTTCGGTGAAGGAGATAAGAAAGACGCTTATCTCTACCCCCACGATTTTCCGAATCACTGGGTAGAGCAGCAATATCTCCCCGACGATTTAAAAGACAGGCAGTATTATCATTTCGGGGATAACAAGACTGAAAGAGCTGCTCTGGAATATAAGAATCTTGTTCGCAATGCGAATAAAAATAAAAAATAAGGAGAATTTAAAATGGCAAAAAGCACGTTTTGGAAGGATTTTAAAAAGTTTATCACACAGGGCAACGTAGTTGATATGGCAGTCGGTGTTGTAGTCGGTACTGCGTTCAAGGCGATTGTATCATCCCTTGTTGCTGACATCATCACCCCTCTCATTTCTCTTCTTACAGGTAAGCCCAATTTCAAGGAGCTTGTATACGTACTCAAGGAAGCGACCCCCGAGGTACTTGCAGAGGACGGTACTGTGCTTGAAGCGGCAGTTCCCGCCACAACTTTGAACTATGGTTTGTTCATCCAGTACATAATCGACTTTGTCATCGTTGCACTTGCAATCTTCGTTGTACTCAGAGTATTCACAGGTCTTCAGAAGAAGTCTGAGCTCATTCGCCAGAAACTTGATGCCGAGGCATACGAAGTAGAGCAGAAGAAGGCAGCCGAGGAAGCTGCAGCCAAGAAGGCTGAAGAAGAAGCGGCAGCTGAAGCAGCAGCGGCTGAAAAGGCTGATATCGAAGCAGCAAGAGCAGCTCAGCGTGAAACCGCAGCGCTTCTTGCAGATATTAAGGAGTTACTTGCAAAGAAATGACCAACAATTTCAAGGCAGTAGATTTTGAGGGGTTTTCCCCGATAGCTAAGGCTATCGGGGAGTTCCCCTCTAATTTCTGCGACCATACGCCGTACGTTATTCTCGCATGGCAAAAATA
>JAZSDT010000015.1:0-2673 GCA_045531285.1 Eubacteriales bacterium
GCGACGTTGCAGAGCGTGATGAGCTTGTGGAGTGCATAGCTATTGCACTTTTATCAAGAAAAAATCTCTTCATACTCGGCGACACGGGACAGGCTAAAAGCTATGCCATAAACCTTTTTCGCAAAAGGATTATAGGTGCAAAGCAGTTTGAACGCCTTATGTCAAAGCAGACGGATGAGGAACAGATCTTCGGAAGACTTGACCTTTCAAGCCTTATCCCCGGCAATATGCCGCTGGATGAGTTAATGAAAGAAGAGAGTTATGCGGAATTATACCGCAAGCTCTCCGAGCAGTATGAAATATATTGTACTGCAAAAAGCTCCGATGCCCTGAAATCTGCTTATGAACTTTCAAGGCAGACAGACCTATTAAAGCACATTATCTGTACCCTTAAAAGCGGCACACCAAAGATGATAACAGAGGGAAAAATACCCGACAGTCATATTGTATTTCTTGATGAAATATTCAAGTCGGGTGACGGAATACTGAACTCACTTCTTACTGCCTTAAACGAAAAGGTGTACACCAACGAAGGACAGACTGTACCCATTCCCGTTATCTCTTTCTTCTCCGCATCAAATGAGATACCTAACTTCAACGACTCTGCACAGGCGATACTCAAGCCTTTGTACGACCGTTTTGAATTAAAGGTACTTACTCAATATGTGCAGGAAAAGGATAATCGCTTGAAGGTGTTATCGGGTAAGCAAGGAAAGAGTGCAAATGGTAGTGTTACTACAATCGACCTTTCTGAGCTTTGTGCTATGCAGAAAGAGGTTGAAGCTATCACTGTTCCCGACAGTATAAACGAGCTTATGGACGACGTTCTTTGTGAGCTCAGACGATGCGGCATTCACGTATCCGACCGTAAATATTTCGGCTTTACTCCGATAGTAAGAGCAAAGGCATACCTTAATGGAAATACGGAAGTAACTCCAAAGGATTTACTTGTGCTTAAAAACTATTTCTGGAATAAGCCTGAAGAAATTGTAACGGTCGAAAAGGTACTCACAGACCTTTGTGAAAACCCCATCGGCGCCGAAATCGAACGCATTTTAGCTATGGCAAGTGAGAGCAAATCAGTTATGGATGAAACTCTTTCTCAGTTTGAGTCACAGCAGGTAGATGAGCGTGAGAAGATAAAGCCTTACGTTGTATTTCAAAAGGAACTGTTCAGAATCTATCTTGAACTTACAAGCCTTCGAAATGCAGACCTTGGCGACTCCGACAACGCTGCAATAACCGATGCTGAAAACGAGCTTGAGGAAATGCTTGTCGAGGCTGCAAAGGCAGTCAATGCTACGTCAATACCTCTACACGAACAAAAAAGATTAAATGTATAAATGAAAGGAATATATTATGGGACTTAATAAAAATATTTACATAGGAAGACTTACAAGAGATCCGGAAATCAAGATGTTCGGAGAAAACACAAAGTGTGCGAATTTCACTATAGCCGTTGACAGACGCTTTAAGAGCAAGAATCAGGATGCTCCCTCTGCGGACTTTATCCCGATTACTGCATGGCGTGGTACTGCTGAATTTATCGAAAAGTATTTTTCTAAAGGCAAGCAGATATATGTCTGCGGCTGGCTTGAAACCTATTCTTATGAAAAGGACGGTCAGAAGGTATTTTCGTTCAGAGTCAATGCTGATGAAGTCGGTTTTGCTGATACGGCGAGAAACGAAAACGGTACTCAGCAGAACACAGGTGGAAATACATATACGGGTAATTCTTTTCCCGATATGAATGCTCACGCAGGCTTCGGTCAGTTTGAACCCATCGGTGATGGTGAATTCTCGGACGACACACTTCCATTCTAAATAAAAAGCGGCGAGCCGCCGCAGGCATATCTCGCCTATCCTTACCTTTTTCAAACCAAAAACAAAGTGAAACGGCGAGGTCAATTTAATTCAATGATAAATAAAAAGGCGGTGCAGGCGGAGATAATCTCTCCGTTTGCACTCCTCGGAGGTACATATGGAACAATTCAGAAGTATTGAAGAAATCCTATCGGGACTATCAACACTCACGGGAACTCTAGATACTCCAAAGACAGACCGTGTTCTTAAATCTACACGGATAGAACAGGCAATCTTTGATGATTTGTCCGGTGATGCCGAAGAACTTGCTTCTTATGAAGAAGAGGGCTCAAAGAAGCTCAAATCCTTTGGAAGTCTTGTAAATGATGTGTTTCAGTCTGTGTACGGGCTTCGTCCTCGATATACAGATGAAAGTCAGATGACTACATTATCAAGAGAGTTTAACAAAGGTATTCTTACAGACCTTATGGCTGACGAAAACTATACGGCAGTCAAAAGTGTATGTGAGGGTAAAGAACTTCCCGCTATCGGTGCTACCGAAGAATTTACGGGACAGCTACTTTCAAATCTTGACGGTCTTATGGAAAAGGCTACGGGCGGTAAAGGCAAGGTTGACGCACTTGACAGAATGGAACAGGATGCAAAGGATTTATCCGAAACTCTATCCGAGCTTCTTTCAAAGTACGAAACCGCACCCGAATCGCAAAAGCCCAATCTTGAGCGTAAGATTGTAAGTACAGCGAACCGTATTGCTTCAAAGAAGGAACAGTCACAGATGTACGCAGGACTCATACAAAACAGTATGAGCAGAAACGGTGCTGACATAAGACGTGCTATTGCAACATCAAC
>JAZSDT010000130.1:0-2339 GCA_045531285.1 Eubacteriales bacterium
ATCCGTCCACATCCAATTTTTGAGCGTGACGGATATAACATCTATTGTGAGGTGCCTGTAAGCTTTGCTGAAGCAACACTCGGTGCAAATGTTAACGTACCAACTCTTGACGGAGATTACAGCTATAAGCTTCCCGAAGGAACTCAGACGGGCACGACTGTAACTCTCAGAGGCAAGGGTATTCCCGTTATCAATTCTCACGCAAAGGGCGATCTTATCTTCACGATAACCGTTGAAGTCCCCAAAAATCTGAGCGAAACTCAGAAGAAGCTTCTCCGTGAGTTTGAGGCAAGCTGTGATGATAGAAATCTTTCACAAAAGGCGTCATTTAAAGAAAAACTCAAGAATCTGTTTAAAAAATAATAAAAAGGCTTTTCGGAATTTCCGAAAAGCCTTCAGACTGTCGAAAAAGTCACTCAAAGGAGTGGCTTTTTTGTATTAAATATGGTATAATGGAGGTAGAAAAAAGTGAGGTAAAAGATATGCTGAGTAAGGGACAAAACGGAAGAGACCAAATGGAAATGGTATGGCTTGAAGAGCTTGTACCAGAGAACCATCTGCTGAGATTAATAGACAGAGCAGTAGATTTTAGCAAAATATATGAAATGGTAGAAGATTTGTATAGCGAAGACAACGGAAGACCAAGTATAGATCCTGTTGTGTTGGTAAAAATGGTGTTAATTCAGCATTTGTATGGATTGCCATCGTTAAGAAGAACAGCTTCGGAAGTAGAAGTAAATATGGCGTATCGTTGGTTCCTTGGATATGGTTTAACAGAAGAAACACCTCATTTCTCTACCCTTAGTTACAATTTCAAACATAGATTTACAAGCGAAACAGTAGATAGTATATTTGCATGGATATTGAACGAAATAGCAGAAGCGGGATATTTGTCCCCGTCAGCAGTATTTATTGATGGAACGCATATCAAAGCAAATGCAAACAATAAAAAGAAGATACAGGAAGAAGTACCTGTAGCGTCACAAAGGTATGCAAAAGAGTTAATGGAAGAGGTCAACGCAGACAGAGAAGAACATAACAAAAAACCTTTTGATGACGATAATGATAAGCCGACAAAGCCAATTAAACCCGACAAGAATACATCAAGAAAAAAGTTAGCTCGTCGCAAGAAGATGAAGAAAATTACCAAAAGTACAACCGACCCCGAAAGTGGTTTGTTTGTAAAAGGAGAACATAAAAGACAGTTTGCATATGAAGCCCATACAGCTTGCGACAAAAATGGATATATTCTTGAAACGGTTGTAACTCCCGGAAATATTCATGATAGTGTAGCTTTTGATGATGTATATGATAAGGTAATTGAGAAATTCCCCGAAGTAGAAACCATAGTAGCAGACAGTGCATACAAGACTCCACACATATGCAAAAAGGTATTTGATGATAACAGAGTACTTAGCACAGCATACAAAAGTCCCATGACAATGAAAGGTGGACACGAATGGTGGAAATACGTTTATGATGAGCATTTTGACTGTATTATCTGCCCCGAATATCATACACTTGAATATTGTACCACCAACAAAGACGGATACAGAGAGTACAAAAGCAATCCCGAAATATGCAAGAATTGCCCTACAAGAGAATTTTGCACTCGCTCAAAAGATTGCGTAAAGGTTGTACAAAGACATATTTGGAAGGACTACGAGGAACTTGCAGATGATGCAAGGTATACCCCAAAATATGCAGACCTGTACAAACAACGCAAAGAAACTATTGAACGAGTCTTTGCAGATGCTAAAGAAAAACACGCGATGCGTTATACACATTACAGAGGTCTCGCCCAGGTTTCAAATTGGGTAAGGCTTAAATTTGCTGCCATGAATCTCAAAAAATTCGCTAAAAGAAAGTGGAGAGATAACCATCACTCCGACTTCTTTGCTTTTCTTTCGCTTTTTGGTTTCAAATACATCAAAACGTCCACCATCGCTTCTGCGTGATGGACGTTTTTCGACAGACTGAAGGCTTTTCGGAATTTCCGAAAAGCCTTTTTAAATGCTCTAATGGGTGGAAAATACAACCGTGTACTTGAAAAATGTGACAGATTATGGTAAAATAACGAAAGATTAATTATAAAGGAGATTTCGCAAATGACACGCTACGAAGAAGCAAGAGAAATATATGCAAAGCTCGGCGTCGATACCGATGCCGCAATTGCAAAGCTTAAAAATATTCCCGTATCCATCCATTGCTGGCAGGGAGACGATGTTATCGGCTTTGACCACGACGGTCCTTTGACAGGTGGAATACAGACAACGGGCAATTATCCGGGAAAAGCGACTACCCCCGACGAGCTCATGGCTGATATGGACAAAGCTATG
>JAZSDT010000078.1:0-3454 GCA_045531285.1 Eubacteriales bacterium
AGTTTTCCTTCATGATCTTGTCAACGAGGTCCATACCGCCAACGTACTCTGCGCCTGCAGCCTGAGCTGCCTCGTACTTGTCTTCCTTACAGAAAACGCACACACGAACATTCTTACCTGTACCGTTAGGGAGAACTACGGCGCCTCTAACCTGCTGGTCAGCGTGTCTTGAGTCAACACCGAGTCTTACGTGAAGCTCAACTGTTTCGTCAAATTTTGCCTTTGAAGTCTTGCAAACAAGATCACAAGCTTCTTCTACATCGTAAAGCTTTGTCTTGTCAACAAGCTTTACACTTTCTTTATAATTCTTTCCTCTAAACATTGTACTCGACCTCCTTATTCTTCAACGGTAACGCCCATACTTCTGGCGGTACCTGCGATCATGCTCATAGCTGATTCGATGTTGATTGCGTTAAGGTCGGGAAGCTTCTGTTCAGCTATCTTTCTAACCTGATCCTTGGTAAGCTTAGCTACCTTAGTCTTGTTAGGAACACCTGAACCGCTCTCAATGCCTGCTGCCTTCTTGATAAGAACTGCTGCAGGAGGAGTCTTTGTAATGAATGTGAATGAACGGTCAGCATATACTGTGATTACAACAGGTATGATGAGACCCATATCGTTTTTTGTACGCTCGTTGAATTCCTTAGTAAAGGCGGGAATAGCAAGACCGTACTGACCAAGTGCGGGGCCTACGGGGGGGCCGGGCATTGCCTTTCCTGCAGGTATCTGCAGTTTTACGTATCCAATAATTTTCTTTGCCATTTTAAATACACCTCCATGTGGTAATAAATTCGGGATTTTGTCCCTCCCACTGATGCGCATGCACACAGCCAGCGAATGACGGCGCGGCGGCGTTTTCTTCTCGCATACGCATTTATTAATGCTTTACGCCATTAATAAACAAAAATTAAAGTTTTTTAACCAGATTTGACTCTACCTCGATAACTGTATCACGTCCGCCCATATTTGCAAGAAGCTTTATCTGCTTCATATCGGGGGATACGTCAAGAACCTTACCTGAGGAAATAATACCCTGGAGAGGTCCTCCTGTGATTTCTACAACGTCACCTACGGCAAAATCAAGACTCTGAACGTCAGTCTCAACTCCCAAAGCCTCTACTTCTTCATCAAGCAGGACTACGGGCATAGAACCGGGACCGACAAAACCGGTCACACCTGTGGTATTGCGTACCACGTGCCAGCTTTCATCGTTCATTATCATCTTGACAAGAACGTAGCTGGGGAAAAGCTTGTGCTCTTCCTTCTTGCCTCCCTCGCCTTCAACTTCCTCAACAGGAACTCTGATGGCGTGGATAAGATGTCCGAGATTTCTGTTCTCGACAATCTTTTCAAGGTTTGTTGCAACCTTGTTTTCGTAACCCGAGTAGGTATGAACTACATACCAGTGGGGTGTGTTGTTTTCCTGAAGAGTCATACTGCCTCCCGATTAATGAAATGCAGCTACAAGCAATTCAAGACAAGACTGAAGACCGCTGTCAACGAGCATAATTGCCACAGCAGCTATCGCAGTTACGACTACAACGACAGTTGTGTTTCTGACAACGTCTTTCTTGGGCGACCAAACGATATTCTTCATTTCTCTCTTGAGGTCTTTGAAGAACTTTGCTACCCTATTGGTCTTCTTTACGTTTTCTTCTGCCATTTCGGATTCCTCCTCTTTCTTAGTAATTGAGATTACTTGGTCTCTTTGTGAAGAGTATGCTTACGGCAGAATTTACAGAACTTGCGCATCTCAAGTCTGTCGGGGTCATTCTTCTTATTCTTGACCGTGTCGTAATTTCTTTGCTTGCATTCTGAACAAGCGAGTGTGATTTTTACTCTCATATCGGCACCTCCGTTTATTTTTGCGAATAATCGCGCCTCCCTCTCGGCATCAAAGCCCAAAGAGGTAGAGTAATTGTACCACTCTTTGAAGGATTTGTCAAGGTTTTTTGATTAAATATATGTATTTTCACATATTTTTTAGCAGTCTCTGTTCAAGAGTGCTAATTGTTTACCTGCAAGTAATTACACGTTTACTTTTTGTTCACAAATCGAGATTATAATAAGCACATAGTAAAAGTAGCGAGATTGATTTCAAGGAATTTACTAAACAATAAAAAACGAAAGGACGGGCAAATATATGAATGCACAAAAATTTACCCAAAAATCACTGGAAGCGCTCAACAGCGCGCAATCGCTGACGTCAGAGCACGCTAATGCTCAAATGGAATGCGAACACCTTTTGCTGTCCCTTCTTGAACAAAGAGACGGTCTCATACCGCAGCTTATGATAAAGATGGACGTTTCCCCCGAAGCTGCCGCGGCTAACGCAAGAAAGCTTGTAGAGGCACTGCCGAAGGTTTCGGGCACTGCAAGAGAAGCCGACCGCATATATATATCCGCCGAGCTTGACAGGGTGCTTGACCGTGCGGAGAAAACAGCCGAGTCAATGGGAGACGACTTTGTATCCGTGGAGCACGTATTCCTTGCGCTTATAGAATCGGGAGCAAGGGACGTTTCAAAATTCTTTTCTCTGTTCTCCATTGACAGAGAAAAATTTCTTGCGGCGCTGTCTACAGTAAGGAAGAATACAAGAGTTACGGGAGACAATCCCGAAGAGACCTATGACGCTCTGAACAAATACGGAACCGACCTGGTAGAGCGAGCACGCACCAAGAAGCCCGACCCTGTAATTGGCAGAGACGATGAAATAAGAAACGTAATAAGGATCCTGTCAAGGAAGACAAAGAACAACCCCGTTCTCATAGGTGAACCCGGTGTGGGTAAAACAGCCATTGCCGAAGGACTTGCCCAGAGAATCGTCAAGGGCGACGTGCCTGCAAGCCTTAAGGACAAGACGGTATTCGCGCTGGATATGGGAGCACTTATTGCAGGTGCAAAGTACCGAGGAGAATTTGAGGAGCGCTTAAAAGCGGTGCTGGGCGAGGTATCAAAAAGCGAGGGCAGAATAATTCTGTTTATCGACGAGCTTCACACCATAGTCGGTGCGGGAAAAACCGACGGCGCAATGGATGCGGGCAACCTTCTCAAGCCTTTACTTGCACGGGGAGAGCTGCATTGTATCGGAGCTACAACGCTTGATGAGTACAGAAAGTATATAGAAAAGGACCCTGCCCTTGAACGCCGTTTCCAGCCCGTGCTGGTAGGTGAGCCAACGGTTGACGACACTGTTGCCATACTCAGAGGACTCAAGGAGCGTTACGAGGTATTCCACGGTGTAAAGATTCAGGATTCCGCACTGATTTCGGCAGCTGTGCTGTCAAACAGATATATCAGCGACAGATTCCTTCCCGACAAGGCTATTGACCTAGTTGATGAAGCCTGTGCGATGATACGCACGGAAATAGACTCGCTTCCCATGGAGCTTGACGTTATTCAGCGCAAGATAATTCAGCAAAGTCGGATCGTAGCCATGTCGTTCTGTGAGCCA
>JAZSDT010000148.1:0-5485 GCA_045531285.1 Eubacteriales bacterium
AAGCCTTTACTGAGAGTCAATGCTTTTCCGTCCTCGGTAGTCAGGGTAGCTCTTCCTTCTTTGATGTAATATATAAGATATCTGTCTTGGTCATAAGGACCATATATATGGGAAATACTTCTGAATCGCTTTCCGCAATAAAAATCGCATTTTCGGGGTCGAGACGGTTTCTGAGCTGATTTTCGGTATATCGGATATACACATCAAGCTCGGAGGCGTTTATAGAATTGATTTCTGTAATTTTCATTTTCTCAACTTTATATTTAATATTCTACTCGGTAGGTAAGGGTATTATCTCCCCTGCCCTCTGTTTTTGCGATGAATACGGCTTTTTTACCAGCATAGGTAAATTCCACACTCTCGCCGCAACATATGATTCTTGTGGGCTTTGCACCGTAAATTTCCACCGTCATATCCTTTTCGGGTGAAGGCGGCATAATCTTGGGAATTGAATTCTTGGTTATCAAATGACCGTTGTCGGGACGTCCGGGGAATGAGCCTTCCCTGGGATTTATTATAAGCTCAAAGCCTCCGTCACAGCTTACGCTCTCAATTTTTGTAAAGCAACCGAGTCCCTTTTCGTAATCATATGTGAATCCGTCATCCTCAAAGAGAGTAAAGCTTGTATCCACACCCTTTGACGGATATACTCCAATTATATAATCGTGCTGTTTTTCAAGAACGTATTTCTGCGGCTTCATAGTAACAATGATGCTTCCCTCTTTTACAAAGAGTGCACCGCCCTTGCCCTCGGGGACGTTATAGACTATATCACCTTGGTATACGTCACCGTTAAAGTAGTCTATCCATCTGCCCTCAGGAAGCTTGAGATTCATATCAAAGACACCCACGTAAAGGCTGTCGCCAAGCATATATGCATTGTTTACGGTGTCAAACCTCTTATCATTCTCATACATCAGCGGAAGGGGTCTGAGAATGGGCAATGCATCGGTATACGCCTTATGCGCCATTGTATAGATATAAGGGATAAGGCTTGAGCGAAGCTTTGCATAGTCACGCACCGTATTTTCAATATCTTCACCCAAGAACCAAGGATAAAGCCAATTTGCCCAGCAAAAATACTGTGACCACGGAAGAAGGAAGCCGTAGTGTATTCCTTCGGGGCTTACCTCTATATCACACGACGTATTTGAATGTCCGCACATAGCATAGTTGAGTAAGGAGGTGACGGTTTTCTGTCCTCCCCCCGTGTCTCCCGCCCATGTAGCGGCATACTTCTGCGTACCCAAAAACGCACCCGACGTATAGGTCAAGAGTCGTCTGTCGGTATACTCACGGAAGCCCTCTGTCATCTGCTTGGCAAGGATTACGGGATAAACGTTGTGCACCTCGTCGTCGGTGTATTTTTCGCCCCAGAGTCTGTCTGTGTGATAAAGCACCTGTGTTGAACCGTCAAGCTTAAATGCCGCCGCACCGTTGTCGACGAATTTTTTCAGATGCTCAAACCAAGGTTGGTCCTTTACGGTGATTTTGTCGGTTCTGATGTCAGCCTTGAAATGATTGTCAAGAATTACCGCATCCTCGCTGAATTCATTTTCCTTGTCGGCAACAACGTTCTTGTCCTCATAATAAAACAAATCGTAATTCTCGCAAAGCCAGAGGCTGAGTTGCATTCCCATTTTTCTCATAGGATAAAAGAATGAAAAGCTATCGGACTGATTTGCAGGCTTCCAGCTAGGCAGCTCAAATCTTTGCTTATTCCAGGATTTATCTACGCTGTAATCGTATATTTTCTCCATCCAGGTAGGCTCAAGTCCCATCACGTCGCAAGGGATATCGTGGTCTCGGATAGTGCGAATATCCCAAAGAAGGCTTCTTGCGTCGGTTTGCTCGTTGTGAACGAGAGTGAGACCGTAAGCAAACTTGGGCAACATCATCGGTCTGCCGCTGATTTCGGTAGCCTTGAAAAGAAGCTCTCTGAGGCTTTCACCGTTAAAAAGATAAAAGTCGATTTCTCCGCCGAGAGAATCGATAGTCAAAACAGAATCGGTGGTACTGCCGAAGTCAAACAGCGAACGGTAGGTAGTGTTGAGAAGCAATGCCCAACCGTCTGTACTGAGCACCAACGGCATAGGGCCGTAGCCCGTGACGTTTTTAACCTCAAGCTCTATTTTTCTGCCACGCATTTCAACGCTCTCACGGGTTGCATCACCCATACCGAAGAAACGCTCCTCGCTTGACATAGGGATTGTAAGTCTGTAGCCGTAGGACTTCTTTTCGGCAGATATTTCGACAACTCTCTTTGCTGAAAGTGTAATCTTATTGTCGATACCTTTACAAATGCCCGTATCCTCGCCTGTTGAATCGTTTTCGAGAATTCCGTAGCGATAGAGCATTGACCTTTCGGGATTACCCTCGTTAATATGAACCGAGCCGTTTTTCAGATATTTTATTTCAAGCATAATCATTCTCCGATTTTTTATTACGTTTAAATTCTATCACAGATTTTCACGTTGGTCAATAACATTTATTTTTCAAAAGTAATGAAAAAGAGCACTTTATCAATAAAATCACCCCGCCGATTGGCGTGGGTGATTCGTCAGATAATTATTCAGCCATATATGCGTCGGATGCTACAGAATATCTGTAAAGTGCCTTTACAACCACAATATAAGAAATCTTCCTAAAATTGATGTAAACGATTTTGAACCCTATATCGAATTCTTAACTGAAACAATTGAGAACAAAAAGTTGGACACATCATTTTGTGATGTGTCCAATTTATTTTTATCATATAGGAAATTGTATCGAAATTACTTGTAACCAATTAATAGTACAAATACGCATTCATATCAATGTATCTGTCTATCAATTTTTGGATTTTCTGCATTTCGCTTTCGGATTCCATTACCTCTATAAAGTTGGTTGTTTTATTTTTGTAGAAATACTTAACATAATTTGACATTCTGTATTGTTTTGCCGTGCCGGTCTCCTTGCCGTTTTCGAGATTTATAGGTTGACCGACTGCAGTTTCACCTGTAATCATACAATATGTCATCAAAGTATTGATGTAGCCTGTCAAAAGATTGGGGTGATAACCGTCATCGACAATAAAGCTGTTTACATCGTATACCAAAGAAGCATCAGGCACAGAGGTATTACCCTTAATAAGATCGTAAATCAAGCCTCCCCAATCCATCACAATCATATTGTCAAGCTTGGCAATCTCCTTGGCATAAACCGTTCCTACATATGTGTCTCTGAAGTTTGTTCTATCTGCATCCTTATACCAATACGCACCGCAGGGAATAGAATAAATGAACTTACAATCGGGATTTACATCTGTGAACAGCTTCATAAAGCCTTTAAGCTCCTCGATATATTCCTCCATAGAAAGCTTGTTCGGTCTGGCAATATCCATAAGACTTACATAATCGTAATTAAGATCCGTCAACTCAGCAAGGTGGTTAAATCCCTTTCCGCAAGATGTATTGGCAGCACAAGACGTCCCTAAAATGTCTGTCAGGTCATGATTGCCGAATGTCCAGTTTGTGACACTCACATCGGCACCATTTTGCTTACAAAGCTCATAAAAATATCCCATATCGTTTACACGGGAGGAAAGCGATGTGACATTTGGCTCTTTTCTCATTACAATTTTTCCGTAGTAATTGTATGAACAACCAACGATAAGTATTTTCTTTCCCTGAAGCGTCTCCTCTGCTTTGCTTCCCACAGCAGCTCTTTCGCTGTCCTTTCTGCCATACTCAAAGGTATCCTCCGACTTTTCACCGCAGATACAGGAATAATAATATTTCGCCGCTTCGGTATCTGTAGAGTCCTGTGCAAAATATTTATGGGTTGTTACCTTTTGAGTAAAATCGTGTGCAAAGTCTCCCTCAAAAACAGCTTCTCCCTTTTCTCCGCAACTGCACGAATAATAATAGGTTGTTTTTTTCTCGCAGCTTCCTTGTTCCATGATAAACTCCTCGCTTGCTTTCGCTTGGTTGAAATTATGCTCGTGATTTCCGCAGCCGACCAATGTTGTAAGAACTGCTGCGCATATCAACAAAAATGATAACAAATATTTTTTCATATCGATATGATTACTCTCCTTTTTTGTACAGTTTATCATACTAAAATTCTATTGTCAAGAACTACATTTATAAAACTGAAATGGATTGAAAGGTTGTGTTTCATAAAATCTATATTGTTGCAATTAATTAATTTACATTTCAACAAAAATGTCGCAACTAAACTCGCATAACCCGTGTATGAACACATTAGAACACGATATAATGCATTCAGTAAAAGTAAAAAGATGTGTTCAGCGATATAATTTTACAAATCAAAAGGCTTATTTTAAAAGGATTTATGTTCTTTCGATATGCTTTAATGTTTCTGATGCATAAAAACATTAGGGCGTATCGGCGAGGTAACAACCCCGAGGCTCAGTATGACCGCCCTTTGTGCCGTTGCAATAGATTTGGCAATGAACAAGTAAGGTATATAAGGTTTTTTTGAGACATTTTTGAGTTTTTCAAAAACTTTGTAAAACCTTTAAGCAAAATTTAAAAGATAAAAAGTCGGACACATCATTTTTGAGAAATCACGAATGATGTGTCTAATGTTTTTTTATTTACTAGGAAATTGCATTCAAAACGACCTCGCCGTTAGACTTTGTTTTCACAAGAAAAAGGCAAGGATAGGCGAGATATGCCAGCGGCTGCTAGCCGCTTTTTTGCTATTATTTATCGTTCAGATATGTAAGCTTTTGTTTTTCTTATAAGCACTTGGAGAGACGCCGAAAGCGTTCTTGAATATACGGCTGAAATACAACTCGTCGGCAAATCCGTTTTCAAGAGCTACCTCCTTTATCCGCTTATCCGTAAAGTTAAGCATTTTACAAGCACCTTGCAAACGGCATTGATTTATCTCTTTAATAGGAGATATTCCGGTCGTCTTTTTGTACAGTATGGAGAAATAATTGTGATGAAGTCCGAGCTTTTCCGCAAGAGCATTCACATTGAATTCAGGATCACGGTAATTCTCTTCGATAAGCTTTTTTGCAGATACAACATAGTCATTGTCTGTGCTGGGTTTTTCAAGTTCCCCTGCAAGAACGGAAAACAACATATGCATAAGTGAGATGCAGTATATCTTGTCGGAAAGGTTATCTTTATCAAATTTCTCATACATTTCATCAAAAAGCATTTCAATGTTTCGTCCGTCCTTTAATTCAACAAAAGGTTTGTTTTTTGTAATATTAAGAAAGGCAAGGTATTTTTCGATTATTTCACCTTCTGCCATGATCCATTTGATAGTCCAGGGAGAGCCTTCCTCACAACGATAGGTAGCAAGGCTTTGTGGGAAGTTAACAAAAAAGCCTTTACTGAGAGTCAATGCTTTTCCGTCCTCGGTAGTCAGGGTAGCTCTTCCTTCTTTGATGTAATATATAAGATATCTGTCTTGGTCATAAGGACCATATATATGGGAAATACTTCTGAATCGCTTTCCGCAATAA
>JAZSDT010000179.1:0-3466 GCA_045531285.1 Eubacteriales bacterium
TCATCGAAGAGGGCGAAATGATACAGATCGATACACGTACAGGCGAGTATCTGGGCAGAGCATGATCTGAGCTTTGCTATCATAACGAAAGGATGATTTTACCATGATGACAGTTACAGAAAAAGCTGCATATATCAAGGGTCTTGTAGATATGGCTCATTTTGAGGCTGAAACTGATGAAGTTAAGCTTATCAAAGCAATGGCAGATGTTATCGAAGAGATGGCACTTTCAATTGCAGACCTTGAGGATGAAGTTGCAATGCTCGAAGAGCTTGTTGACGAAATCGACGAGGATCTCGGCGATGTAGAAGAGTTCCTTCTTGACGAGGATGATTGTGATTGCGATTGCTGTGACGATGACTGCGACTGCGGTTGCTGTGATGACGGTTACGTTGAGCTTGAGTGTCCTGCTTGTAACGAGATTATCTGTCTTGACGACAGCCTTCTCGACGAGGAGACAATTCAGTGCCCCGCATGTGGCGAAACACTTGAGTTTGATTTCGATTGCGATTGCGACGAAGACGACGAAGACTGATTTTTACAAAACAGGGGGTAACCGCAAGGTTGCCCCTTATTTATTAGCGGAGTGTTTAGGATGAATCTTGAAGAAAAGATTGTTAAGAAAAACTATATATACGAGGGTCGTATCATCAACGTCCGTCGTGACGATGCAGAGCTTCCCAACGGCAAGCCCTGTATCAGGGAGGTCGTGGAGCATCCGGGCGGAGTATGTGTTGCGGCGTTGACGGAAGATGACGAGCTTTTGTTTGTGCGTCAGTTCAGATATCCTTATCTTGAGGTTATTCCCGAGCTTCCTGCAGGCAAGCTTGAAAAGGGCGAAGATCCCTTTGAAAGCGGTAAACGTGAGCTTGAAGAGGAGACCGGCTGTGTTGCTGCAACCTACCGTGACCTCGGAAAGTTTTATCCGTCACCGGGCTATTGCGGTGAGGTGATTCATCTCTATGCTGCAAGGGATCTTTCTTTTGTAAAACCGCATCTTGATGCTGACGAGTTCCTCAGCGTTGAACATATTCCGCTTGATAAGGCGGTTGAAATGGTGCTTAACAACGAGATTCGTGACGGCAAAACACAGGCGGCGGTGCTCAAAGTCAAGCTTCTTAAGGACAAGGGGTTGTGGTGATGGCTGAAATTATTCTTGCTTCTGCTTCACCGAGAAGAAAAGAGCTTCTTTCAACTGCAGGTCTTGAATTTACTGTAAGAGTTGCCGATGTTGAAGAGGTAATTGACGAAAATGCAACTCCCGACGAGGTTGTTATGTCACTCGCACTGCAGAAAGCACAGGCGGTTGCACAGGCAGACCCGACAGCTACGGTAATCGGTGCCGATACTGTTGTTGTGCTTGACGGTGAGATTCTCGGAAAACCGGAGAATGAGCAGAATGCAATTGAAATGCTCACGGCACTTTCGGGCAGAAGCCATACGGTTTATACGGGCGTTGCCATAATAAACGGTAAAAAGATTAAAAATTTCTGCGAAGCAACTCAGGTGGAGTTCTTTCCGTTGACCGAGGATGAAATCCGCAGCTATGTTGCGACGGGTGAGCCGATGGACAAGGCAGGTGCATACGGCATACAGGGAAAAGGCTGTGTGCTTGTGCGTAAAATTGACGGTGACTACTTTAATGTGGTCGGACTTCCCGTTTCAAGAGTTTGCAGAGAATTGAGGGATTTTGATGTCTGAATTTTTGAATTATCTTGCAATAGGTGTTACCTCGAATGATGTATCAGCGGAGGCGCTGGCACAGCAGGCTCAGGAAGAAAAGAGCAGAACAATATGGATGATAGTGCTTATTGTTCTCTTTGTTTTAGAGGTGTTTCTTGCATTTTATTTACCGAAAGTTATAGATAAAATAAATGTAAAGAAAAAAGAAAAGGCTGATTACAAAGCGAAGAGAAAAGCTGTCCAGTCCAAAAGAAAATAAAGTCAGGACCTCCGGCTAAGCCGGAGGCTTGATTAAGCCCTTCAAGGGCATTATACGAACAAAACCCCTAAAGGGGCGCTGAATAGTTTGCCGACCGCATTACTTTTTCAGCTACCCCTCAAGGGGTTTCTTTTATGCTTTCTTGTTCTCGCGACCCGTAAACGGGTCTAAATATTCCTTCATACTTATTTGATCCGCAATCTGATCTTCAGCGAGTTGGTTCCTTATGTATTCCTGTACCTGCTTTCTGTTTCGTCCTACTGTATCTACAAAGTAACCTCTTGCCCAAAAGTGTCTATTTCCATATTTGTACTTCAAATTTGCATGCCTGTCAAATATCATCAGACTACTTTTTCCTTTCAAATATCCCATTATCTGTGATACACTATACTTAGGTGGTATACTCAACAACATGTGCACATGGTCAGGACACAGTTCTGCTTCTATTATTTCTACTCCCTTTTGTTGGCATAACTGTCTTAATATTTTTCCTATATCTACTTTTATCTCTTTGTATATTGCCATTCTTCGATATTTGGGTGCAAATACAACATGGTATTGACATCTCCAGCTTGTATGCTCTAAACTATTTATGTCTTTTTCTTTCACGTTAAAGACCTCCTTGATATTTTAGTTGTGTGGTCGGCAAACCACTTCTACTATATCAAGGAGCTTTTTTCTTGTCTACTTTACTCCTCGCTGAAAGCTATTTCTTGTCCCCCTGTAGAACAGGGGGTTGACTTTGTCACAGACAAAGCAACGCCATCAGGTTTTCCCTGATGGCGTTGTGTTTTTACTTTTAATAATTCAACCTTAATAATTCGCTGTCATAATCGGCGTCAAACACCTGCGACTCAACAAGCTTTGCCTTAACCTTGCCGTCCTTTAACAGGTATTCATTCAACCAATAAACGAACATATCCCCACGGAAACAAAAAGTTCTCCGGTCCTTGTCCCACGTTTTCGGGTTATCCTTATCATACAACCACTTATCGAATTGTTTCTGTATTTTCTTGATATCCGTTATCACAAATTCAGGCACATCGAGTACATCGACGTCAAAATCGTGAAACTTAAATATAAGCAGCATTCAATCAGCCCTTTTTCTTGCTTTTCTTGACTTTCTGATTCAGCAGAAGCTTCTGAACAGCAAGCTCATTTTCTTCTCTGCTTTTTATGAGACATGATGCCTTTTTGAAGCCATCAACATATTTTGTTACACGGCAGCCTCCGAGATATTTTCTCTTTTTGATATCAATCTTACAAGACTTTCCTTTTTCGGTAAAAAACACCTGATATCCATAAAGCATCGGTACAAAATGATAATCAGAAAAATCACTGTTCTTTTCAAAATGTTTTTTGAAAACGGCAATAAGACCACCAACAATAATAACGTTATTGAATTCACCTTTGGTTATCGGCAATTCCGACTTTTGTCTTTCGGGCATTTTTTCTTTTTTCTTAGCCATAAAATCACCTCAAAGTTTATTTTGCAAGGATATCTGTTTCGATGTATCTTACTCC
>JAZSDT010000059.1:0-39627 GCA_045531285.1 Eubacteriales bacterium
TGCTTTCTTTTAGGTTCAAGGGCTGAAATCCCTTGAATTTGCTTGAATATTATATCAAAAAATGCGATTTTTGTCAATGAAACCGACCTATAATTTACAAAAGCGTAAATTTACAGGTTTTATCAATTAGTGTACCTTTTGATAGTGATTTTTACTTGCCTCGAAACTCTCGAAGCCGTCTATAGAATGTGGCTATACTCATATCGCTTAGCCGAGCCGCATCCAGAGCTGAAATTTGTCCACTTTCCCATCTGCCGACAATATGTCCAAAATCATCTGGTGGAACTTTTACAGGTCGTCCGAATACCACGCCTCGAAGCTTTGCAGCTTTTATGCCTTCCTCCTGACGTTTCTTTATGTTTTCACGCTCGTTCTGAGCAACAAATGAAAGCACCTGAAGCACAAGATCGGCAATGAATGTGCCCATCAAATCCTTGTATACTCTTGTGTCAAGTAAAGGCATATCTATAACCACAATATCTACCTCCATTTCTTTTGTAATAATTCGCCACCAGTCTTGAATTTCCTTGTAATTCCTGCCGAGTCTGTCTATCGCTTTTACATACAGCAAATCGCCTTTTTTCAACATTTTCATAAGTCTAATATACTCAGGTCTGTTAAAGTCTTTTCCCGATTGCTTGTCAATAAAAATGTTTTCGGGCTTTATACCAAGTTGTTCCATCTCAAGAAGCTGTCTTGCTTCATTTTGGTCTACTGCAGAAACCCTTACATAGCCATATATAATCAATGTTTTCTCCTCCCGGATATAAATCAATGAATATATTATACCATTGTGCCGTTTTTACAAATCATACCAAAAGCCAATTTAGAAAATACAATAGGGATACTACCATCAAAAAAGTCAATCGCTCCACCTCTAAATCATAAAAAATGCCCTGAAAGATATCACTTTCAAGGCATTTTTCTTCATTTTGTTTGGTACTACGTGGTATAGTTGTGTTTTGCAAAATTTCCGTTTTCACTCGGATACTTCTATAAACAATTTGATATGTAGCAGCAGTCTTTTTCGCATCTGCAATTCGTGTATTTCTCTACGCCATTTTTACGCCATTTTCGCATGGAGTAGCATAGAGATATATAAACTTATAATTTGGTTGGTTGTGCGAAAAAACACGCCATATCAAGCTTTATAGGCATTTATAGGAATATGTGGAAATATGAAAAATGGTTAATGACCAACTATACCAAGCTTCATAAAATTATACATCTCCTTATATACAGCGCTTTTTGAACATAAAAATCGGTAGTTTACACCATTTTTCAAAAAGGCAATATTTTCTTTTGCTATGATTTCGAAACATTATATCATATTTTGAATCTAAAATCAACGGCATTTTATGAAAATATACAATAATGAATTATTCTTTTTGATTTTGACTTTATAAAAGATGTCATGCTATGTCAGTAAGATGTCATTGTATGTCATGCTGTAAATATGATATAGTAAATTTGAGGTTGAAAAAGCCTTAAATTTATGTTATTATAAAGGAGAAAAAATGCAAAAAGAAAAAGATGTGTTTCGTTCATTTCTTGTAAAAGATGCTGATTACGCCGGGGAATGTGAATTGCCTTGTACTAAAACAAGCAATAAACTTCCAAACGATGTAATCACTTTTTCAAAGGCGATGTCAAAATCTTGCAATGATTTTGATAAATGGGTTGTGTTTTACGAGCATGACAAAAACTTTGAACGTCTGTGGAATAATCCCAAAGCCTATATTGAAAAGCTAAAAAAATTCAACGGAGTAATTTCTCCTGATTTTAGTCTTTACCGCAATATGCCCCTCGTTATGCAGCAGTGGAATACATATCGCGGTAGGGCAATTGCTGTATGGTTGCAGAACAACGGAATTGAAGTTATACCTAATGTTCGCTTTAGTGATGAACGTTCGTACGAGTTTTGTTTTGATGGAATAGAGAAAAACAAGACCGTTGCTGTTGGTACTCACGGTTGTATAAAAACAAGAGAAGACAAGCTATTTTTTAAAATAGGTCTCGCAGTTCTTGTAAACATTCTTGCCCCAAAAACTATAATTGTATATGGTGCTACACCAGATAGCATTTTCAAAATATACAAAGACCTAGGAATAAAGATCATTTCTTTTGAAAGTGAGTTTTCAAAATCCAGAAAGCAGGTGACTGCTTAATGGGTGGAGGAAAAGGCGGAAGCTTTGGAAATACAAAAGGGAGTGCGCTCGATGCCATAAGCAACATTTTAGCAGTTGCTTCCTTTATTCCAGGTGTAGACACATTTACAAATCTTGCATCAATACCCGTGGACTTATTACGTGGTGATTTTGTGTCGGCAGGACTTGATGCTATTGGTGTTATACCATTTATAGGCGAAATTGCCGATGGTGCTAAAACAGTTGATAAAGTTTCTGATACAGTTAAAGCAATTGATAAGGTGGTAGATAGTACAAAAAACTCCAAAGGAGTATTTAAACTCAATAAAACACCATCCGGATTAAAACGAAATGGCTGGAAAGAAACTACTTCTTCTGCAATGAAAAAGAATTCAACTTCAAGAACCTTTGAAAAAAACGGTTTAACGGTTAGATTTGATAAAGGAAAAAAAGGGAATCCCGGGTTTGGAGGAAAAGATCATTACCATATACTCAATCCGAATTCAACGGGTAAGCATGATTATTATCTTGATAAATATGGGAATCCAGTTGCTAAAAACTCAAAAGCATCACATATACTACCATAAGGAGAAAACTAAATATGAAAACAATTAACGAATTAACAAGATTTGACTTTCATGATAGCTTGATAGAAAGTATGGAATACCACGAAGAATCAAACAAGTTAACTATTGAAATCGATTTTTGTAATTGGAAACAGGAAGACTATCGTGACGAGGATGAAGAAACCACAATGATGTATTTAAGCTTTGAAGATGTTACAGATTTTATAATGCCAAAAGTCTCGCTTAACAGTGATGAAATTCTTGAATTCAACATATTAGAAGGTGGAATCGAAATAACTGCATTTAATGACATTGAAAACATTTCGTATACTTTCAAAATAAACTCAAAATATGCAGAGCTAAATAAAGAGGTATAGCATGATTTACATAACAGGAGACACACATATACCGACAGACATAACCAAGCTGTCAAGCAAAAATTTTTCCGATCAAAAGGATTTGACCGACAAGGACTTTGTTATTATATGCGGAGATTTTGGTGGTGTTTGGTGTGGTGACAATGAAGAGCTATATTGGCGTAAATGGCTTGATAAAAAGAATTTCACCACTTTGTTCATTGACGGCAATCACGAAAATTTCGATATGCTGGGGAGTTTTCCGATTGTTGTTTTTTACGAAGGCAAAGCACACAAAATAAGTAATAAAATATATCATCTTATGCGAGGACAAATATATACTATTGACGGTAAAAAAATATTTACACTCGGAGGGGCATCATCTCACGACAAGGAATTTAGGAAGGAAAGAGTTGGTGGAAAGAGGAATTGCCGAACGAATTTGAGTATAATATTGCAACAGAAAACTTGTCAAAAGCAGACTGGTCTGTTGATATTGTTATAACACATTCAGCACCCACCTCAATTCAAAAACTTGTAAAACCGTCATGCGAAGAAAACGGTCTCACTGATTTCCTTGAAGGAGTCAATCGCAGGTTGAAGTTTAATAAATGGTTTTTTGGTCATTATCACTTGGACGAAAGACCTACTGACAGCCACATAGCAATATATAATAATATTGTGAAAGTATAAAAATCAAAACACGACATTCAATCGAATGCCGTGTTTTTTCTTTGGCGCAACATTGTTGTATTGACTTTATCTCATAAGTGATTACATTATTTCTAAATCTTTTTGCAAAAAGCGGAGAGTCTCCGTGGGCAATGCTAGTCTATTACAATCTATATACGTGCCAAACAAATCAAAATAGCAGGGTTGGTCTCGGTATATAAAAAAGAATAACGCTTGCACAATTTCGAGGTAAGATGTAAATCAGTGAGTTTTAATATATTCTTTTGGAGAACAGCCAAATTCACCTTTAAACGTACGATAGAAGGTTGTATTGGAAGAGAATCCGCTTTCAAGTATACAATCGGTTATACTGTGTTGTCCTTCTCGCATAAGTATCACCGCTTGCCTTAATCTCATAAGGCTAATATACCTTACCAGAGTTATTCCGCAACACGACTTGAAATAGCGGGAAATATGGCTTTGACTGTATCCAAAATGCTGGGCAATTTGAGAAACCGAAATTTCATTTTTATAGTTTTCGCTTATGTAAAATAAGATTTTTGAAACAAGCTCAGCGTCGGTGTGTTTATCAACGTCTTCAAGCGTTATAGCATCTAAAACTGAGCCCAAAATCATATATATGATGCCACGGCGTTTGATTTCGTTTATTCCCTCTTCATGCAGAAGCGAACAAAAATAATCCATTTTTCTATACGTATCAGGTTCGGATATGAATGGGGTGACAAGACGTTTGCCCTCAATCATTTCAGAAAACTCTTCGCAAAAATTTGCAGGAATAAAAACTATAGATGAGCGCGAATGAACAGGAGTTTTATATGCGTGAGGTACAAAACTCAACGCTAAGGAAATATCACCTTTTTTGAGAGTTTTTTGTTTTCCGTCTACAAAGATCTCCATTTCTCCCTCGTGAACGATACATATTTCAATTTGTGAGTGAAATTGAAGTGTGCACCAATCGTTTGTGTAATTGTATGAAATTAGCTGATCGCTTTTTTCTCTTTTCAAATTAAAAAGTGGCTGCATAAAATAACCTCTAATATCAAAAAATGGTATAAAAAACGCTAAAAACGGCACGTTTTTTTCTTAAAATGGGAATATAATCATTTTAACAAAGAAAATGCTTAATGTCAACAATGCAATTTGTTTCAAAGGGGTTTTTATGAATGAAAGAAAACTGAATATGAGTCAGGGACCAATCGTTTCTCAGATGATTCGTTTTGCAATCCCTCTTATACTTCTGGGTTTTGTGCAACAGTTTTTCAACGTAGCAGACGTGATCCTTGCCGGACGTCTTGGTACAAGCGGCGACAGTGCTGTTGCGGCTGTGGGCTCGACAAGTGCTATAAGGAGTCTTTTGGTTGGTTTCTTTTTGGGGTGTTCTACAGGAAGTGCGGTGGCAGTCAGCCACGCAATCGGCTCAAAAAACAAAGAAGAAATAAAAGCAAACGTACATACCGCTATGTTGCTTTCAATCATTATAGGTTTCGTGATAACTTCTGTGGGAGTGATTTTTACAGGCAAATTACTCACTGTCATGGATACACCGCCTGATATTTTAGATAAGTCAACGGCGTATCTTCAAACGTATTTTTGCGGAATGATTCCCACAACAATATATAATTTCGGCGCGGGAATTTTGCGTGTAAACGGTGAAACGAAAAAACCGTTATATTTCCTTTTGCTAACAGCTCCCGTAAAGCTTACGCTGACATACGTTTTTGTTGCACTGTTAAATTTAGACCTTATAGGATTGTCGCTTGCTACTGTATGCTCACAAACTATGGCAGCGGCTTTAGTAGTTGCCTCTCTTGTGAGAAGGGATGACGATATTCGCTTGTCACTAAAGGATTTGAGATTGTCTCTAAGACCTTTAGGAAAGATTATCAGATTAGGTATTCCTGCAGGCATACAATCCTCAACCTTTTCTTTGTCCAATGTGGTTATTCAATCATCCATAAACTCGCTTGACTTTATTCCCGGATTTATTACCGGTAATGCCGCGGCAAGCAGTATCGAGGCTTTTGCCGAAGTGGTTACAGGCGCTTTCCTAAGCTCTGCTATGGCATTTATAGGCTACAACGTAGGCGCAAAAAATTATGACAGAGTAAAAAGGTCATATACTGCGTC
The DNA here is from genome assembly GCA_045531285.1 of Eubacteriales bacterium. GTDB lineage: Bacteria > Bacillota > Clostridia > Oscillospirales > SIG627 > RGIG6353. The sequence goes on from JAZSDT010000059.1 coordinate 5,890, forward strand.
AATTATGCTTTGTACTGCTTTTGTCGCGGTCCTATCCACACTTGTCATTGTTTTTTCAAGGTATCTTCTGGGATTTTATATAACCGACTCGGAAGAAGCAATTTATTGGGGCTTTGTGCGAATAGTCTATATTTTCGGTCCGCTTTTTATTCAAGGTATTATGGATACAACAGCAGGAGCGCTTAACGGCCTTGGCGTTTCCGTTTCAAACGCCGTGATTTCCTTGGCAGGCTTTTGCGGACTTCGCATTTTGTGGTGTCTCACGGTATTCAGGATTGAAGAATACCATACACCACATACATTGTATATAATATACCCGATCAGTTGGCTTATAATTGCCGTATTGAGATATTCGCTTTTTTGGTATGTTTATAAAAAGCAAAAGAATACTGTAAAAGTATAAGCAAAAACACGACATTCAATCGAATGCCGTGTTTTTTTGTATACTAGGAAATTGCATTAAATCAACCTCGCCGTTTTTCATTGCAGGGTTATATTCAAAGGTTGCGATAGGCGAGCATTGCCAGCGGCTGCTAGCCGCTTTTTTGTTTTGACAAAAGTATAATAAAGCTAATAGGATGTTGAAAACACTTTGAATTTATGTTATTATAAAGAATAAGGACGGTGCGACATTTCACGACAGCATTAAGGGGGGAAATATGGCTATATTACTGGATCATCAATTGAGAGAGCATATACCGCACAATGCGACAGGATTCCCGATTACTTATTTCCATGACGAGCTTGCAGGTCTGCCGAATTGGGCGGGTCCGTTGCATTGGCATCCGGATTTTGAAATCGCAACGGCAGAATGCGGAGTATTGGATTATCAAGTTGGCGGACAGCACGTCATATTGGAAGCCGGAGACAGCATATTTGTTAACGGAAATATGCTGCACGGAATAAAACAACTGTCGGGCAATCAGCCCGATCCAATGCCTAATATTGTATTTTCAGGTACGTTAGTAGCTTTGGAAACAAGTACTGTTTTTCAAAAATACATACAGCCCATATCCCAATGTGACCAATTGCCTTTCGTTGTATTTCGTCACAACGATAGCTTACACAGTGAGGTAAACCGCTTGATAAAAGACACCTACAGGAAGCTGAGCGAGAAAAACGAATGCTATGAATTAGCCGTTCAGCGTAACGTCAATTGCATATTTGAATTTTTATCCTGCCGGTTTAATGAGCTTCCCAAAAACGAGGCGACACGTGTACAGATAAACAGTCAGATCCGCCTTCAAAAGATGCTGTCATATATCTATGAAAATTATGCTCAAGCTGTAACGCTGGGGGATATTGCCAAGGCGGCAGATATCAGTAGAAGTGAAGCGGGTAGGTGCTTTAATACGTATATGGGATGTTCTCCAATTGATGCACTGATTCAATACAGACTCCAAATGGCTCATGAATTACTGAGTCAAAGAACGCAAACGCTTCAACAAATCAGTTATGCCTGCGGTTTTAACTCGGTAAACTATTTTGGACGTCAGTTCAAAAAAAGATACGGATACGCTCCCGGGCAAAGCGTTGATATGGGTAAATAGTGCTTAAATTTGACGTTTTTGTGGCTTTTTTGTTGGAGGAATGGGTGATATAATCAATTTAAAGTTATTTCATTTTGAAGGGAAGCATCATGACAAATCAAAAGAATTACAAAAAAACGTTAATAGCTTGCTATCTTGGCTTTGTTACGCAAGCTATATCTTCTAATTTTACTCCGCTTTTATTTTTAACCTTCAAGGACACTTACGGAATTACGCTTGAAAAGATTGCTATGATTCCAATGGTGTTCTATTTGACACAATTGCTTGTTGACCTTGCGGCTACTAAATTCGCTGACAAAATCGGGTATCGAATCTGTGTTGTCACGTCTCAGGCTGTGTCGGCTGCAGGGCTTGTTTTGTTGGCAATCTTGCCTGAGGTACTGCCGATACCGTTTGTGGGTATTCTGATTTCCGTAGTGCTTTATGCTATAGGCAGCGGTCTTGTTGAGGTTTTGGTAAGCCCTATCGTCGAAGCGTGTCCCTTTGAAAACAAGGATGGCGTAATGAGTACATTGCACTCCTTCTTTTGTTGGGGCTCAATGGGTGTTATTTTAGGCTCTACGCTGTTTTTTGCTCTGTTCGGCATAGAAAATTGGAAGATACTTGCTTTTATTCTGGCATTGGTACCGCTGTATAACGCATTTAACTTTATCAATTGTCCTATAGAAAAGCTGGTGGAAGACGGCAAGAGTATGAGCATTGGCAAGCTGCTGAGAACACCTATATTCTGGTTGATGATAATACTTATGGTGTGTGCAGGTTCATCGGAAGCAACTATGACTCAATGGGCATCTGCCTTCACGGAAGCCGCTGTGGGAGTATCTAAAACCGTTGGCGATTTGTCGGGGGCGTGCTTGTTTGCAATGTTTATGGGTATTGCTCGTATGATGTACGGAAAGTTCAGCGAAAGACTTGATTTAGCCAAGGTTATGCTTATTTGCGGTGTTATGTGCGTTGGCTGTTATTTACTGGCATCGCTGTCAAATCTGCCTATCCTCGGTCTTGCAGGCTGTGCACTTTGCGGTTTAGCCGTTGGTATTATGTGGCCGGGAACTATCAGCGTATCCTCGCAGAATTGTCCCAGAGGTGGAACGGCAATGTTCGCTTTCTTGGCTTTGGCAGGGGATTTGGGTGCCGCGGCAGGTCCTACAGTAGTGGGAAATATTTCGGAAATGGCAGGCGGAGACCTGAAAACAGGACTGCTTGCAGCTACGGTTTTCCCTGTTGTGCTTGTGTGCGGATTGCTGGTCTTGAAGATTAAAGTCGGTAAAACTATGGGTAGATAATATAATGGGGCAGTCCAAAACGGACTGCCCCATTTATGCTTATTCAACGTCCATTACAGTACCTATGAAAAAAGGAAGATCGTTTTCACAGTCGATTAGCATATACACAAACGGTCTGTCAAGGAAGACCTCCTTTGGCGGTTCAAAATCTGTCATTTCCGACGTAGGAGCGTCAATTTCCACAACGGTAGCTGCTCCCGCTTTTGTTCCTTTGGCATCAACGTTTATATAGCTTTGATGAATAACTCGGTTTATGAGCAGATTGCCCTCTGTGGATTTCCCCATTTTTGAAAAATCAGCAAGAGTGTAATTGAACGCATCAGGCATTCCCATATTCACAAGAATATCCTTCATTTCTACCTTGTATTCGCTGTCAAACTTGGGAATGGCAGCACTTACAACGTTTTGCTTTGCATTCGCCAGCAATTGACTTAAATGCCTTCCATCAAGAGAGGCAACGTATTCCAAAACCGAAACTCCTTCATTTGGAAGAAGTGCTGCAAAGGCAAATTTTCCACCCTTATAGTTTTTTATAAAGCCCGTAGCGTTTTGGTCCTCAAGATATTGGTTTTCCGATGAATACATCAGCTCGACTTGTCGCTTTGTACCGTTTTCGGTGGTAAACTGTCCGTCTCTGATTTGGCGCTCGTAATAGATTTCCTGCCATTCGGCATCAAATGCCAGTGCATTTACCAGATACATAACCGCGTCCCTGGAAATTTTATCAAGTATATCCTTTATCATTTTGTCGGTATTGTTTTCCACCCATTCGTTTATTTCTTTTAGTGTGGAATCGTCAAATGGCGCTTCAAATACACCTGCGCCGTAATAGTCGGTATTGGTGCGTAAGAAGTCATCGTTTACAGTAAAGGAATCTGCGTCCTTAAACCAGATGGAATTTGCCATTTTCAGATTGTTCGGAAGGCTTTTTTGGTATTGGCTTATCCATAAATTCAGCTCATCCGTTGACGCGCCCAGGACGTTTTCGATTTGCGAAAGGGTTTCGCCAGCTGCACCGTTTGCCGTCATTGAGAGAGCTGTAAGTACCGATAGCGGTGAGATTAGAGTGCTCTTGTCCTCTGCAATGCTTTCCTTGAACAAACGAAGTGCAAAGTCTGTAACCGTCGTATTGATTGCGTCGGAGGACTCTTCTTTTTCGGGAGGCAAGGGGATATCCACACTTTCCTGTTCCAGCCTCACTATTGCGTCGCAATCAGGCATGGTGAAAGTAAAGACTGTGTGCATGAGATTGCTTTGCGTGGGATTTATTTTTTGGTCGTTTACCCACAAATACTGATTTGTTTCCGTGACTGTTCCAACCGTGAGAGTTACCGTTTCGCCGGGACTATAGCTTTCTTCGGGTTCATCGATCAGCTCAGTGCGTATTTCTTCTGTGATAAGCTTGTAAGACGTGGGGATTACAGGCTCTTCGACAGACGGTTTGGCAGTTGTGTCCGAATTTTCTTCTGTTGCTTCGGAATTTAAATCAACCTCTGTGTTTTCGGGAGCTTTTTGACACCCAACCGTTAATAAGAATAAACCGAGGGCAAGCAGTATAATAAAGATTTTTTTCATTGCTTCGTTCTCCTTTACTCTAGTATTCTGATTATTAGACGGAGCAGATTGACTTTTGTTCCGTGAACGTTGGAAACGCTTGCAAATCTTTTCTTTATCTGCTATAATAACAAAAACGAAATGAGGTGAACTAATGGAACGAATTCACAGACTTACAATGCCGTATAAGGATATTTTCACCACGGTTTACGCCGTTATGACAGATGAGGGAGCGCTTCTTTTTGATACAGGAAGCTACGACGAGGACGTGGAGCAGTATATACTGCCGTTTTTAAAAGAGCTTGGTATTACAGCTGATATGCTGAAATATATTTTTGTTTCCCACAATCACAAAGACCACGCAGGCGGCTTGAATGAGCTTATGAAGTATTTTCCCGATGCGTGCATTGTATCACGTTGTCCAAAGCTCCAAGAACATTACAAAGACTGTAAATTCCTTGCTCCGGATGACGGTCACGTTATTCTCGGCGCACTTCAAACTGTTACCGTTCCGGGTCATACTGCGGATAGCAGTGCTGTATTTGATAAACGCTCCAATACTCTTATAAGCGGTGACTGCCTTCAATTGTACGGAATTTACGGCTCGGGTAACTGGGGCAGTAACATTTCGCTTCCTCGTGAGCACATAGAAGCTGTGGCTAAGCTTCGCCGCATGGATATACAGTGCATATTGACAGCCCACGATTACCATCCTTACGGATATTGCTACAGAGGGAAGGAGGAGGTGTCAAAAGCACTTGATGCCTGCATTGAACCTTTGGATGAAATCAGAGCAATGATACTTAAAAAAACCGATATGAGCGACGAGGAAATATGCAACAAATACAACTCATTGGGGAATCCGACACTGGGAACGCACGTTGTAACGGCATTGCGTGGGATGATATGATCTATAGTAAAAATGACAATCTCGGTTTGAGATTGTCATTTTCGTTACATATTATATTTTAAGATTGATTATGTCACCTGCTCCCATAATTATGAGCAGGTCATCAGGCTGAAGAGTGCTTTTCATATATTCTGCAATCGCTTCAAAATCACCTACGTATTTTCCGTTTTCAACGGCATCGGCAAGATTTTTTGACGATATACCGCATTCGTTTTTCTCACGGGCTGCATATATGTCTGCAAAAACCACCTCGTCACAGTCCTTGAATGCCTTTGAAAAAGCATCGAACAGGTCGTGTGTCCTTGTGTAAGTATGAGGCTGATAAACAACCAATACACGTTTGTGCTCCATTGATTTTGCCGTGGCAAGCGTGGCGCGTATTTCGTCAGGGTGATGAGCGTAATCGTCGAATACGTCTGCACCGTTGTATTGGCATCTGTATTGGAAGCGTCTGCCCACACCTCGAAAGCTCTCCAAACCTTCCCTTATTTTTTCGGCATCGATGCCTGAAATGTAAGCTGCGCCAATAGCTGCCAAAGCATTGCTTACCTGAAATTCTCCGGGTACAGACAGCTTGATATGAGTAAGGAATTCTCCCTTTGCAAAAGCGTCAAATTCTGCAAATCCCTTTACGGTTTTGATGTTTTTGGCAAAAAAGTCGGCGTTTTCGTCTTTCACGGAATAGTAGACGGCATCGCCGCCGTATTTTTTAGCGGACAATACGGCGTTTTCATTATCACCGCACACAACGGCAAATCCCGAAATATCCATAAATTTTGTATAAGAGTCCATCATACGGTCAATACTTGGAAAGTAATCGGTGTGATCAAGTTCTACGTTTAATACTACCGACACGGTAGGCGTAAAGGATAAAAATGAGTCCTTGTATTCACAAGCCTCAAAAATGAAGGAATCCTTACCGCCTATTTTCAGACCTGAACCGATTGACGGAAGGTCTGCTCCTATCATAACCGTCGGGTCGGCATCTGCCGTGAGAAATATTTGTGATATCATTCCTGAGGTCGTGGATTTTCCGTGGGTGCCGGAGATTCCTATTCGCTTGCCGTAGCACTTCATCAGCTCGCCAAGGAAGGGAGCGCGCACTACACAGGGTACGTTCTTTTTCTTTGCAAGCTTAATGATGGGATTATCCTCTTTTATAGCCGCAGTGTAGACAATAAGCCCCACACCGTCCAGCGACGGTACTGTATTACCGTACACTACGTCTATTCCGCAGTCTTCCACAAGCTTTGTATACGGACCGTGATTTTCGTCGTATCCCGATACCTTATAGCCCATATCTGCAAGCAGCAGGGCTATGGATGACATACTTACACCACCGATGCCGAGGATGAGACAAGTTTTATCACAAATATAAGAATCGTAATAGAATTTACTTTTTGTTAACATCTTTACACCTTCCATGTAATAATATGAATATAAAATCAAACTATGCTTTTAGAAGTAAAATACAACAGAAAAGGAGCCTAATTATGCAAATCACAGACATCAAAATCAGAAAAACCTTTGACGACGGACCCCTTAAAGCAGTTGTATCTCTTACTTTCGACGCTCAGCTTGCAGTACACGACATCAAGGTAATTTATGCTAATGACAGATTTTTTATTGTAATGCCCAGTCGTAAAAACGGAGATGGAACCTATCGCGATATCGCTCACCCGATAAACGCGGAGTTTAGGGTAATGGTTGAAGAGGCAGTGCTTACCGCCTACAACGAGGAGCTTGCGAAAGCAGAAGAAGCACCAACAGAAGAATAACAGTGAGACGGAGAGCGGAAGCTCTCTGTTTTCTTTTATTTAAATGTAGTTTTTCCTTTGGCTACTAGCCGCTTTTTATAGTGGGAAATTGCGTTAAATCAACCTCGCCGTTTGGCTATGGTTGGGAATATATACGAGTTGCGATAGGCGAGAATTGCTATCGGCTGCTAGCCGCTTTTTATAGTGGGAAATTGTGTTAAATCAACCTCGCCGTTTAGCTATGGTTGGGAATATATATGGGTTGCGATAGGCGAGAATTGCTATCGTCTGCTAGCCGATACTATTTTATCACCTTTTTTTAAAATTGTCTATACTTTATAATATAAAAAGCAGGTGGCTGTAAAAAATACTTTTTACAGCCACCTGCCGTTATGCTTCCGTTACGTTTTCCTGAGTTACTTCCGGTGTAGAAATTGCAGGGTGCAGATTTGATGACCAGATTATGTGTCTTGGACAAACCTCGGCACACTTACCGCAATTTGAACATTTTGAGTAATCGATTCTGGCAAGGTTGTCTACTACCGTTATAGCACCTGTAGGACAGTTCTTTTCGCATATCTTACATCCGATACAGCCTACCTCACACCATTTCTTAGTGTTGGCACCCTTCTCGGTACATTTACAGCCTACCCAGTATTCCGCATCAAACGGAACAAGCTGAATCAGTCCCTTTGGACAGGCAGTGACACAGGCTCCGCAAGCCTGACATTTGTTATAATCAACTGCCGCTGTTCCGTTTATTACCTTGATAGCATCGAATTTACAGGCTTCGACACAAGTGCCGTAGCCCATACATCCGTTGGGACAGAGCTTGTGACCTCCTGCCAGCTTTGTTGCCGCAATACAGTCAAGCACTCCGTCATATTCGTATTTGAGCTTCGCAAGGTCGGAAGTACCGCTACACATTACCTGCGCACGCATTCTTACCGCCTGTTCTGCTTCAATACCCATAATTTCGGAGATCTTATTTATAGCCTCGGGACTTGCTACCGCACATTTCGAGGGCTTTGCTTCACCCTTTGCAATAGCCTCTGCCATTGCCGCACAGCCTGCGTATCCGCATCCTCCGCAGTTTGCCGCAGGAAGATTGTCAGCTATTTCCTCAATGCGAGGGTCTTCTTTTACCTTTAAGTACTTTGCCGCAAAGGAGAGTGCTACTCCAAGTGCTCCTCCAATCACAAGGAACCAGACAACAGCAAGTACAATGTTTACAATATATTCACTCATTACAGTTTCCTCCTGTTATAGACTTATTCCCGAGAATCCCGAGAAAGCCATGGCAATAAGTCCCGCCGACACAAGAAGGATAGGCAAGCCCTTGAAGGCTGCAGGGGGATTTGCAAATCTGAGTCTTTCTCTGACTCCTGCAAATATCAGAAGAGCCACAGTGAAGCCGATTGCCGCGGAGAGACCGAAAACTATCGACTCAAGGAAGTCGAATCCGTTCTGAATATTCAACAGAGCTGCACCAAGCACTGCACAGTTGGTAGTGATAAGGGGAAGATATATGCCCAGCGCTTGATACAGGGATGGAACAAACTTCTTTAAGAACATCTCAATTATCTGTACCAGAGCGGCAATTATCAAAATGAATGCTATGGTTTTAATGTATTCAAGACCTGATGGGATAAGCACAAATTTGTATACCAGCCAGGTGAGAGCCGACGATACGGTCATTACAAACATAACCGCAAAGCCCATACCCGCAGCTGTTGAAGGCTTCTCGGAAACGCCAAGGAAGGGACATATACCGAGGAAGCGTGAGAAAATAAAGTTTTCGGTAATAATTGCCGCAAAGGCAATAAGAAGTATTTCCTTCATATTACTTTACCTCCTTTTTCTCAGCACGTTTTTTTATTACGGACAGGATTTTATTCATTCCCGCAATTACAAATGCGAGAGTAAAGAAAGCACCTGCCGACATTACGAACATAAGAGACGGCTCAAAAGCTTCGGGGGTTACCTTGTATCCAAGTAACGTTCCGTTGCCTAGCACCTCACGTATTGCAGAAACGACTATCAGCGCCATTGTAAAGCCTGCACCCATTGCCAGACCGTCAAGCGCGGCAAAAAACGGCTTGTTCTTCGACGCATATGATTCCGCACGTGAAAGGATGATGCAGTTTACAACTATAAGAGGAATAAATACGCCCAGCGACTTGTTTACTTCGGGTAGAAAAGCCTTGATAAGAAGCTCGATTGCCGTAACAAAGCCCGAGATAACTACGATATATGAAGCAATTCTTACTTCCTTGGGAATGAAATTGCGAAGAAGTGATATGAAGAGATTTGAGCATATCAGAACCGCCGTTGTGGAAAGACCCATTGCAATGCCGTTTGACACAGAGGTCGTGACGGCGAGAGTTGCGCACGTACCAAGAAGCTGTACAAGGATGGGGTTTTTGTCAAATAAACCGTCGGTGAAGATCTGCTTTATATTGTTTTTCGACATTTATTTTCCCTCCTTTGCTATTGCTTCTATAGTGGTAACAGCACTTGCGATACCGTTTTTTACAGCCCTTGAGCTGATGGTTGCGCCCGTGATGGTATCAACTTCGGGCACACCGTCAAGTGCCAGACCCGAAAACCTTGAAAGGTAGGAGTTGTCTGTTGCCTTTGTACCTACACCGGGGGTTTCGGAAGCAGACAGCAGAGAAACGCTTACAACCTTGCATTCGGTGTCTGTTCCAACTATGAGAGATATTTCTCCCTTGAAGCCTATGGGAGCAACGTCTGCGTAGTATCCGATGATACTGCCGCTTGCATCCTTTACCACTCCCGCATCGCTGACGCTGTTTTCAAAGAGTGAGGCGTTGCCTGATTCAAAGGTTTCGCACTGTGAGAATATACCCTTTATTGCTTTTTCTTTTTCTATCAGAGTGTTAGCTACTATTTTGTCTGCCGTAACCGAATTTACAACGGCAAGAAGTAAAGCGATTACCACGCTTATAACAGTGAGAGGAAGGGCGGGCTTTAAAAACTTAAGCTTTTGCATTTTTTACTCCTCCTCCGAATTTAGTGGGCTTGGTTCCTTTATCAAGGTACCAAACAAAAAGATTCATAATGAGGATAGCGAAGGAAACACCTTCGGGGTATCCGCCAAGGAATCTGATGAATACAGTGAGTGCACCGCAGCCGATACCGTAAATGATCCTGCCCTTTGCCGTAACGGGCGAGGTCACGTAGTCGGTTGCCATAAATACCGCTCCGAGCATCAGACCGCCGCTGAAAAGCTCTGCAAGCATATAGTCAAGATGGCTTACGCCGTCGGGGGTAAATATGAGGGTGAGCAGTGCGACCGTTGCTATAAACGATACGGGAATATGCCACGTGATAACCTTGCGCACGAGAAGATATACACCGCCTGCAAGTATTAACAGCGCGGATATCTCACCGATACATCCTGACATATTGCCTATGAAAAGGTCGAAAATGTCTTCGGATGGCATTGAGCCGTTCTTGAGGACGGTAAGTGTTGTGGCAGAAGAAACCGTGTCTACCTGACCGAAGGCAGGAAGCCTTACAAGAGGCTCGCTGTAGTAGGTCATATGAGAGGGCCATGAGCCAAAGAGAAATACTCTTGCGGCAAGTACGGGGTTCATGAAATTCTTACCGAGACCGCCGAAAAGTCCCTTGGTTATTACCATGGCAAAAAGTGCACCGATAACGGGGATCCAAAGCGGTATGGTTGCGGGAAGATTGAAGGCGAGAAGCATACCGCTTACAACGGCAGACAGATCTCCCACAGGAATCTTCTTTTTTAAGATAAGGTTGAACAGAGCCTCAAAGACCACACAGGACGCTATGGAAACAGCTGTGACGGTAAGTACCCTGAGACCGAAAATATATGCTCCCCAGATGAGCAGGGGTATCATTGCGAGAATAACGTCGCTCATAAGCACTCGGGTAGTGTCCTCGTGTCTGATATGAGGGGAGGCAGAAACCTTTAAAAGTCCCATTGATTTATATCCTTTCTGTTAGTTATTTTCTAAGCTTTCCCTTTGCCGTCCTGATGTATTGAACAATGGGAACGTTTCCGGGGCACTGATACGTACAGCAACCGCATTCCACACAGCTCAGCACGTCAAAATCACGGCAGGCTTCCCAGTCGCCCATCTTTGCAAAGCTTGCAAGATAAAGCGGCATAAGGTGCATAGGGCAGGAGCCGACGCACTTTCCGCAATGAATGCAGTTTTCGGGAAGTGCTGTTTTCTTTTTCTTTCCAAAGCACAGTATTGAAGCAGTTCCCTTGATTACGGGTGCCGTTTCATCCCACTGTGCCGTACCCATCATGGGACCACCGCTGATAATCTTTTCTATTTCACCTGTGTATCCGCCGCAATAGGTTATTATATCGGTAATGGACGTACCGAGGGGGATCCTCAGGTTCTTTGGCTGAGCAACACAGTCGCCCGTGACCGTTATAACTCTGTCCACAAGAGGCATGCCGTAATGGAATGCTCGCCAGATAGCCGCCGACGTTTCGGCGTTAAGTACTATTCTGCCTACGTCTGCAGGGAGCTTACCCGTGGGTATCTCCTTTTTGTCGATGGCATATATGAGCTGTCGCTCGTCGCCCTGAGGGTACTTTGTCTTAAGCACCTTCACACATATTCCCGCCTCGTTGCGCACTCTTTCGGACATAAGCTTTACAGCATCCTTTTTATTGTCCTCTATTGCAATGTCGCAAGCGTTAAGGCTTAAAGCCTTCATAACCACCTTTATGCCTCCAATGATGTCGTCGGGCTGTTCCAGCATGAGACGGTGGTTTGCCGTTATGTAGGGCTCGCATTCACAGCAGTTTACAATGAGCTTATCTACCTTACCCAAAGCCGATGAAATTTTGAAGTGGGTGGGGAAGGTGGCTCCTCCAAGACCTGCGATTCCTGCGTTTTTAATTATATCGACTATTTCTTCAAAAGTTGATTCTTCCAACGTTTTCCCGTTGGGGTGTATGTCAGGATGAAGCTCGGATTTAAAATCGTTTTCGATTACTACGTGGGTCACCTTTTGTCCGAATGCACCCACTCTGTCCTCCAGGGCACTTACAGTACCCGAGATGCCGGAGTGTACAGGACAGGTGAGACCGCTTTGACCTTCTCCGATCTTTTGACCCTTGTAAACGTGGTCACCTTTTTTTACCGTTGGTGTGCAAGGTGCACCGATGTGCTGTGACATGGCAATGGACACCGTTGCAGGTTCCGGCATAACTTCTATCGGGGATTTCGCCGTTATCTTATTCTCCTCGGGATGAAGTCCGCCTTTGAATGTTAATGACATTTTTTCACGCTCCTTTGAATTCGTGTATATTTTACCACTCTTTTCTCAATATTGCAACACCCAAATTCAATGTTTTTCAATTTTTTTATAATTTTTTAATGCTTTGTTTTCCTTGATAATTTTTTCACAAAGTTTTTTGCGGAAAAGTCCTTTATTTTAAGGTGTTTTGGGGGTTTGTTAAATTTTACCAATCTCATTTCGTTAAAAAATGTAAACATTTACATTTTTGACTTGAGTGTGGCTGTTAAAAAATATCAATTTACGTATAATTATACTAAAGGCGAATAATTATGCATAAATTCGCAAAACAAAAATGTACAAAACTGCATAAAAAAATAACTGGCTTTGGGACATAATGAATAAAAAATTTATTTTTTTGAAAAAAAGGTTGATTTTTATACAAAATGATGTATAATTTCTCTATATGGATTTACCCATAAAACATATTACATTAAGGAGAATGACAAAATGAAAAAGTTTCTTTCAATTATGCTTGTTTTCGCAATGCTTGTAATGTGCTTTGCTCTTACAGCTTGCAACAAGGCAGAAGAAGACAACACCGACAAGACATCCGAGACAGTTACTCCCGATAACATCGAGGAAGGCAACGTTGAGGACGAGACTCCCGCTGAAAAGGAAAAGCTCACAATGGCTACAAACGCTTACTTCCAGCCCTATGAGTACTATCAGGACGGAGTTATCGTAGGTATCGATGCAGAGATAGCTGCAGCTATCGCTGAAGAGCTCGGTATGGAGCTTGTTATTGAGGATATGGAATTCGATTCCATCATCACAGCCGTTAAGGGCGGTTCAGTTGATTTCGGTATGGCAGGTATGACAGTTACCGAAGAAAGACTTCAGGAGATCAACTTCACTAACAGCTACGCTTCAGGTGTACAGTCCATCATCGTTAAGGAAGATTCACCCATCACAACAGTTGATGACCTCTATGCAGAGGGTGCAGCTTATAAGGTAGGCGTTCAGCTTGGTACAACAGGTGATATCTACTCAACAGATGACTTCGGTGCTGACAACGTTGTTCAGTACAACAATGCTAACAACGCAGTTCTCGCACTCGTAGGCGGTTCAGTTGATTGCGTAATCATCGACAACGAGCCTGCTAAGGCACTTGTTGCTGCAAACGAAGGTCTTAAGATCCTTGAGACTTCATACGCTGATGAAGACTATGCTATCTGCGTTGCAAAGGAAAACACAGAGCTTCTTGATAAGCTTAACAACGCTATCCTTACTCTCACTGCCAACGGCAAGATCGACGAGATAGTTGCTAAGTACATCAAGTAATCAAAGACAACAAAATTAACTTGTGCAAGAAAATAGGATAGTTTCGACTTTCCTATTTTTTTGTCCCTGAAAGGCATAAAATGATTAAGAATAAAAAAATAAAGCTTCTTGCTCTTGTTGGCGTTGTAATACTGGTTGCCGTTGCCGCGCTGTTTATCAGTATTGCGGTAGGTAACAGTAATAATACCGTAAAGCAAGAAATTACCATCGAAGAGGCTCAGGCGTTGCTGGATGCACAGCTTGACAAGCTTCCCAACAATATTGCATATTGCTCACAGTATCTTCGTGAGAATACCAACGTAACTGTAAAAAGTCTGGAATACGGAAACCAAAAGAATATTGCACTCTCCTGTACATATAAAACCCTTGATATCTATTCGGTAATCAGCAACAACGTTGATTATCTTCTTGACGTTGAGCTTTTCAACGAAGACTCCGGTACACAGAAAAACGCCACCAAGATACAGGTGGAAATATATCAGAAGCTTCAGCCACTGCTTGAAGAAGCCGCTGTTCTCGAAGGCGAACTGAATATAGAGCTTTATGAAATGAAAGACGGCTTGACAGTGTATCTTGATGACAGCGTTGTAAATGCCTTCTTCGGCGGCATTATAGATGCCAAGAAGCTTGTAGAAGGCACCATGTCCATCAACTTGGGTGGAGAAACGGTGGATATTTCCAATAGAAATTCACTCAGGCGCGGTCTTATCCAGTGCTTTGACCTTGTGAACTACGATTCACAGAAGCCCGATACTTCCATCCCCGTTGTCAAATTTCTCAATGACCTTAAAAACGAATTTTACCGTAATTTCATTGAGGAAAACAGATGGCAGTATCTTGTAAAGGGTCTTGGCACCACACTTTCCATAACTGCTCTTTCACTGGTGCTTGGTCTTATAATAGGCTTCATCGTTGCTATTATCCGTTGTACCTATGCCAAGACAGGAAAGCTTGAGCTTCTTGACAGCATTTGCGGATTATACCTTTCTATTATGAGAGGTACTCCCGTTATGATCCAGCTGCTTATTATCTACTTTGTACTTCTTTTACCCTTGGGTATTGAGAAGTTTACCGCGGCAGTTCTTTGCTTCGGTATCAACTCGGGTGCCTACGTTGCAGAAATAGTACGAGGCGGCATTATGTCGGTAGACAACGGACAGATGGAGGCAGGCAGAAGCCTTGGCTTTACCTACGTTGCTACAATGTGGTATATCGTTATTCCTCAGGCTATAAAGGCTGTGCTTCCTGCCCTTGCAAACGAGTTTATCGCACTGCTCAAGGAAACGTCCGTTGCCTTCTACATAGGCGTTGCCGATCTGACTCAGGGCGGCTTGAAGATACGCTCCATAACCTACAGTAACTTTATGCCCCTTATTGCAATAGGACTTATTTACCTTGTGCTTGTCCTTGGTCTGTCCTATCTTGTATCCCTGCTTGAAAGGAGGATGAACAAGAGTGATAGAGGTTAAAAATCTTTATAAAAGCTTTGGCAAAAACAATGAAATAAAGGTCCTCAAAGGAATTGACATCAAAATCGAAAAGGGCGAAAAGGTGGTTGTTATCGGTCCTTCAGGAGGCGGTAAGAGTACCTTCCTTAGATGTCTCAATATGCTTGAGGTTCCCACCGACGGCGAAATATGGTTTGAAGGTAAGCTTGTGGATTCCAAAAAACGAGATATAAATAAGCTTCGTCAAAAAATGGGAATGGTTTTCCAGCACTTCAATCTTTTCCCACATCTTACGATTCTTGATAATATCACCATAGCTCCTATAAAGCTTGGGCTTATGAACAAAAAAGACGCTGAAGAGCGTGCGCGTCAGCTCCTTGAAAGAATCGGACTCAGCGACAAGGCTAACGCTTATCCTTCGCAGCTTTCCGGCGGTCAGAAGCAGAGAATTGCAATCGTTCGTGCCCTTGCTATGAACCCTTCGGTACTTCTTTTTGACGAGCCTACTTCGGCTCTTGACCCCGAGATGGTAGGAGAGGTACTTGAATTGATGAAGGAGCTAGCAAACGAGGGAATGACACTGGTTGTCGTTACTCACGAAATGGGCTTTGCCAAGGAGGTAGGCTCACGCATACTTTTCATCGATGACGGTAAAATAGCAGAGGAAGCTCCCCCCGAAGAGTTTTTCACAAATCCCAAGAACCCAAGACTCAAGGATTTCCTTTCAAAAGTATTATAGGAGAATATTATGGGATTTTTGTCTCGATTATTTGTGCCCAAGCCCGGTAGCAAGGCATACAAGCTTATGATGGCAGAGAAGTTCAATAATCTGATTATAGAATCGGTTACCGAAAGGATTGACAACGAGGAAATACTTGTTGGCAAAAGCGGTTCTATTTCCATCAAGGATAAGATATTCATCGTCTGCTGTGACGGAAAGGTGGTATTCCACGGCAACGCCGAGGAAATTACCGTGTCCGAGCTTATGAGCAGAAACGGAATTATTATTTCGGGCTTTGACGATGAAAAGAGAGAGGACCGCACCGTTGTGGCTCATTTCTCTTACTATAGAAAATTGGAGAACTGAATTATGGATAGGATCAACAGCGAGCTTCTTGAATTCATACATTCTTCACCTACTGCATTTCACGTTGCAAACAATGCCAAGCTTCGCTTAATTGAGGACGGCTACACCGAGCTTTTTGAATCGGAGACTTGGTCTCTTGAGGAGGGCGGAAAGTATTTTGTCAGAAGGGGCGACTCTTCTCTTATTGCATTTCGTATTCCCGACGGAGAATTTGACGGTTATCAGATAGTTGCCTCCCACACGGACAGCCCTTGCTTTAAGCTGAAACCGAATTTTGAAATGGCAGACAAAAGCTATCTGCGTATTTCTGCAGATAAATACGGCGGGGCAGTGCTCCATACGTGGCTTGACAGACCCCTTGCCATTGCGGGCAGACTGACAGTGAGGGAAGGCACAAGAATTGTTTCAAGGCTTGTGGAAACCGACGGCGACGTGGCTATCATCCCCACTACAGCTCCCCATATAAATCCCAACAAGGATGCTCCTCTTTCTCTTGTATCCGATATGTGTGCTCTCGTGGGTGAGAGTGCATCGGAGGCCAACCTTTTAGCAGAGCTTGCACAGGCATTGGACGTTGCACCCGAGGACGTGCTCTCTCACGACCTTTACCTTGTCAACAGACAGAAGGGCTGTGTTTGGGGAACCGATAATGAATTTATTTCTTCTCCCCGTCTGGATGACCTGCAGTGTGTCTTTGCATCTCTTTGCGGATTTTTGCTTTCCTCGGAGGAAGAAAACGTGCCTGTATTTGCTATCTTTGACAGGGAAGAGGTAGGAAGCGAAGCTATAAACGGAGGAGGCTCTACCTTCCTTCCGGATATTCTGGAAAGAATATCGTCGGCTATGGGAAAAGTTCATTCCGAGCATCTGCGACTTCTTTCAAATACGTTTTTCGTTTCGGCGGATAATGCCCACGGAGTGCATCCGAATCATCCCGAGCTTTCCGATTGTAATAATCGAGGAACACTTAATTCGGGTATTGCCATAAAGCATAATGCTATGGGCAGATACGTTACCGATGCAGAAAGCGAGGCTGTTATCAAGACAATTTGCGAAACGTCGGATATTCCATGGTTTGACTATACGAACCGTTCCGATATGCCCGGAGGCTCTACTCTCGGTCATATATTGCAGACTAACCTGTCTGTAGCAGCTGTGGATATAGGACTTCCTCAGCTTGCAATGCATTCTTCTTTTGAGACTGCAGGCGCAAGAGATACGGAATATGCTATGAATCTGTTTATAGCTTTTTATAACTCCCACGTTTATAAGCTTGGGAATTCCTTCGTCGTTGAATAATAAAAGCGGTCAGCAGCCGCCGGCAAATCTCGCCTATCCCAAGCTTTGCATATGTTCAAAAAAGTGAAACGGCGAGGACGTAATAATCGAGAAATTTCATATAAAGTAAAAAACTCTGTTGCCTTGCAACAGAGTTTTTTGTATATTGTATATTAGAAAATTGTATTAAATCAACCTTGACGTTTTGCATTGCCGACGGCTGTGAGTGAAGATATTACTTAAATACCTTTGCGGCATATGGGTTTCTGTCTATGATACCTATTACTGTTTTTTCAAGAAGGGGAAGAGGGATTTTTTCAAAGCTGTCAAACGCATTCTCAATTGTGTCGGCTATCTCGCACAGAAGGTCGATTACAAGGTCTATTCTTGCTACGTCACATTTGTCCACGTTTACAAGCTCAAGATTCCATGCATAGCTTTCTCTTGCATTTATTACCTCTTCAATGGCGCGTCTTACACCGCTGATGAATTTGCCAAGATACTGTCCCGCAAGCTCGGTATTCTTAAACTGAAGCTCCGCCGCCTTTGAGTAAAGCTCGTCTCTCGCGGCAAATGCCTTTACCAGTTCAAGCCCGGCTCTCAGCATATCGTGGAGCGATAGCATAGACACAAGACAGTAGTTTTCAATATCGTCCAGGGGAGTCCAGCCATAGAGCTTCCTTTGTATTTCTTTTAGCGTTTCATCCATATCGTCCACAAAAGCAGGCTTATTCATCGCTTCGAGCAATGCCGTACGGAGCGAAGATACGCCGAAAATACAGTTTTTCAGTCTGGGTGACCAATTGTGGTCAAGGTTGTGCTTTGCAATGACGTCGTGAAGCATATATACGATGCTTGTGTATGGAGTAACTCTGCCGAACAGTGTCTTTTCAATGAGCTCGTCATTGCGCTCTCTTGCCTTGAGCTTACCTGTCATAAAGAGCCCTGCCCTTGCAAATGCAGACCACTGACACCAGAGGTTTCTGCCACTGTTGTTTTCCCAGTTTGTGATAATAGCGCCAAGCTTTTCGGGGGCATCCGTTTGGGCTTCATCCTCAAGAAATGCCTCTATTTCATCGGGCTGAACGGGAATATCCGTATGAGCCAACAGGTGACCGCTTATTCTTTGGTAGGTAATAAAGGTTTCCCAACTGTTGTCGCAAGGTCCGACGATCAGGTCCTTGAAGCCAAGCTCACGGAAGAAGGTTATACTTTCGGGACGGTGACCGTAATAATTCCAGTCAAAGAGGAACACGTCACGGCTGAAGGGCTCGCAAAGCTCCTTGTCCATCCATATCATATCATCCCATATGGCAGGCTGTATTCCCTTGGCAAGAAGGTTGTCGCAAATCCTTGACAGGAATTTGGCATAGTCCATCATACTTTCCTTGGGAAGCTTTGTTTCGTCGCCGCCGATATGTACCAAGCCTGTTCCGAACGCCTGAGCAAATTCATCCACGATATTCATTACAAAGGCTTCTGCCTCGGGATTATAGAAATCCATCTGGGACATATCGTCATATTTAAGATGACGGTAACGCTCCTGTGCAAAGAAATGCTCCATGTGTCCCACAACGTTTGTCATGGGGAAAACGAACAGGTCTCGTTTATTGCATTCGTCAACTATCCATTTGGCATCGTCATACGTTATAACGCCCTCATGTATAACACCGTCAATGCTTTTGAATTCCATTGCTCCCTCAAGATAGAGACCGATACCGTTGTAGTCCATTCTCTTGAGCAATTCCAGAATATTCAAAAATTCTCTTTTGTCGAACACTCTCTGACGCGCCATATCGTGCATCATCCAACGTCTTTTGAAAACCTTTTCCACTTTTGCCACCTCTATTTCTTTAACGTTCCGTAATAAACGTATTCGTTTTCGTTGGTTATCCACATAACTCCTATGTTTTCAAATTCCGCAAGTATCTCTTCGCCCTCTTCAATGCTCATATTGAACAGTGCCGTTGACAGAGCATCTGCCCAGGCTCCGTTCTCATAGAGAACCGACACAGATTTGTATCTGTTTGAGGGGTAAAGAGTGTCGGGGGAGATAATGTGGTGATATCTTTGATTGTTATATTCAAAATACCTTTGATAGCTTCCGCTTGTAACGAGACAGGAATCACTTACCTTTACCGCGTGGGCAATTCCGTTGCCGTCGGGGTTCTGTATTCCCACCGACCAGCCTCCGCCGTCCCTGTTTCCTATGACCATGACGTTTCCGCCCATATTGACGTAAAGATTGTCAAAGCCTGCCTCGGTCAGTGCATCGCGAAGCACGTCGGAAACAATTCCCTTTGCCACAGCACCCATATCCAGTGACATCAGGCTGTCGGTCAGCGTTATTTCTACCTTGTCTAAATTTTTAGTATTATAAGAAAAGCTTGAAATATCAGTGTGCTTTGCGGCTTCCTCCAGCTTTGCCATATCGGGAAGGTAGGGAACGTCTGACTCCCTTGCCTCGTGCCAGAGAGAGAGCACAGAGCCCATTGCAACGTTACAGTAGCCTTTGGTTACTTTTTCTGCCTTTATGCCGAAAGCAATGGCGTTTGCCAGCTTCAAGCTGACTGTGGCTTTTTTTGTTTCATTGAGATTTTTCAGCTCTCCGTTGTCATATATATCAAAAACCCAGTCATATTCTTTAAGTGTGTTTTCTGTTATCTCACAGGCTTTTTTAAAATCTTCCTCAGAATCAAAATATCCGTCAAGGGATACTACCGTGTCAAAGTACCCGAAAAACTGGGTGCTCTGTCTTGGCTCTGAGCAGGACGTGAGAAAAAGCGAAAGCATAAATATCAAAAAAAGCTTTTTCATTTTTCTCCTCCTATTCTTGTCAGGGCAGGTTTTACTCCGTGGAGAAAAATTGCATTGGCAATGCCGAACACTGTACCCGAAACAATGAGCAACGGCAGATATGGCAGCATAGACACCGGCGAATACACAAGGCTGATTACGGCAAACTGCGCAAGATTGTGTGTCAGAGCCGCAAAGACACTGATACACGCCGTGGATGCTCCCTTGAATACCAGAGCCAATATTATCATAACAAGTATTGAAGCAATACCGCCCGACAGACTGAGCAGACCTGCCATTGCGCCCCTTGTCAAAAGAGCGAACAGCGATTTTAAAATGCTTATAGAAAAGGCTGTTTTTTTATCAATGCAAAACAGTGCAAACATAACTGCAATATTGGACAGACCAACCTTTACACCCGGACACTGGGGAACGAAAACGAAGGCGCCCTCAATAAATGACAGCACCAGGGCTACAGCACAAAGCAAGGCTGTAAGAGTAAGCTTTTTTGTGTTTTTCATCAGCTCACCGTATCAACGTCACCGTTGTCCTTTAATATCTTTAGTACCGTTTCATTGGGTAAACACGCCGCCCACTGTCCCGAAACGGACAGCTTTCCCGTTTCAATACATACCTTATCGGGACAGTCGGAATGCTCAAACCAAGCACTCTTTCCGTCACCCTTGATCGCTGCTCCGTTATCGAGCATTACCTCAAACGGAGTGTTGAGCGGGTAGGAGCCGTAAAGCTTTCCGCCTATCCATATTTCTGCTGTATCGCCTGAGTCCCTCGCAGTGAATAAAAAAACAAGGAGCGCTATTATCAAAAGTACAGTTAACAGCAAAATATCCTTTTTTTGAAATAACCTTCTCTTCATAATACATCTCCTTTCAGTTAGTATATACTATTTTGCGAAAATAGTCAATGCTTTAAACATGCTGTGGGATTTTAAAATACAGTATCAATTGACAAAACCTCAAATATATTGTATGATAAAAGCGGTCGGTTAAACGGCGCTGGTTTCAAAAAACGTAATAAGGAGCAAAGCTATGAATATTATCGATTTGTTTTTGACCTTTATAGTGGGAGTTATTGAGGGTATTACCGAATGGCTGCCCATAAGCAGTACAGGTCATATGATACTTTTTAACGAATTTTTTCCTCTCGGCTTTTCAAAGGAATTTTACGACCTGTTTCTTGTTGTAATACAGCTTGGCGCTATACTTGCCGTTGTGATGATTTATTGGAATAAGCTGTTTCCGTTTTCTTTTAAAAAAGGAGAGAGCTTCATAAAGAAGGACATCTTTGCTTTGTGGATAAAGATTTTGGTGTCCTGCGTTCCCGCAGCGGTTATAGGAATACTCTTTGAGGACCTTTTCGACCGTCTTTTTTACAACGCAACGTCGGTTTCCGTAGCGTTGATAGTATTTGGAATATTCTTTATTTTGATTGAAACGCTTAACAAGAAAGCGCCTAAAATAAATTCAATTTCTGAAATAACTGTGTACACAGCCCTGCTTATCGGTATATTCCAGGTACTTGCCGCAGTATTCCCCGGTGTGTCTCGCTCTGGCGCTACAATACTCGGTGCTTTGCTTATCGGTGTGTCACGCACTGTTGCCGCTGAGTATACCTTTTACCTTGCAGTGCCCGTTATGGCAGGAGCAAGCCTTTTGAAGCTTTTGAAATTCGGTTTTGATTTTTCACTTGCAGAGTTTACGTATCTTATAGTGGGTATGGTAACAGCCTTTGCCGTATCGGTTATCGCTATTAAATTCCTTATCGGCTACGTAAAAAAGCACGACTTCAAGGTGTTCGGTATCTACAGAATAATTCTGGGAATTTTAGTTTTAATTCTCCTTTGATATTGATTTTTGAAAAATAAAGATGTATAATAGACCAAAAGGAGTTGAGTATTTTGAATTATTATCCTATAAAAATCGCAGGAGTTGACAGAAAGCTCCCAATATGCAGAGTAAACGACGAGCTTTACATAGGTGCGTTTGTAATCTTCGGTGACACAGAGCTTACCGTAGCATCTGCTTCGGCATTGCTTGAAAAGGCTCCCGAATACGATTATATTATCACTGCTGAGGCTAAAGGTATACCCCTGGTATACGAAATGGCAAGACAGGCTGATGCCAAATACCTTCTTGCACGTAAAAAGCCAAAGCTTTATATGACAGGAGTATTTGAGGTTGAGGTTAACTCGATCACAACCGAGAGTCAGCAGAAGCTCTACCTTGACGTAGAGGATGCAAATCTTATGAAGGGAAAACGCATTCTTATAGTTGACGACGTTATTTCAACAGGCGAATCACTTCGCGCTATTGAAACTCTTGTTGAAAAGGCAGGGGGTATCATCTGCGGAAAAATGGCTATTCTCGCAGAGGGTGACGCGGCAGACAGGGACGATATTATATATCTTGAAAGACTTCCTCTGTTTAATCCCGACGGAACGGTAAAAGCATAAGACGAAGGTGTGCCGGTTAAAACTCGAACAGAGCTTTAACCGGCATTTTATATGCGGAATGCAATCGTAGGAGAGTATTTTTAACGGTTGTTGAGACAGCTTTTGATAAAATGTTAAATAATTCTTGACAAATCGACAACAAAATGTTACTATTAATCAAGTGGTAGAGGCGCGACGGTTATAAGTAGTTATCACAAATGCAAAGGAGCAGATAGCAAAAGGAATCGCCGCCGAAATTCGAAAAATGTCCTTTATAACTTTTTTCGGGTTGGTTGGCTTGTAAAATATGCAGTCAACTGTCACATTTATGTGGAGTGCTATCGTTTGTGACTTTTGTCGTGGGTGGTAGTGCCCATGACATTTTTTATTTTAAAGGAGAAAAAATCATGGCAAAGACAAACAAAATCGTTCTTGCGATTGCGGCTGTTGTCATCATAGCTCTTCTGGTCGTTGCTTACGTAACAGGCGGAGCTATGGGAACAGTTGATTGCCCTGACTGTGCAGCGGCAGGCACCGAATGTGATACCTGCGGCGGTGCAGGCGAGGTTGTGGGCACGTATTGGGCGCTTATTCCTCCCTTTATCGCAATTGCTCTCGCACTTATCACAAAGGAAGTTTACAGCTCACTGTTCATCGGTATCGGTGTTGCAGGTATCCTTGCGGCAAACTTCTCCGTAACAGGTACTGTTGATACCATTATCAACGACGGTCTTATTTCAGCCGTATCGGGCACAGCAGGTATTTTCGTATTCCTTGTAGAACTTGGTATTATGGTTGCTCTTATCAACAGAGCAGGTGGCTCTGCGGCATTCGGAAACTGGGCAAAGAAGCACGTTAAGACAAAGATTGGCGCATCTCTTGCTACATTTGTTCTCGGTGTACTTATTTTCATCGACGACTACTTCAACTGTCTTACAGTCGGCTCAGTAATGCGTCCCGTAACAGACAAGAATTGTATTTCCCGCGCTAAGCTCGCATACCTTATCGACGCTACAGCGGCTCCCGTATGTATGATAGCTCCCATTTCTTCATGGGCTGCAGCTGTTGCAAGCTATGCACCCGAGGGAGAGGGACTTAAGCTGTTCATCTCGGCTATTCCCTTTAACTTCTATTCACTTCTTACTTTTGTATTCATCATAGCAATCGTGCTTATGAAGTTTGATTTCGGTCCTATGAAGAAGGTTGAAGCAAACGCTAATGCAGACCTTGAGGCACTTGTTGAAGAAGCAAACGAAAAGGAAAGTGCAAAGGGTAAGGTTATTGACCTTGTTCTTCCCATCGTAGTTCTTATTGCAGTTTGTGTATTCGCTCTCGTTTACAACGGCGGTATTCTTGACGGTGTAAACTTTGTTGATGCATTTGCAAATACAGACGCAACCGTAGGTCTTCCTTGGGGCGGTCTCATTGCACTTTTGTTCACTATCGTTTACTTCATTTGCCGTGGCATTATCGACCTTAAGGAATCAATGGAATGCGTTCCCAAGGGCTTCAATGCAATGGTTCCCGCTATCCTTATCCTTACCTTCGCTACAGGTCTTAAGAATATGACAGGCCTCCTGGGTACAAAGTACTACGTTGGCAGTCTTATGTCAGCAAACGCTGAAGCACTCAGCATATTCCTTCCCGCAGTTATCTTCCTTGTTGCTTGTGTTCTTGCATTTGCAACAGGTACGTCATGGGGTACGTTCGGTATTCTTATTCCCATCGTTACAGTTATATTCCCCGAAGGCTCAACACTTCTTACTATCGGTATGTCAGCCTGCCTTGCAGGTGCGGTTTGCGGTGACCACTGCTCACCCATTTCCGATACGACTATTATGTCCTCTGCAGGCGCTCAGTGCGAACACGTTCAGCACGTTTCCACTCAGCTCCCCTACGCAATAACAGTTGCGGCTATCTCGTTTGTATGCTACGTTATTGCAGGATTTGTTCAGAATGCTTGGATAATACTTCCCATCGGTGCAGTTCTCATATTAGCTACTCTCTTTGTTATCAAGGCGGTAACAAGCAAGAAGGCATAAGTTCAATTAAAACAAAAGGAAGAGAAAAAGTCTATGACTTTTTTGCAACCTTTTTTGTGCTTTCCTCTTGCAAAGAGCAAAAAAACGGTGTATAATACGATGAATATCTATTTTTTGGAGGTAGCATTATGGTCAATACAGTCTATACGGTCGCTATGTGGGGAATTGACGGCTTTGAGGTAAGTGTGGAATGTAATTTTGAAAGAGGCTTACCCGAAATATCCGTTATTGGACTTCCCGATGCATCCGTTAAAGAGGCTACGGACAGAATCCGCGCCGTTACTGCAAACAACAATCTTCCTTTCATAAAGGGAAGAACGACCATAAATCTTGCACCTGCCGACAAAAAGAAAATAGGCTCCTATTATGACCTTGCTATCCTGGTGTCAATGCTCAAGCACACAGTCCTTGAAAATATATTCACTGACGATGCCACTTTCATAGGCGAGCTGTCTCTTGCCGGTGAGCTGAGACCTGTATCGGGCGCACTTCCTATGTGCCTTACTGCAAAGGAATCGGGAAAGAAGCGAATATTTCTTCCCTATGACAACGTTTGCGAAGCTTCGGTGGTAAAGGATATTGAGGTTTACGGTGTAAAGAATATAAAAGAGCTTATATCTCACCTCAGAGGCGAGGAGCAGCTTAAGTGTGCCGTTTACAACGATGACTTTTCACAGGCAGGCTACAATACCATTCTTGATTTTGCCGATATTAAGGGTCAGGAAAAAGCAAAGCGCGCTATGGAAATAGCTGCTGCCGGAAAACATAACGTGCTTCTTATCGGACCTCCCGGTTCCGGAAAAAGTATGCTTTCAAAGGCTTTTGCAGGTATACTTCCCGATATGAGCTATGAAGAAATGATAGAGGCTACAAAAATTCATTCGCTCACAGGCATTCTCTCAAACGATCGGCCTGTGATAAATACGCGTCCCTTCCGTTCGCCTCATCATACCGTTTCACATATAGGAATAGTTGGCGGAGGAATCAATCCTCAGCCCGGAGAGGTATCTCTTGCACACAACGGAGTTCTTTTCCTAGATGAATTTTCGGAGTTTAATAAGAAAACCATCGAAGCTCTCCGTCAGCCCTTGGAGGACGGAAATATTACGGTAACTCGTGCCAGCTATAAGGTGACGTATCCCAGTCGTTTTGTTCTTGTATGCGCAATGAATCCCTGTCCTTGCGGATATTTTGGAAGTGAGCAAAAGGAATGCAATTGCAGTTATTCGGCTGTAAAAAAGTATCTTGATAAGATATCGGGACCTATGCTTGACAGAATCGATATACAAACTGAGGTTCCCGCAATAGGCTTTGACGAGATGAATTCTTCGGTAAAGGCAGAAAGCTCTGCAGAAATCAAGAAGAGAGTAAACCGTGCCAGAGAGTTTGCCGCCGGCCGTATAAAGCAGTTGGGGCTTGAGAATACTCCTGAGCGTGCAAGTAAAAAGGAAAATTGCTGCTTCAGCTACGATGCCGACGAAATGCTCAAGAATGCATTTGAAACACTTGCGCTGTCCGCCAGAGGCTATGACAGGGTGGTAAGAGTGTCCCGAACGATTGCCGATTTGGAGGGCAGTTATTCCGTGGAGACAGACCACGTTTTCGAGGCAATACAGCTCAGAAGCCTTGACAGAAAGTATTTCAACGTGTTTTAGTGAATAAAATTTAAATTTTACGGAAAATTAAAAAGGAAATTCGTCTTTTTTTGCGTATATAGTATGTGAAAGTTTATTTGAAGGAGGTGCTGGTTTGGCTCTGCCACAGGAATTTATACACGAGCTGAAGGCAAGATGCAATATCGAAGACGTGATATCACAGTACGTACAGCTTAAGCGTGCAGGCTCAAACCTTACGGGCTGCTGTCCATTTCACAGTGAGAGAACTCCTTCGTTTACAGTATTCAGAAACAATGAGAATTTTTATTGTTTTGGATGCGGAGCCGGCGGAGACGTCATCACGTTTGTGATGAAGATGGAAAACGTAGATTATATGACCGCCATAGAGCACCTTGCTTCCCGTGCGGGACTGACTGTACCCGAAGACCCAAAGAGTATGCAGATGAGGGTAAACAAGGAGCGCTACTTCGAGATGAACAAGCTTGCCGCACGCTTCTTCTACGATTCGCTTATAGACCCCAAAAACGCCGAAGCACTTTCCTACATTACAAAAAGAGGACTTACTCCGAGTACAATAAAGCGTTTTGGCATAGGTTATGCCGATACGTCCTGGGATTCGCTCACGGGATATCTTATGTCCAAGGGCTTTGAAAAGGACGAAATAAAAAATGCGTTTCTGGCAGGAGTATCACAAAAGAGCGGAAGGCTGTTTGACTATTTCAGGAACAGAATAATATTCCCTATATTTGATTTATCGGGAAACGTAATTGCCTTCGGAGGAAGAATAATAGGTGATGGAAAGCCCAAATACCTCAATTCATCAGATACTCCGGTTTTCAAGAAAAGCAGAAACCTATACGCACTCAACCACGCAAAGAATAACACGGATTCGTCTTTGATACTTTGCGAAGGCTATATGGACGTTGTTGCGCTTCAGCAGGCAGGCTTTACAAACGCTGTTGCAACGCTGGGAACGGCATTGACCTCGGAGCAGACCAGAATAATCGCAAGATATGCCAATACAGTGTATCTGTGCTATGATTCCGACGAGGCGGGACAGCGAGCGTCAAAAAGGGCGATAGATATGCTGGGTGACGTGGGAGTAAAGGTAAAGGTTGTCACCGTTGACGGAGCAAAGGACCCCGACGAATACATAAAGAAATACGGCAAAACCTCCTTTGAAAAGCTGTTAAAGGGCTCTGACGGTCACATAGAATACGCAATAAAAAACATATCGTCTAAATATAATCTTTCAGTCCCCGAGCAAAAGCTTTCGTACCTTGACGAATGCTGTAATATGCTTTCGGGAGTCTACAGCGAAATAGAAAGGGAAATATTCATTCAGAGAATATCACTGGAATCTGACATTGCTCCGGAAGTAATAAGGAATGAAATAAAGAAGCGTCAGCAAAAAAATCGGAGACAGGCAGAAAAAAATGCCGTCAGAGACGAGATAAACAAAAGTATCGGCTACGGCGACAGGGTAAATGCCGACAGTGCCAAAAATCTTTCCACGGTCAAGAAGGAAGAAAACCTTTTGGGACTCATTCTTATTCATCCCGAATATCTTGGCTCGGAGGCATTGAAGGGTAAGATTTCCGAGGAGATATTCCAGTGTGAATTTTCAAAGAAGGTCTGGCGTGAGCTCGTGAGAAATTCACAGGAGCTACAGGGCGGAATAGAGACCTTTGGCGATGCATTTACTGCCGATGAAATGGGCAGAATTACACAGATGACAATACGAAGAAGGGAGCTTACGAACAACAGTGAGTCGGTTGCATTGGAGCTTGCCGAAAGCCTTGGGAAAGAGGCTGAGCGCAAGAAAAGTGACGACGGCTCCGACGACTCGTTTTTTAAAAGAATAGAAGAACTTAAGAAAACAAAAAAATAAGTTACGTTGAAAGGAAAAGGATTATGGCAAATAAAACACCAATCGTTCCCGGCGCAGAAAAAGCAGACATCAACGAACTCATCATAAAAGCAAGAAAAAAAGGCACTCTTGACAGCGACGAAATACTTGAAGTAATCGAAGCAAATTCACTGAGTGACGAAGAAACCGACAAGCTGTATGCACGGCTTGAAGAATTGGGAATCGAGGTAACCGTCCCCGATATTCCCGACGACCTTCCCGATTTTGAGAATTTTGACGGTGATGAAGAACCCTTTGATCCCGAGGAGGATATGGATGCGCTTTTAGTAAGCGACGCTATGCCCATCGAGGACCATGTAAAGATGTACCTCAAGGACATCGGTAAGATCAAGCTTCTTTCCGCCGACGAGGAAATCGACCTTGCCAAGAGAATATCCGAGGGGGATATCGAGGCGAGAAACACGCTTGTTGAAGCGAATTTGCGTCTTGTTGTAAGTATTGCAAAGCGATACATAGGACGCGGAATGGGACTTCTCGATCTTATACAGGAGGGAAATTCCGGACTTATAAAGGCTGTGGAAAAGTTTGATTACACAAAAGGCTATAAGTTTTCCACCTATGCTACCTGGTGGATAAGACAGGCGATAACACGAGCGCTTGCCGATCAGTCAAGAACTATCAGAATCCCCGTTCACATGGTAGAAACCATGCATAGAATACAAAGATGCTCAAGACAGATATTGCAGGAGAAGGGCAGAGAGGCTACCGTTGATGAGATTGCGGAGCTTTCGGGGATGCAGGCTGATAAGGTTCGTGAGATAATGCAAATTGCTCAGGAGCCTATATCTATTGACAGCCCCGTGGGTGAGGACGAGGAAAGCAGTATAGGCGAATTTATTGCCGATGAAACTTCTCCCGAGCCCGACGAGATAGTCGGAAAGACTATGCTTCGTGAACAGATAAGCGAAGTGCTTAAAACACTGACCGAAAGAGAAGAAAACGTAATCCGAATGAGATTCGGACTTGATGACGGAGTTCCCAGAACTCTGGAAGAGGTGGGCAAGGCATTCAATATTACAAGAGAGCGTATAAGACAGATAGAAGCAAAGGCTCTGCGTAAGCTTCGCCATCCCACAAGAATATCAAAATTCAAAGGCTTTAGATAATTAAGCATATACACAAAAGACAACGGCACACAAAGAAAGGGACAACGCAAAAACTATGAACAGCAACAATTTGGAGAAAGACACAGAAATTACATCACAGGAAACATCACAGGAAACAGCCAAGGACATCAAGGAACTGAAGCCCGAAATAATGGCGTTTATCACTAAGGTAAAGCAGAGAGGCTCGGTTACTCCGTTGGAAATTATGGAGGCACTGGACAGCATTGATATTGACGCCGAGACGATGGACAAGATTTATGAAATAATGGAGTCCATGGGCGTCGAGATAGTGGATTCTTATCTGGACCTTGAAAATTTTGACGATATCGAAGAGGTAGAGACTCTTGAAACCTCTGAGGATATGGAGAATGCTCTTGCAAGTGAAGGTCTTGCCATAGAGGACCACGTAAGAATGTATCTTAAGGAGATAGGAAAGGTACCGCTTCTCGAAACCGAAAAGGAAATAGAGCTTTCACAGAAAATGCTCGAGGGAGATGAGAAGGCTAAGGAGCTTCTTGTAGAAGCCAACTTGAGACTTGTTGTCAGCATTGCAAAGAGATATATGGGCAGAGGTATGTATTTCCTTGACCTTATTCAAGAGGGCAACCTCGGTCTTATGAAGGCTGTTGAAAAGTTTGATTATACAAAGGGATATAAGTTCTCTACCTACGCAACCTGGTGGATAAGACAGGCTATCACGAGAGCTATTGCAGACCAGGCAAGAACTATCAGAATTCCCGTACATATGGTTGAAACAATACATAAGGTTCAAAGAGCATCAAGACAGATATTGCAGGAAAAGGGACACGACGCATCACCAGAGGAAATTTCCGAGGCAATCAATATGCCCGTAGACAAGGTTCGTGACATACTTAAGGTTGCACAGGAGCCTGTATCCTTGGAAACACCTATAGGCGAGGAAGAGGACAGCCATCTTGGTGATTTCATTCCCGACGACGAAGCACCAGCACCTGCAGACGCAGTCAGCTATACTTTACTTCGTGAACAGCTTGACGAGGTGCTCAGCACCCTTACCAACCGTGAAAAGAGCGTGTTAAAGCTGAGATTCGGCTTGGAGGACGGCAGAACACGAACACTTGAGGAAGTGGGCAAGGAGTTTAACATTACAAGAGAGCGTATAAGACAGATAGAGGCAAAGGCTTTGCGTAAGCTCCGTCACCCCAGCCGTTCCAAGAAGCTTCGCGACTATCTTGATTAAGGAGTGCTTTATGACAACAGTTGGAATAATATGTGCAATGGAAAAAGAAATTGCATACGTTCGCGATAATTTCAATGCTGTTCTTCTCGACGAAAAATTCCAGATATATCAGGCATTTTACCAGGGCAAGAGAATAATTGCGTGTGTGTCGGGTATCGGAAAGGTAAACAGCGCAGTATCTACACAACGAATCATTTTTAAGTATTCTCCCGATTATGTCATAAACGTAGGTATTGCGGGAGGACTTGACAGAAGCCTTGCGGTTCTCGATATGGTAATTGCGCAGGATACGATGTACCACGATTTTTCACCGCTGTCGTTGCTTGAAGAGGAAAACAATCTGAAAACCTCTGTATTCAAGTGCGACGAAAGATTGGTGGAATTGGCGGAAAAGGCTTGCCAACAGATGAAAAACGACGGAAAGATCAAGAACTTTGCAAAGGGAAGGATCCTCAGTGGAGACTGCTTTGTGGAAAGCGACGAGCTGAGCCGACGTCTCAGAGACGAAATGCACGGAGCCTGTGTGGAAATGGAGGGCGCATCTATTTCACAGACCTGTATTTTAAACGATGTTCCGTTCTTGGTTTTGAGAAGCATTTCGGATTTTGCCGACAGCAATGCCGGAATGAGCTACGACAGCTTTGCCTCTGCGGCGGCTGAACAGGCGGGCGAAGCCCTTAAAGGAATTATTAATGGATTGTAAATATTGCAATAATTGTGATATTCTATAAATTATTGACCGCTTAATTGGGTATTTTCTTACTTGACATAATCGAAACAATAGTGTAAAATAGTTTTGTTTATGATACAGTAACTTTGCTTTGTATTTAAATGAGGAGGTTTTCCAATGAAAAACAAGATTATAAGCTGGTTGCTTCTTGCTTCTATCTTTATGTCGGTGCTTCTTACGTCATGCTCTGATGTTGACACAGGCTATGAAGAAGAAACAAGCACGATCCCCGATATTACCCTTACACTTTACGGCATTAAAGAAGAGGGTACAACAGACGAGGCGATTGACCTTGTTGAAGCAGAAATCAACAGATACACACAGGACAAGTATAAAACAACTGTAGAGCTTCATTTCTTATCGGAAGATGAGTATGATCAAACTATAGAGGATGCTTTTGTACAGGTACAGGAGCAGACCGAGCGTAATGAGCTTGCAGAGAGAGCGGCTACTGCTGCTGCAAAGGCTGCAAGAGAGGCTGCAAAGTCACTTCCTATCGAAGAGCAGAAGGAAAAGAAGAGAGCTCAGAGAGAGTACGAGAAGTGGGCTGAATTACAGGGCGATAATCTTGAGTCAGCCGTTGACGTTGAAATGTCGGACGATGTACAGCTCGACCTCTTTATGGTAAATGATTACGAGTATTACGCTGACCTTGTAGAGCGTGAGCTTATCACAGATATTTCAAGCGCGGTAACAGGTACATACAGCCTTATTACAAAGTTTGTTAACCCCACCATTCTCAGCGTTGCCAAGGTTAATAATATGTACTACGGCGTTCCTGCCAACAGACTTATGGGATCGGGTAAGGCAGGCTACTACTACGCATTCAGAACAGACCTTGTTGAAAAGTACGGTTATACTATGACAGAGGTTCCTGCTCTTAACCTTAGTACAATTGACGCATGGCTTGAAAGCATCGTGGCAGGCGGTGAGGACGTTGTTCCTTTCTTCGCACCTCCCACAGTTATCCAGAACTTTGACTACTACATGGATAATATGGCTGACTATCCTGCATACGGTACAAAGAACCTTGAGGCAACAGGTACAACCTCTACAAATATTCAGCCCATCCTTTACGGTAACAACGAGCTTAATGCGATGGACGTTCCCGTTGCATACTTCCACTTCAGAAAGATGTTCAGATACCGTGCAGCAAATTACTTTGCTCCCGAGGGTTCAGATCCTAAGACAACAGATTTTGCAGTAGGTGTATTCCACGGTACTTTGGATGAGGTAAAGGCACAGCTTGGCGACAAGGCTGACCAGTACACTTACGCTACATACGCTTACCCCAGAGTCGTTACAGAGGACCTCTTTGGTTCAACCTTTGTAGTAAGCTCATCTTGTAAGTATCCTACCCGTGCCGTACAGCTTATCTGCGGCTTCTGCACAGATGAGAAGCTTCGTAACCTTATTACATTCGGTGTTGAAGACGTTCACTATGAATTGAACGACGACGGCGAAACAGTTACAAAGCTTACAAACGATTACAACATTGGCTTTGAAAGATACGGCAACTCTCTTATCGGTTACGTTCCCGAGGAGCTTGGCGCAACCTATCAGGCTGATGCTATAGAAAAGAATAAGAACATCAAGTCCAGTGCTTTCGTTGGTTATACTCACGTACTTGAGGAAGTAGACGTTAAGGCGTTTGAAGAGATAAACAAGGTAGTCAGTGAATATATCGACGGTCTTATGAACGGTTACGACGTTAGCGAAATGGAAGACGTAAACGGCAACGGAACCGTTGATATCGACGATGTATTTGCAGAGATTACAACAAAGCTTGGTAAGGATGAGGACGTTCTTGGCGTATATCCTGATTCCAAGGACGGCGAGGATTACGAAGAGCCTTACCTCAGACTTATGGGAAGCCTTGACAGTAACTTCTCCACTTTTGCAGGTTCACGTCCCGGCGGAACTATAGAAATCGATAATACTATCATTACTAAGGAAGAGCAGGAGAGAAGAGAAGCCCTTCTTGCTCCTGAAGAGCCGGTTGAAGGCGAGGTAACAGACCCTGCAATTGAGGGTGAGACACCCGTTGAAGGTGAGACACCCGTTGAAGGCGAGACACCCGTTGAAGGTGAGACGCCCGTTGAAGGTGAATCAGTAACAGAAGCTCCTGCAGAAGCAGAGACACTCCCTGCTGAAGAATAAGAACAAAAGTCCGGTGGCACTGACTTGTTCAGTGCCACTTATTTTGGAAACTTCAAAATATACCAAAGAAAAAACAAAAAAACTATTGACATTTCGGCTAAATATCTGTATAATGATATGCGACGAAAAAATTGACAGAGCAGGACTCCCTGCCGTGATAGAAATAAAGGAGGTGTAGATATGAAAAGAACATACCAGCCTAAGAAGAGACAGA
>JAZSDT010000013.1:0-7177 GCA_045531285.1 Eubacteriales bacterium
CATACCAGCCTAAGAAGAGACAGAGAAAGATGGAGCACGGATTTCGTAAGAGAATGAAGACTGCTAACGGAAGAAAGGTTCTCAAGAGACGCAGAGCAAAGGGAAGAGCACGTCTCACATACTAAGCTTTGTGCAAAAGGATACACTGATGTGTAATATGATAAACCGCCGTGGATGACCGATCCCATATATTATTTTAGTATGCGGGCTGGCTCAGTTCGGGGGTTTTCCTTTTTGTTGAGACTTGAATTTTATGGAAAAGATTTTTACAATCAAAAATAACGCCACTTTCACAAAAATGTACAGAGCAAAAAGCTCTCCTCAGAGTACGGTGGTAGTTTATTTTAAGCGTAGTCCTTATTTGAAAAAAGCTCACATAGGGATTACAACAAGTAAAAAGCTGGGCGGAGCCGTGCAGCGCAACCGCGCACGCCGTCTTATCCGCGAGGCTTATCGTTCCCTTGTTCGTGAGGGAACGGGAATTAACGATTCCCAGTATTACTATGTTTTCGTAGCCAGAAGCAAATGCTTCTCAAAAAGGATTCGTATGCAGAATGTGTATAATGATATGAAACGGGCATTCTGCGAAATAGGAATTATCGGTGAAAGAGAATGAAACACGTCTTTATATTTTTGGTAAAGCTTTACCGCAGGTTTATTTCACCGCTTTTTCCGCCTTGTTGCCGTTTTACTCCTACTTGCTCGGAGTATGCCATTCAGGCGTTTGAGAAACACGGAGCCGTAAAAGGGCTCTTTCTCACTGTGTGGAGAATTTTGAGATGTAATCCCTTTTGCAAGGGCGGACACGATCCGGTGCCGTAATAAATTTAAAGGAGCAGAAAATTGAGTTATATTTATAAAGCCTTTGGCTTCCTCATGAAAATATGCTATGACCTCTTTGAAAATTTTGGAGGCTATGCAATTGCACTTCTTGCATTTTCACTTATCGTACAGATAATTCTTTTCCCATTTGGTATCAAGCAGCAGAAGAATTCGCAAAAACAGGCTAAGCTTCGTCCCAAGGAAGCCGCTATCCGTAAAAAATATGCGGGCAGAAACGACCGTGAAACCCAGATGAAGATGAATGAGGAGATACAGAGACTGTATCAGGAGGAAAACTTCAGTCCTCTTTCGGGATGTCTTCCTCTTCTTATTCAGTTCCCCATCCTTATCGCACTCTTCTACGTTATTCAAAGACCTCTTTCATACATTTCAGGTATGGATGAAAGCTTCATTATGGAGCTTAAGGGTGTTGTAGAAGGCATTTCCACCACCTTTGCAGATGCATATGCAAAGATGGACGTCAAGCAGATATCACAGTTTGAAATCCCTCTTATCAGAGAGATAATTGGCAACTTCGATGCAGTTAAGGCAGCAGTTCCCTCCATCGTTGACTACGTTATCCCCAACTTCTCGATGTTCGGAAGCTTTATGGACCTCTCTATGACTCCTTGGGCAGCGTTTGACGGAGAGATACAGCTTATCATCATTCCTGTTATTACCTTCCTTTCTGCATACTTCGGTCAGAAGCTCACCAGAAAGTTTACCTATCAGACTCAGCAGGCGGCAGAAGCCGAGTCCAGCATGAAGCTGATGAATATTATGATGCCTCTTTTCTCGGCATACCTTGCATTCCGTTGGCCTGCGGTTATGGGTCTTTACTGGACCTACAGAAGTATCCTTTCCTTTGTACAGCAGGTGCTTCTCAGCCGTATGTTCCCCATTCCTGTTATGACCGAAAAGGAGCTTAAGGAAGCAGAAAAGGCATACGCTGCACAGAACAAGGCAAAGCCTTATAAGGCATCGGAAAACCAGGGCAGAAAATCCCTTATTTTCGACGATGACGATGAAGTTGAAGCATTGCCCGAAACACAGAACAAGAGTATCGTGTCCGATAGCGACGAAGAAGAACCTAAAGGAGATTCAATAATCCCCAAGGCTCCTCTCAAGTGATTGGACGTAATATAAATATCACAGGAGGAATATCCATTGTCAAAAGTTATCACAGTAACTGCTAAAACAGTCGAAGAAGCTCTGGAAAAAGCGGTAGCCGAAACAGGCATTGCAAAGGAAGAGCTTAAGTACGAAGTAACAGCAGAAGCAAAAAAAGGCCTGTTTGGAATAGGCGCTCAGGATGCGGAAATTCAGGTTACATTAGAAGAGACACCCGACGAGCTTGCGCTCAATTTCGTTAAGACCGTACTCGCAGACCTTGAGTTTTCAAACGTAAACATTGAAATGACAGAAACGTCCGACAAGGAAGTCACAATCAGCGTCACAGGCGATGATATGGGACTTATTATCGGTCATCACGGTGAAATTCTTGAATCTCTTCAATATCTTACAAACCTTGCCGCAAACAAGGGAATTGACGGATACAGAAGATACGTTGTTGACGTAGAGAACTACCGTGCAAAGCGTGAAGAAACACTTCGTAAGCTTGCACAGAAGACAGCGGCACGTGCTAAGAGACAGGGCAGAAACATTGTCCTTGAGCCAATGAGTGCTTACGAGCGCCGTGCAATTCATTCCGAGGTGCAGAACATTGAAGGCGTTACAACCTTCTCTGTAGGTTCAGGCGATCAGCGTAAGGTTGTAGTTTCTCCCGAGGTTCAGAAGGAGAGACCTGCAAAGAATCGCGGTGCCAAGCCCCAGCGTACACAGAAGAGCGAAAAGCCGGTTGAGGCAAAGGAAGAAAAGCCCGCAAAGCTTGATCCCGATATTCCTTTAACCTATGCAGGCTCAGGCGTATCAAAACAGCCTATCGTTAAGGCGAAGAGCATCGAGGAGCTTGGACTTGCCGATCCCGATGACGGTGACGTATATTAGACTTAATAAGGGTAAATTCAGGCTCTTGCCCTGAATTTACCTTTTTACTTTATAGGAATTTTTTAATTATTACTACCTTGCCGTTTCTCTTTTGCAAGGCTTGGAATAGGTAAGGATTGGCGGCGGAGAATATCCGCTTTATAAAATAACAGCGGCAATTGGCTGCTTTGTGAGGGAAATATGCTCAGTGATATTATAGCGGCTGTATCTACTCCAAGAGGTACGGGCGGAATAGCGGTAATAAGAATATCCGGTAACGGCACGTTGGAGCTTGCCGATAGGATTTTTCAGCCTAAAAGTAAAAAAAGCATTACCGATTATCCGCCAAGATATGCCATATACGGCGATATATACGATGATAAGTCTACGGTGGACAGCGGAATCCTCGCGTATTATAGAGCACCTAACAGCTATACAGGTGAGGATATGGTGGAAATTTCCTGCCACGGCGGATACACAGTTACGTCAATGGTGCTGGCGACGGTACTTGAAAAAGGTGCAAGAATGGCTGAAGGTGGAGAGTTTACACGCCGTGCCTTTGTTAATAACAAAATAAGTCTCACTGAGGCTGAGGCTGTGGGTAATATGCTGACAGCACAGTCCGAGAGAGCAGTCAGACTTTCCAATCGTCATATCAACGGTGCACTCAAAGAAAAAACCGATATGATTTCATCGGAGCTTATTTCTATCATTTCATCCCTGTATGCTTCAATTGATTATCCCGAAGAGGATCTTGAGGATATGCAGGATACCGAGCTTCTCAAAAGAGTAGGCAACATCAGACAGGAGTGCATACACCTTATCGACACCTACAGAAGCGGTCACGCTGTGGCACACGGAATTAATACGGTTATCGTAGGTAAGCCCAACGTTGGTAAATCTTCGTTTTTTAATTCGCTTATCTCGGAAGAAAAGGCAATAGTGACCGATATCCCCGGTACAACACGGGATGCTCTCGAGCAATTGGTCGAAATAGACGGAATAGCACTCAGAGTCTTTGATACCGCAGGCATCAGAGAAAAGACCGATGACGTTATCGAGTCAATGGGCATCGATATTGCAAAGAATAAAATGACATCGGAAAACACAGAGCTGGTACTGGCTCTTTTCGATATATCAAGAGAGTTTGATTCCTCGGATGAAATTCTGGTTTCAGAGCTTTCGTCTCTTGCGGACAAAACCGTAATTCCCGTGTTCACAAAATGCGATAAGGCGGCTGTGCTTGATACCAAAAAAATAGAAGGCGTATTGGGTGAAGCTCACAGAATATCATCACGCTTGGGCGAGGGAATAGAAGAGCTGAAAAAAGATATAATCCACCGATTTGTAACTTGTGAAAGCGACGTGGACAACGGCGCCGTTCTTACCAACCTTCGTCAGCTTACTTCATTGAAAAAATGCCTGTGTATTATTGACGAGGCTGAAAGATTGATTCTTTCGGGTATGAAGGATATGTCTCTCATCGAGCTTGAAGGGGCTGTGAATACGGTTGGAGAAATAGATTCCAGAACCGTTGCCGAAAAAATTGTAAACGAAATTTTCTCAAAATTTTGTGTAGGTAAATAATATGGAAAACTTAGTAAAATACGATGCAGGCTCCTGTGACGTTATTGTTATCGGCGCAGGACACGCGGGAATAGAAGCCGCACTTGCCGCGGCAAGAATGGGACACTGCACAATACTCTTTACGCTGAATCTTGACGCTGTGGGAAATATGCCCTGTAATCCTTCTATCGGAGGTACGGGTAAGGGACATCTTGTTTATGAGATAGATGCCCTTGGCGGAGAGATGGGAAGAGCCGCAGACAAGGTTTGTATGCAGAGCCGTATGCTCAATTTAGGAAAAGGACCTGCAGTTCATTCACTCAGAATGCAAGCAGACCGCCGAGCATATCAAACGCTGATGAAGAAGACCATTGAAGCAACCGAAAACCTGCGTCTTATTCAGGCTGAAATAGTTGAGGTAGAAAAAGAAGAAGGCGGTCTGAACGTCACCACCCGTTACGGCGCTGTGTGGCACGCAAAGGCAGTAATCGTGTCTACGGGCACCTACCTTAATGCGCGCGTTATAGTGGGAGAGGTAGCGTTTCCGTCAGGTCCCGACAATATGTTCCCCGCAAGCTTTTTGACAGCGTCTCTTGAAAAGCTTGGAATGAAAATGCTGAGATTCAAAACAGGTACACCTGCAAGAATACACAAAAACAGTATAGATTACGAAAAATGCGAAATTCAGCCGGGAGACGAAAAGCCCTACTGTTATTCGTACCATACGGATAAGGAAGAGTTTCAAAGCCGTGAGCAGTATTCCTGCTACACTGTTTATACAAACGAGGAAACTCATAATATAATCAAAAGCAATCTGGACCGTTCTCCCTTGTATTCGGGTAATATCCGAGGTGTCGGTCCCCGTTACTGTCCCAGCATTGAGGATAAGGTCGTGCGTTTTTCCGACAAGGAAAGGCATCAGCTGTTTCTTGAGCCAATGGGCAGAGACACGGATGAAATATACGTACAGGGGCTCAGCTCATCACTTCCCGAGGAAGTACAGCTTAAGATATTGCATTCTATAAAAGGATTGGAGCACGCCGAGGTAATGCGCACGGCATATGCAATAGAATATGACCTTGCAGACCCGACACAGCTCTTGCCTACGCTTGAATTCAAGGATATCCCCGGTCTTTACGGTGCCGGTCAGTTCAACGGTACGTCGGGATATGAAGAGGCGGCGGCACAGGGACTTATTGCAGGTATTAACGCTGCATTAAAGATAGAGGGAAGAGAACCTCTTGTACTTAACAGAGCTTCATCCTATATCGGTACACTTATAGACGACCTTGTAACAAAGGGAACAAATGAGCCGTACCGAATAATGACCTCGCGCTGTGAATACCGTCTCGTTCTCAGACAGGACAACGCCGACAGACGTTTGATTGAGTACGGAAGATATGCGGGACTTATCGACGATGAGCGCTATGAAAAGAAAAAAGCACTTTTCGAGGCTATTGACAGGGAAGTGGAGCGTGCGGAGACTACGTTTATAGCTCCAGGTGCTCAGGTTTCCGCTCTTATGGAAGCGCATCACTCGGCAGAGGTTACAACAGGTATACGGCTGGGTGACCTTGTTCGCCGTCCTGAGCTTAATTACTCTATCCTTGCTCCCATTGATAAGAGCCGTCCTGAGCTTTCCGAAGAAATATGCAGAAGAGCGGAAATAGAAATCAAATACAGAGGCTATATCAAAAAGCAGGAGCTTGAAATTGAAGCCTTTAAACGCCTTGAAAACAAAAGGCTGCCTCAGGATTTTGACTACACGACCCTTAAGGGAATACGCATAGAAGCTTCTCAGAAGCTTAACAAGATAAGACCCTTGAATATCGGTCAGGCGTCCAGAATTTCAGGAATCAGCCCTGCCGATATATCGGTATTGCTTATTTATTTTAATATGAAATAGGTGTAAAATGGAAAAGATAAAAGAAATACTGTCTGCTCTTGGAGGAATTCCTGTGCTTAACGAAAAGCAGTTGGATTCCTTTGACCGCCTTGCCGAGATTCTCGTGGAGGAAAACCGCAAGGTCAACGTGACCTCAATTACCGACCCCGTGGGAATTGCATTCAAGCATTTTGCCGACTCGCTTTCGGTTTTAGAGCTTGAGGAAATGAAGAGAGAAGGACTGCGAATGGCTGATATCGGATGCGGAGGAGGTTTTCCGGGCCTTCCCGTAAAGATAGTCAGAGACGACGTAGATATTACCATGATAGATTCAACGGAAAAGAAAATACGTTACGTTGGTGCAACCGCTGAAAAGCTTGGACTTGTAAAGGTAAATCCCATTTCTGCACGCGCCGAGGAAATAGCATCAAAAAACGGAGCATTGCGTGAGAAATTCGACGTAGTTACAGCACGTGCGTTGGCAAGACTCAACGTATTGGCAGAGCTTTGTTTACCCTTTGTTAAGGTGGGCGGAGTCTTTATTTCAATGAAGGCTGCTACTGCCGAGGAGGAGCTTGCCGAGGCAAAACGCGGAATAGGTCAGCTTGGCGGAAAGGTCAAGTACGTCAAGGAGGTCACCTTTGACGCTTCACAACTTGATTTCACCAAGTTTGACGAAGGTGAGAAGGTTGCCGCAAAGGATTTCCTTAACGCTAAACGCTATATGATAGTAATTGAAAAGGTTGCTCATACCCCCGATGCATACCCCAGACAATACGCTAAAATATCAAAGAAGCCTTTATAAAAAAGCGGCTAGCAGCCGCTGGCAATGCTCGCCTATCGTAACTTTTGAGTATAGCCCTACAACGTAAAACGGCGAGGTTGATTTAATGCAAATTCCTAGCATATAACAAAACA
>JAZSDT010000133.1:0-13563 GCA_045531285.1 Eubacteriales bacterium
ACCTCGTAGTTAAGAGAGCATATATCTCTTGTTCTGTAACGGATAAGGGGGAAGCCCTCCTTGGTAATGGTAGTGAATACAAGCTCACCCTGTGCACCTGCAGGAAGTACCTCGCCGGTGTCCGGATCTATTATTTCGGGAATGAAATGGTCCTCACAAACGTGCATTCCGCACTGATGCTCACATTCGTAGGAAACGCCGGGACCCATAATTTCCGAAAGTCCGTAGATATCGTAAGCCTTAATGTTCAGCTTTTCTTCTATCTGGTGTCTCATTTCCTCTGTCCAGGGCTCTGCGCCGAAAATACCTGCCTTGAGGCTGAGCTTGTCCTTGAGTCCCATTTCTTCAATGGTCTCGCCAAGGTACATAGCATAAGACGGAGTACAGCAAAGAATGGTAGAACCAAAATCGATCATGGTCTGAATCTGTCTCTGTGTGTTACCTGCCGAAATGGGTATTGCCGTTGCACCTATTCTGACAGCGCCGTCATGTGCTCCAAATCCACCTGTGAAAAGTCCCAGACCGTAGCCTACGTGAACGAACGAATTCTCGTCTCCGCCGATCGCCACAAGCATTCTGGCAAAGCAATCTGCCCACATTTCAAGGTCGTTGTCCGTATAGCCAACTACTATCTGCTTACCTGTTGTACCCGAGGACGCGTGTACACGTCTTATCTCGGACATGGGAGTTGCAAAAAGTCCGTATGGATAGTAGTCTCTCAAATCCTGCTTATATGAAAAAGGAAGCTTGTGAAGGTCCTCTATGCCGTGGATGTCCTCGGGCTTGAGTCCCTTTTCGTCCATTCTGTTTCTGAAAAGCTCAACCTTTTCATACATTCTCTTTACCTGTGCCACAAGTCTCTGGCTCTGAAGCTTTTCAAGGTCGGCACGCGGCATTGTTTCATATTGTTCCTGCCAGTATTTCATATATCCGTCTCCTTATAAATTATACCCAAGCTCAAATGCCTTGAGGTTTGCTTCAAGGAATTTGGGAGGTACTGTTGCCTTTACTGTTTCAACCCACTTTTCGTATGGGATATCGGTACTCTTCGCCATAACACCAATCAGTACCACATTGACAGATTTTGTATTTCCTGCTTCCTTAGCCAATGAAAGTGCATCGACAACTGTGCAGTCGGCTGCTTCCTTAAGCTTTTCGGGAATGTTTTCGGGATACTGGGCAAGACCTGAAATCACAGGCATAGGGTCTATCTTCTGATCGTTTACGATTATCTTTCCGCCCTTTTTAAGATAAGGAAGCGCTCTGTAGGCTTCAAGAAGCTCAAAGGCAAGAATAATATCTGCCTCGCCCTTATCAACTATGGGAGAATATACCTTATCGCCGTACTTAACGTATGTAACAACGCTGCCTCCGCGCTGGCTCATTCCGTGAACCTCGGAAAGCTTTACGTCATAGCCTTCATTTATAACGGTATTACCGAGAATTCGGCTTGCAAGGAGAGTACCCTGACCGCCGACACCTACTATCATTATATTCTTTGTCATTTCAATCTCCCCCTTTCAGTCCTTCTTTTCAATTGCCCCGAAAGGACAAACGTTTACACAAAGACCGCAGCCGTTACACTGTGTGGCATCAATTACCACCTTGCCCTCGCGGACAGTTATAGCGGGACAGCCAAGCTTCATACACATCTTACAGTTACGGCACTTATCGTTAATTTCGCATACACCTGTATATTTAACAGTCTTAAGCAATGCGCAGGGGCGCTGTGCGATAATAACCGAAGGCTCGTCTGCCTCAACCTCAGTCTTGACAACCTCTTCAAAATGCTTGATATCAAAGGGGTCGGCAACCACAACTCTTTCAACTCCCACAGCCTTGCAAAGTGTAATGAGGTTTACCTGACGTGTTTCCTCTCCTCTGATGGTCTTGCCTGTTGTGGGGTTATCCTGATGTCCTGTCATACCGGTAATGGAGTTATCGAGGATTATGACGGTGTTTGCACCCTTGTTGTAAACTATGTCAACAAGTCCTGTAATTCCCGAATGCATAAAGGTAGAGTCGCCGATAACCGAAACAAGCTTCTTGTTGAATTCCTTGCCTCTTGCCTTTGCCATACCGTGTGCCGCAGAAACCGACGCACCCATACAAATGGTAGTGTCAACCGACTGGAGCGGCATCGTAGCACCAAGAGTATAGCATCCGATATCGCCTGAAACCACAAGTCCAAGCTTCTTAAGTACGTAGAACGTGCCTCTGTGAGGACATCCTGCACACATAACGGGAGGACGAACAGGTATTGTTTCGCTAAGAGCGGCACATTCGGGAGAATCCTCACCGAGAACAGCCTTCTTTATCATTGCGGGAGTATACTCGCCAAGAAGAGTGAATGCCT
The DNA here is from genome assembly GCA_045531285.1 of Eubacteriales bacterium. Classification (GTDB taxonomy): domain Bacteria; phylum Bacillota; class Clostridia; order Oscillospirales; family SIG627; genus RGIG6353. The sequence continues at coordinate 2,357 of JAZSDT010000133.1, forward strand.
CCTTGCCGATAACATCGATTCCCAGAGCCTTTACGTGCTCTTCAATAACAGGGTCAAGCTCCTCTACAACGTATATCTTTTCATAATTCTTTGCAAAATCGATTATCTTCTTTTCAGGAAGAGGATATACCATACCAAGCTTGAGGTAATCCACCTTGTCGCCGAGAGCCTCCTTGGCATACATATATGCAATACCTGCGGCTATAACACCGATTTTTGAGCCGTTATTTTCAACTGTATTGATATCGCCCTCGTCGGCAAGCTTTTTGAGTGCTGTGATTCTGTCCTCCACAACAACGTGGCGCTTTATTGCCATTGCAGGCATCATTACGTATTTCTGAATATTCTTTTCGTAGGGCTTAAGCTCTACGTTTTCTCTGTCGTGAAGCTCCACAAGGCTCTGTGAATGCGAAACTCTTGTAGAAAGACGGATGAACACGGGAGTGTCATACTTTTCAGAAAGCTCAAACGCCATTTTCGTCATATCTCGGCAATCGGATGAATCGGAAGGCTCCAGCATCATTATCTTTGATGCCTTTGCGTAGTGGCGCGAGTCCTGCTCGTTCTGTGAAGAATGCATTCCGGGGTCGTCTGCCACGCAGAAAACAAGACCTCCGTTTACACCCGTGTAGCTTACTGTGAACACGGGGTCAGCCATAACGTTGAGTCCTACGTGCTTCATACAGCTCATAGCACGTGCTCCGCCGATAGACGCACCGATAGCAACCTCGGCGGCAACCTTTTCGTTGGGCGACCATTCTGCGTATACTTCTTCAAATTTCACTATTTCTTCGGTTATCTCGGTACTTGGTGTTCCGGGATAGGATGCAACTACGTTAACGCCTGCTTCGTAAGCACCTCGGGCAACTGCCGCATTTCCCAATAATAATTTTTTCATTTTAAACTCCTATTAATTTTAATTTGCGAGAGGATGCTTTTGAAGTCAAAATCATCCTCTCGCAAAGCATATTCAAATGTTCAAGACTATTATGACATATTTTATAAAAAAGGTCAAGTGTTATTTTATCTCATTCTGCTGTGCAACTAAACTTTCGCCGCAATATATCTTACGAAGCTTGGGCTTTTCAATTTTGCCTGTGGGATTACGGGGAACCTCGGCAAAGATTATCTTGTGAGGTCTCTTGTAACGGGGCAGGTCAAGACAGAATTCCTGAATCTCTTCTTCGGTAAGCTCCATTCCCTCTTTTGACTGAATAATAGCGGCAGCAATTTCGCCCAGTCTTGCGTCGGGCAAGCCGATAACCGCAACGTCGCTTATCTTGTCATGCTTACGAAGGAAGTCTTCAATCTGTACGGGATATAGGTTTTCACCGCCGGAAATAATAACGTCCTTCTTTCTGTCAACAAGCCAGATAAAACCGTCCTCATCTTCTTCTGCCATATCTCCCGTAAAGAGCCAGCCGTCGCGGAGAACCTCTGCCGTAGCCTTTTCGTCCTTGTAGTATGCCGTCATAACACCGGGGCCCTTAACGGCAAGCTCACCTACCTGACCGCGTTCAACGGGATTCTTATTTTCGTCAACTATCATTGTCTGCCAACCGTAGCCTGCCTTACCGATAGCTCCTACCTTGTGTTCGTTTTCAACGCCAAGGTGTACACAGCCGGGGCCGATAGATTCGGAAAGTCCGTAGTTGGTATCGTATGCATGGTTCGGGAAATAGCTCTTCCAACGCTTGATAAGGCTTGGAGGAACAGGCTGTGCGCCTATGTGCATAAGGCGCCAGTTAGAAAGGTCGTAGTCCTCAAGCTTTATGTCTCCACGCTCGATTGCATCAAGTATATCCTGTGCCCACGGTACAAGAAGCCATACGATAGAGCACTTTTCCTCGGAGGCAACCTGCATTATCCATTCGGGCTTGATACCGTTGAGAAGTACCGAGCGGCCGCCTACAAGGAAGCTTCCGAACCAGTGCATTTTAGCTCCTGTGTGATAGAGAGGAGGAATGCAAAGGAACACGTCGTCCTTGGTCTGTGAATGGTGGTTATTCTCTGTCATAGCCGCATGCATAAGACTGCGGTGCTTATGTATGATCGCCTTGGGGAAGCCTGTTGTACCCGACGAGAAGTAGATTGCCGCATCATCATCGTCGGTAAGCTTGATTGCAGGTGCTTTGGATGAGCAATAGCCCACAAGCTCCTCGTAGCTTTCGGCAAAGGTAGGACAGTCCTCACCTACGTAAAGCCAGGTCTTTACCTTCTTTGCCTTGTGACATATCTCTTCAACTCGTCCAACAAACTCGGGACCGAATACCAGTACGTCGGCATCGGCAAGGTCGAGACAGTATTTTATTTCGTCTGCAGTGTAACGGTAGTTAAGAGGTACTGCCATAGCACCAGACTTGAGAGCACCGAAGTAAACGGGAAGCCACTCAAGGCAGTTCATAAGGAGAATTGCTACCTTATCACCCTTCTTCACTCCTCTGGAAAGAAGAAGGTTTGCAAAACGGTTTGCACGGCAATTGAAGTCCTGCCATGTTATCTCCTTGCGGTATACCTCACGTGAGTTGGTTTCAATGAGAGAATACTCTCGCCAAGAAGTGCGCTGTCTTTCAAATTTTGGGTTTATCTCAACAAGACTTACGTCGTTGGGATAAATATCTGCATTTTTCTGCAAAATCTCTGTAATTGGCATATTTTATATCCTTTCTGGAAAACGACACAAGGGTATAGCTGTATTTTACGGCTATGCCCTGTGTAATTATTATTTACCGAGTGATTCTTTTGTATTGACCTTAACTTCTCTGTCGTAGCAAGCAAACATTTCGTCTGTATCCTGCTTTGCAAGCTTAGGAGTGAGAAGGCTGATAACGGGAACGAGAATAAGACCGCCCACCATAGCAAATACACCTGAGTAAAGCGAGTTGGTGAACATAAATCCAAAGAAGCCGCCCTGAATGGTGAAAAGACCGAAGTCCTTGAGAAGCTGAATTATCTCGATTCCTGCACCGAATATGAAGCTGACAGCAACGGCAGTCTTGGTAGTTTTTTTCCAGTAGAGACCGTAGAGGAAGGGTGCAAGGAAGGCTCCTGCAAGTGCGCCCCAAGATACGCCCATCATCTGTGCGATGAAGGTAAAGCCGGGGAACATATCCTTGACAATGGCAATAACAGCCGATACAACGATGAAGAATACGATGAAGAGTCTGAGAACTGTAAGCTTCTTCTTTTCGCTGAAGCCCTTCTTGGAGGCGGGTGCAATAACGTCAAGGGTAAGTGTGGAGCTGGAGGTAAGTACAAGCGAGGAAAGTGTTGACATTGATGCCGCAAGTACAAGTACGATAACTATAGCGATAACGATGGGAGAAAGGTTTGAAAGCATTGAAGGAATGATTTTGTCGTTCATAAGCTTTCCGCCAACGTAAAGGCTCTCGTTGTCAAAGAGTCTTCCGAAACCGCCAAGGAAGTAGCAGCCGCCTGCAACGATGATAGCAAATATGGTAGAAATAATCGTTCCTGTGTGAATGGCCTCTTCGTTCTTGATGGAGTAGAACTTGCCCACCATCTGAGGAAGTCCCCAAGTACCCAGTGAAGTAAGCATTACAACGAAGAAGAGGAATACGGGGTTAGGTCCTACGAAGGAAGCGAATGCACCGTTCATTGTCTCGTTGGGAAGCTCTGCAAGCTTGGAGTATGCTTCCATAAAGCCGCCCTGAGAATTGAGCACTGCCGCAATAACAGCAGCAATACCGATCAGCATAATAATGCCCTGTATGAAATCATTGATGGCAGTAGCCATATATCCGCCGAATATAACGTAGATACCGGTCAAAACAGCCATAACGGCGATAACGACCCAGTAAGGAAGTCCAAATGCCATATTGAAAAGGCTGGACAAGCCGTTGTAAAGAGAAGCGGTGTAAGGAATAAGGAATACGAATACAATAAATGATGCCGCAATCTTAAGACCCTTTGACTTATATCTCTTTTCAAAGAAATCGGGCATGGTCTTACTTTCAAGATGCTGAGTCATAACTCTGGTTCTTCTGCCAAGTATTACCCAAGCAAGAAGCGAGCCTATAAATGCATTGCCAAGACCGATCCAGGTGGACGACATACCGAATGCCCATCCGAACTGACCTGCATATCCTACGAAAATAACTGCCGAGAAATAAGAAGTTCCGTAAGCGAAAGCGGTGAGCCAGGGTCCAACGGAACGTCCGCCGAGAACGAAGCCGTCAACGTTTGTGGAGTGCTTTCTGCAATAGAGTCCCACTCCGATCATAACCGCGAAGAATACGATGAGCATTGCGCCTGTTAAAATTTGTGTTTCCATTTTAAAATCCCTTCTTCCATAAAATACTTTGCAAGAGAGGAGTTACTTCAAATGGAATAAAAAAATAACGTCCTCTTTAATTAAAAAGAGGACGATCGATTCAACCGTGGTACCACCTCTGTTCACTGATGTTTCACAGCATCAGCCTTTACGGGTACTTGCTATACCCTAGTTCTGTTACGGGAACTCCCGTTGCAGCCTACTCGTCGTCTTTCGGTGCACTGCTAACAGAATGTATTCGATAACGCCTGTGCCATTGTCTCACACCAACCGACAACTCTCTTAAAGCAGGACAGCGCCTCTACTTGTTTCTGCTCAACGCATTTAGATGATGGTGTTATTTTAGCACATCATCACGCTAAAGTCAAGTGTTTTTCGGTAGATAAGTAACACAAAAATAAAAGTCGGATTTTGTGAAATAAACACAAAACCCGACTTTTTTACATACTAGGAAATTGCATTAAACCAACCTCGCCGTTTTTTACGAGGGAATGCCTTTTAGCACGCAAAAGCTCTACGCATTAGTTATTTGCCCATTTTACAAAGCCGTAAGAGTCAAGTATCCGAAAATACTGTGCCAAGCGTTCGTAAAGAGGGTGAGCTTCCTCGCCGAAACGGTCATCGACCTCTTTGCCAAGGTCAATGATGGTCTTTTTGCCGTCCATAAGCGGCCAGACAAAGCTTCCCATTTTATCAAGGTGAATATAGCTTATTTTCGGCTTTTTGAACAGCTTCTGAGCTACTCTGTTCATAAAGCCCCTGTTTTCTATCTCAAGAGTCACAATTCCATCACCGTCAGCCTTCCATTTAATTTCCGAAGGACGATACGGAATGCGTTCAAGATAGTTCTGAGTTATTACAACCTTTTTGCCTGCCATTATTTCTTTGCCTTCTTACCGAGGCTGAACAAAACGAGTGTAAGAATAATAACGGCAAAGAGAACCAATGAGCCGATATTTGATACAGCGGCAGGAAGGTTAAGCTTGCCTGAAAGGTCAACCATCTCACCTACACCGAATACTGCAAGTACAGCCAGAAGGATACCAACAAGTCCCTCTCCAGCTATCATACCCGAACAGAAGAGAATGCCGTTGTTGGTAGCTTCCTTCTTCTTTTCTTCGTTTTTCATTTTGTCAAATACAAGTCTTACGATACCGCCCACCATGATACAAGCGTTGAGCTGTACGGGGAGGTATACACCGATAGCAAAGGGAAGAACGGGTATTCCGAGTATTTCAACTACTATGGCAAGTCCCACACCTACGAAAATAAGTGACCAGGGAAGCTTACCGCCCATAATACCCTCAATAACCATCTTCATAAGAGTTGCCTGAGGTGCGGCAAGCTCGTCTGTACCAAAGCCCCAAGCGGTATCGAGAAGGTTGAGTGTGAAGCCAATGGCAAGAGCAGCGGCAACTACGCCGATAATCTCACCTATCTGCTGTTTCTTGGGAGTTGCTCCAAGAAGATAGCCTGTCTTAAGGTCTTGTGAGGTGTCACCTGCAATAGCGGCAACTATACAAATAATTGAGCCTATGGCAATAGCGGCACGCATTCCCGATGCTCCCGACTCGCCTGTCAGCTTGAGAATAAGGGTTGCAATAAGGAGTGTTGCAATAGCCATACCCGAAACGGGGTTGTTACTGCTTCCTACAAGTCCAACCATTCTAGAAGAAACGGTTGCAAAGAAGAAGCCGAAGATAACTACGATAAACGCACCTACAAGAGATACGGGGATAGCGGGAACAAGCCATACAAGGAGTGTAAGAACAAGGATTGCAAGAAGAACTATCTTCATGCTGATATCCTGAGCTGTGCGTCCGCCTGATGAAGCTCCCCCTACAGACAGTCCCTTTATTGCGTCACGGAAGGTGCGCACGATAAGGGGAAGAGACTTGATAAGGCTGATAATACCGCCTGCAGCAAGAGCACCTGCACCTATATAACGAACGTAGCTGCTCCATATGCTTCCTGCACCGCCTGCGGCAAAAAGCTCGCCTATTGTCTTTACTGATTCGGGATACATTATTATATCCTTACCGAAAATAACGATAAGAGGAATGAGAATACACCAGCTGACTATACCGCCTGCAAGCATATAAGAAGAAATTCTGGGGCCGCAGATGTAGCCTACGCTCATTACGGCAGGATAAATTTGTGTTCCGATAGCACCGGGGTAGGTGTTTGCCTTACCCTCGATAGATACCTCACCGGGAACTATCTTAAGTCCGTCGATGATAAACTTAAAGAGAGCCGAAAATCCCATACCTGCAAATACTGTCTTTGCACTTGAGCCTCCCTCCTCACCTGCCAGAAGAACCTCGGCACAAGCCTGTCCCTCGGGATAAGGAAGAACTCCGTGCTCACGCACGATAAGGGCGTTTCTCAGGGGTATCATAAAGAATACGCCTAAAAGTCCGCCAAGAAGAGCGATTACGGTTATTTCCACAAGTCCGGGCTTTTCCATAACGCCCTCCTTTGCCCAAAGATAAAGGGCGGGAAGGGTGAAGATAGCTCCTGCGGCAAGAGATTCTCCTGCTGAGCCTGTTGTCTGTACGATATTGCTTTCAAGGATAGAGTTTTTCTTCATTATCACTCTAATAACGCCCATAGCAATAACTGCTGCGGGAATAGAGGCAGATACCGTCATACCTACTCTGAGTCCGAGATAAGCGTTTGCCGCACCGAATATTACTGCCAGAAGAATACCCATAACCACCGCCGTAACAGTAAGCTCGGATGTTATTTTTTCGGCAGGAACATAGGGCTTGAATTCCTGTTTATTGTCCATGATATTTCCTTTCTGTTTTTCGTGATATCTTGTAAATGATATCATACAATTGTATTTTAGTCAAGATTTTTTGTAAAATCCAAAATATTGCTTGACAAAATATTTTACCAACACTATAATAAGAAAAAAGTTTGGAGGTAGCTTTTATGAAATTAAACATTATGACATACAATGTCGCTAGCGGAAGGTACTATGCAAAGGACGAATATATCAATCAATACGGCGGTGCAAAGGTTGACCTTGAACAGTGTGCGAAGGTAATAAAAGACTTTTCTCCCGAATTCTGCGGTATAAACGAAATAAACTTCTACGAGCAGGAATATATTGACAACACTCTCAAGGGCGGTACTGTTCCCAACCAAACAAAATACCTTGCAGATTATTCAGGGCTGTCAAACCACTTTTTCGGAAAGGCAATCGATTTTGAAAACAGAGGTGATTACGGCAACGCAGTCATTTCCAAGGCGCCCATTATTTCAGCAGAGGTAGTTGCTATCCCCGACCCTGAAATAAAGGATGAAACAAGATATTATGAGACCCGTGCAATTGCAAAGGTAAAGCTGGACGTTGCAGGAGGAATCACCGTTTTACAGGTACACGTGGGACTGGCAATTTCCGAAAGCCAAAACGCAATCATGACTCTTTGCGATGTTATCGACAATACCGAAGGCCCCATCATTCTTATGGGCGACTTCAATATGTGTCCAAGCAATTTCCTTCTTGACAAGATAAGAGAGCGTCTCAACGAGATAACACCCGATGCCGAAGGCTACGTACACTCATTCCCTTCCTGGACTCACGAGGCAAATCTGCCAAACAATCTTAAGAATCACCCCTATTGCAAAATAGATTACATATTTGCTTCCAAGCATTTCAAAAAGATAAGCTGTGAGATACCCGACATCCGAGTATCCGACCATAAGCCGATGATTGCAACACTTGAAATATAGCGATATTAAAAAAGCGGCTAGCAGCCGCTGGCAATTCTCGCCTATCGTAACCATTGGGAATAACCCTACAATGTAAAACGGCGAAGTTGATTTAATGCAATTTCCTAGCATATAAAAAAGCGGCTAGCAGCCGCCGGCAATGCTCGCCTATCCAAAGCTTTGCATACGTTCAAAAAAGCGAAACGGCGAGGTTGATTTAATGCAATTTCCTAGTATATAAAAAACTCCTTCACTGAGTGAAGGAGTTTTTTGCTACTTTTACAAGAGGATACACCAATAGTCCGCCTGCAACATTTCCAACAGCGTGTATGGCGTCCCAGGGTAAGCCTGCCATTATCCACAGAAGAGTCTGACGGAAATCCAAGCCGAAAAGCAATGCCTGAGCAGGAGCATAGAGCGTACCGTAAAGTAAGCCGTGAAGGCCGCACACGGCACAGTATACAATCACGGAAACCCTTGGCGGCATATTCTTTGGTAATAGCATAACCACACCCCAAAGAAACGTCCATATATATAAGTAGGGTATCCACCAAGTCGCAAAGCCTGCCCACAAGCCGTTCAGGAACACAAAAACGTAGATGGGAATGAGAGCTTTTTTTCGGAATACCACAGTGTAGACTGTAGTAAACATTGCCAGGAGATGAATGTTTGGAAGAAGCTCCAAAAGTATTTTTGAAACAAACATTACTGTGCCAAGCATTGCAAACAGTACTGTTTCTTTTACGCTTAAGTGTCTTTTTTTACTTTGTTCTGACGAGTTCATAATGCTCTCCGTCGGCAATAACGGTTGTATCTACACCTGTCATAAGATACTCTCCGTTTTTACAAACAGACCAGTAATAGCCGTCAACGTCATAATCGGCTGTCATTCCGTTGACTTCCTTGACGTACATTCCAAACTCACTGGGTTCTCCCGCAATAAGAGAGTGTGCTACAAGTGCATCTCCCAGCGTTTCGGCATCCGTAAGGACGGTAAGCGTGATACTCTTATCCTCTGCCTCTACTTCTACCTGTACGGTTTTTGCACCCTCACCCAAGGTAACGTCCTCGGTATACAGCGCCGTGTCCCATGCCGAGACAACTGTGTCCGCCTGTTTTGTACAGGCAGTAAGTGTGATGAGCATTACAAGAGTTAAGAGTAATGCCGATACCTTAAATAGTCTTTTCATTTCGGTATCCTTTCTTTTAAAAAATTTTTTAAAAGAATAAAATAAAAGCGCTCCTTCAAAAAGAGCGCAATACACCTTAGCACAGCACTCCTTCATTTGCCCAAAGAGTCTTTTACGTCACGGTAAGGCAAGCCTTCCGACTGTAACGGCAATGGCTGTTGCTACGGATTTTCACCGTGATTTCCTTGCTTTGAATTTACATACCGTGTTTATTCTCTTGGTGTATTATATCACACGGCATAACTTTTTTCAAGTAGTGTTACAACATTTTTAACCTTCTGCGTATACTAATACAGGAGAAAAAATATAAACACGAAAGGAAATGCTATGAATCCTCTTGATTTAACACCGAAGACACTTGAGAAGATCATGATGGACTGGGAAAAGATACGTCCCATGAGCTACGACAAATGGGCAGACCCATACACCAGATGCCGCGTTATTTTGATGAACGGCACTGAATTTGAAGCAAATTGGTTTACACATCAGTTTTCGCGAAACTGTAACAACAACGACCTGAGAAGAGTCCTTGCCTTTATCAGACGAAGCGAACAGCAACAGCAAAAGCTTGTGGGACTCCTTAAGCCCTCGGACGAAACCATCCTCGAACACACCATCGGCTACGAGCAGGTAGCAGTAGACCTTACGGCACACCTTGCAAAAAAAGAGCCCGACCCATACGTAAAAAAGGCTCTGGACTTCGCATTGCTTGAGGACTTTGACCACCTTTACAGATATTCTGATTTTCTTGATATGGAAACGGGAGTAAAGGCAGAAAGGTTGGTGGGTGGATACACCGAAATCATGCCTGCACGCCCAACGATATCCCATTACAGACATCCCCTTGACACAATACGCTATTCCATAAACAATAACACTGCCTCCCCCATAACCAAGCTACACGTTGGCATTATTACGGCGGCTGAACAGCAGACGATGAACTACTATATGAACGTGTGCACAGCATACCCTAACGAGCGCGGACGTTTTCTGTATCAGGAGATCGGTATGGTTGAGGAGGACCACGTTACCCATTACGGAAGTCTTATGGACCCCTGTGCAACTTGGCTTGAAAACCTCGTAATGCACCAATACACCGAAGCCTATCTCTACTACTCGGCTTACTGTACGGAAACGGACCAGAACCTTAAGCAGATTTGGGAAATGCTCTTTGAACAGGAGGTAACGCATCTCCACGTTGCCTCAGACCTGCTCCGTCACATTGAGAAGAAGGAGCCCGAGGCGGTTATCGGTTCAAACGGCACCTTCCCCGACGTTTTACGTTTGGAGTCAAATATTCCCTACGTCAGAAACGTGCTTGAAAACTCTGTGCAGATGACAACGAATATGGAAAACTATCAATGCGTAAACACTCTTCCTCAAAACGGAAACTTCTTCCGTTATCAAGATATTATAAACCATGACCTGAACAGCGTTGAAAGTCATATGATAATAGAAGACTATATCGCACAGCACGGCATGGACTACCGATTCGAAACCGCACCCAATCCCATTGAACAGCTGCGTGACAGAAAAACCGATAACACTGTACTTGGCAGAGTTAAGGGCGTTTCAGATGCCTGCAATCTGAATATATAACAAAAAGCTGTTAAAAACTCTAAATGAGTTTTTAACAGCTTTTTTACATATATAAAAATTCTTGATTATTCGCCTCGCCGTTTCGCATTGTAAAAGTACACTCAAAGGTTGAAGTAGATGAGCATTGACGGCGGAGACTCTCCACTTTGTGTTTTAGCTTACTTATGCACCTTTTCGCCTCTTGCGCTGACCTTACCCTCGGGCTGAATTTCTCCTGCCTTCATAAGAGATACCTTTGTAAGATAGGGACCGATAAGCTCGTAAATAAGAACTGAGAAGAGAGTTATGTTGGCAACAACAGCGCCTGCCTCTCCAAGAGCCTCTGCCTTTATAGCCATACCGAGAGCTACGCCTGCCTGAGGAAGAAGGGTGATACCAAGGTATTTTATAATACTTTCATCACA
>JAZSDT010000151.1:0-21151 GCA_045531285.1 Eubacteriales bacterium
AAACAGTCCGGTGGACTGTTTTTAGCTTTGTGTCCGGTGGCTATCCATGAGGAGAGAGCAGACCAGGTCTGCGTCAAATCTCGTTTCTTTGACAAATAAGGGCACTGATGTGTGCCCTTATTTGTCAATATATATTTTTATTTTCTCTGTAGCTGCGCCATATGTTTTCAAAAACATCGTTTTCCTCAGGGATTTGTCTCACAGGACGCCAATAAACGTTTACATTTCCATCGATTGACAAAATTTCTTGAACTTCTCCGAATTTAGCTTTGTCTTTAAAAGCTTTATATCTGATTTCGTCAAACCCTGTTATCTTTTCTCCGTTAGTATCTGCGTAAACAGTAGAGCCTCTTGAGCAATTGACGTTCTCGGAAAAATCAATCATTGCAGACAATACTGATTTTTGAACTGTTAACGTATCTTTTAAAAGATAAAAATAATATAACTCTTTTTTATCAGATACGCCAAAATTACTGTAATCCATCAATGTGGAAAGTAAATCCTTCATTTTTGCCGTGTCTCTTATTGCAGCGGCACAATCTGACATTAATCGTCTTGCCTTTAATAGCGCTTCAACAGCAGAAGGCTTTCCAATCGCTTTTTTACATATTTTTTTGTGATTACAAATTGCGTTGTCTGAAATAAGATCAAAGTTTTTGCTTACTTTTCTTGATGATTCAGAGATATATAGAGCCGCTCTCAGTGAACCGACTTGTCCCGCGTTAAGAGCACTGCCTCCGGGACGTGCTACTCCGTGTGTTCCAGCGCATTCTCCTACGGCAAAAAGACCGGGAACGCTGCTTTGCCACCACATATCTACCGCAATACCACCGTTGTTGTGCTGTGCGCAAAGAGCTATTTCGAGATATTCTTTTGTGATGTCAACACCCCTGCTCATATATAAGTCTATAGCTGGAGAATTCATTTTTTCAAGTCTTTCGATAGGTGTGCCAAACAAAGCCATTGCACCGTTAAGATAATTATAAGCTTCGCTAGAGAGCTTTTTGAAATCAATTTCTACAAGACCAAACGGATTCTTGGTGAAGTCAAGGAATACTCGGCGGTGCCTGATGACGCACTCTCTCCACACAAGTAAATCCACTATGGAAGAGCCAAGGATTTTACGCGAATCAAAAGGCCATTGGTAACCTTTCAGAAAAACAGCCGACATTGCTTCATATTTGTCATCAAAGTAGTCGCTGAGAAATTCGTGCTCGGTACCGTCTTTGTCAATTGATACAAATCTTGGCAGTACTTGCATATAAGTTCCGGATACGTTCCATCGTGGAGCAATTGAAGCAAGTCCGTATTGCCACTCCGTCATATTTTGAAGCTTAGCATTTGCATCTATTGCCAGACCTGTTGAACCATGATGACATTCCGGAAAAACGCTGTCAGCATATATCCCGGCAGGTCCACCTGTAGCCATAACAAGATGTGGGCAGGCAAAAGAAATTAAATCACCTGTTACTGTGTTTATACAAAGTACGCCGCATACACCTTGCTCTTCTTTTAAAATCTCTATTGCCAGTAAATTATCAAAAATGGGAATGTTAGCATTTGCAACCTTTTTTTCCAAAGCTTCGGTCATAAATTTTGACGTAAGAGGTCCGGCACTTGTAGCTCTTGCCATTGGGTCGTGGTCGGTTTTATATCCTACGTATTCGCCGTATCTGTTATGCGGAAAGGGAACTCCCGCTTCTGCAAGAGCAAGAAATGAACGTGCTGAAAGTGATGCTTCACAAAGTGCATTATCTCCGTCCACGCTTCCTCCGTCAAAAAGAGTTAGAGCCATTTTACGCACACTGTCGGGAGCATCACCGCCAAGCCCAAGCTTGTAGTACGTTTGTTTGTCACTACCTGTATTTCTGGATGTCCCGCAGTTTTTTCCTTCGGTAATTATGGCAACTGTTTTTTTGCCGATTTCTTTAATTCTAAGTGCAGCATTGTATCCGGCTGCACCTGTTCCTATTACTATCGCATCAAAGTATCTTTCCATTATAATCTCCTGATGTGAAAACCGCCGTCTACGTCAACCGATTGACCTGTAACGTAGGGCAGAGCTCCACTGCAAAGCACCCAAACTGCATCCGCAATGTCCTCGGGTTTGCCCCAACGTTTTATAGGGAGCAATCCACCGTCAATGAGCGCATCATATTTTGCTTTTACTTTTTCTGTCATACCGGTTGCTATAATACCGGGTCTTATTTCATTTACTGTAATGCCGTATTCTGCAAGTCTGTCTGCGAACAGGGTGGTTATCATTGTAACTCCTGCCTTTGAAATGCAGTATTCACCTCTTGAAACGCTGCTTGTGTAACCCGACATCGAGGAAATATTAACGATCGCGCCTTTATTATCTCCATCGTTGTTCTTCATCTTGTTTGCTACAAGCTGTGTAAGAAAAAGTGTACCTTTGGTGTTAATGTTCATTACAAAATCATAGCTTTCTTCCGTCATTTCCAAAATGTCGTTTCTGACTTTTGGTGCAACCCCGGCTACGTTAACGAGAATATCTATCTTACCATACTTTTCAATTGCGAGCTCTACAAATTTTTCTCTGCTATCGTTTGAACTTAAATCGCCTTGAAAGTATGTAAAGTCGCCTTCGAGTGTCTTAGGCATTTCCGATGCCACGTCCATTCCAATTACTGCGGTGTTGTTTTCAAGAAGTTTTTTTGCTGTTGCGTAGCCTATTCCGCCTGCTACACCTGTTACTAATGCTACTTTCATTTTTTATCCTTTCTTAGTGCAGAATTTTTTGTATAGTTCTGCATAAATCTCTTTGTCTCTTATTACGCATCCGGGCGTTGATCCTGCTCTCATTACTTCGGTACATTTTGAGCAGCAAATACATATTTTCTTTTCATCAAGTTTGCTGTTTGTAAGAATATCTTTTGCAAAATCAGGATATGCAAAAATCATTCTGCCGAATCCACAATAATCAAAACCACCGTTTTCCACAAAAGCAGCGCATACGTTCGGTGCAACGGTTCCGAGGTACGATAGTCCTGATGAAATAAGTTTAATTTCAGGAACAGCTTTTTTTATCTTTGAAATACCGTTGAGCATCCTGGCAACACCTTCAAGAGGTTCTTCTTCAGGAGTGTATCCACCTGATGCAAACGGTCGGTTTACGTGTGGGTTTACGTATGGATTTCCCATTGTAACGTTAAGAAGCTCAACTCCTGATTTTGAAAGCTCTTTAATAAGCCATATTGCTTCGGTGGGGTCAAATTCCAAAGATCCCTCTCTTACACCAAAGCCGTAAGGGTATTCAAATCCGTCGTATACGTTAAGTCTAGAAGAAACGATAAACTCCTTGCCGCATACAGATATAGCCCCGTTTATACTCTCTCTTAAAAGACGCGTTCTGTTTTCCAGGCTTCCTCCGTATTTGCCATCTCTGGTATATGCGGATAAAAGCTCGGAATTTAAGTACCTGTGACAGCATTTTATGTCAACTCCGTCAAACCCCGCTTTTTCTGCGAGAGCGGCTCCGTTAATTAGATTTTCTTTTATTGTATCGATGTCGCTGTCTGTCACTATTCTGCTTTTGTCAATAGGTTTATCCTTTTCGAATACAGGATTATTGTACGCTATTAAAGGCTCAGGATAACCGTGAGGCTTGCTGTATCTGCCGGAATGTGTATCCTGCATAATTACAAGAGGAGCATATCCGTTTGTCTTGATGGCCCTTTCTTTAATATCATCCACAATTTTTTTGAAGGAGTCGATATTTTGTTTTGTCATCCAGAGCTGTCTTGGATTTGCTCTTCCGTCTTCTTGACATGCAGTTGCTTCAAACCATATAATTCCGGCTCCGCCTTCAGCGAGTCTCATATATCGTCTTATAGTAAGTTCATCCGGCTCTCCACCGGCTTTTCCGTCACAGCCCTCCATTGCTTGACATACAAGTCGGTTATGGATCGTTTTGTTTTTTATTGATGTTTTTTCACCAAGTATACTTACGCTGTCAGAATAAGGCAGTTGAGTTTTCAACTCTATGTTTTGTTTATCAAATTCCTCTTTTTTTGTAAAAACTTTTCGTATCATTTATAATCCTCCGTTCTTTACGCTTATATTGTACAACACAAATCTGCGCAAGTGTTATAAATAAACTGCAAATTAATATGTAAATCTTGCTTTTTTGTTTTGTTTGTGATATAGTGTAAATGCTTGGAGGTGAAATTATGCGTGTAAAATCGGTCAAGTATTCAACCGGTAGAGTGAGTCTTACGTCACATAATCACGATTACCATCAGATACTTTTTATTACAGCCGGTAAAATAGCTGTAACACTTGACGGAAGGGAAGAGACTCTGGGCGAAGGGTCTATACTTATACTCAGTCGCTTCGAAGAGCATTCTGTCAGAGTATTGACTCCCGAGTACAGTCGGTATATGCTGCTTGTTTCTCCTGAGCCCTCACCGACGGGAAATGAAAACTACCTATTGTCCTCCGTTCTTGTAAATAGAGTAAAGGGATTCAAGCACATTATCGATACAGGTGATAAATCACAAATATTTGAAGAAATTCTTTGCAAAATGCGAAATGAATACACTCAAAAAGCGCCTCTCGTTGACGAGCAACTAGACCTGCTGTTCAACACGTTTCTTATTTCGCTTTATCGAATTTCACCGGAGATTTTTACAAGAGACGTCAAAATCAATACTTCTGTTGTTGAAAAAATACAAGGACGTTTTGAATGTAATTACAGTGAAGATTTTTCTCTTTCGGCACTTGCTTCGGAATACCATATAAGCATGTCACATCTTGCACACATATTTAAGTCTGTTACAGGTTATTCTCCCATAGACTATCTTACAGCTTGCAGGCTTACAGCAGCAAAAAAACTTCTCGCCACAACTTCTATGCCCATAAAAGAAATAATTGATATTTGCGGATTTGGCGATGAAAGTAATTTCTCACGAATGTTCCGTACTAAAATAGGCATGACGCCTTCAGCATACCGTAAACAGAATACAGTAAAGTAAAGGAGAAATTTATGAAAGCATGTATTATTCAGCC
Source organism: Eubacteriales bacterium (assembly GCA_045531285.1). Lineage (GTDB taxonomy): Bacteria > Bacillota > Clostridia > Oscillospirales > SIG627 > RGIG6353. The sequence goes on from JAZSDT010000151.1 coordinate 5,032, forward strand.
GCCGTATTCAAGGGACACTTCGTTTTCTGACGAATATTTTGAGTACAAATTAAAACTTCTTGATGAATGCGATGAAAGCGTTGATTTGATAGTGTTGCCGGAATACAGTGACGTACCTTGCTCTACATCTACGCTCGAGGAAACGTTGTTCTACCACAATAAGTATATAGACGTATTACTTGACAGATGCAAAAAAACAGCTCAAAGATGCAATGCTCTGGTTTTTGTCAACGCTCTTTATCCCATTAATGATAATTACCGCAATACAACTTATGTGTATGACAGACAGGGAACTTTGGTGGGAAAATACTTCAAGAAGCATCTGCCTCCTTTGGAGCTTTATGCGCTTAACTTGGATTCAAATTACACCTTTGAGTATTCTGAGCCTTACGTTTTAGAGCTTGACGGATACAGATTTGCTTTCCTGACCTGTTATGATTTTTATTTTTATGAGGCTTTCCCAAACATTGCACGTCAAAACGTAGATATGATAATAGGTTGCTCTCTACAAAGGAGTGACAGCCACGACGCTATCGAAACAATGTGTCGCTTTTTGGCGTACAACACAAACGCATATGTAATTCGTTCATCTGTGAGCTTTGATGAAAATTCCACTATATGCGGTGCAAGTATGGTAGTTTCTCCTGAGGGCAAGGTGTTGGAAAATATGAAGGGCAAGTTTGGTATGTCCTTTGTGGAATTTGATCCTAAAAATAAATACTATAAGCCTGCCGGATTTGGAAATCCCGATGCAGCTCACTATGAGTATATAGAATTCGGACGTAAGCCTTGGCAGTACAGGCCTGCAGGCTCTGCCATAGTTAAGGATGACTCTCTTGCACCATATCCACGTATTTGTGCTCACAGAGGATTCCCTGCAGTTGCACCCGAAAATACAATGCCTTCTTTCGGCGCAGCTGTTGCACTCGGTGCAGACGAAATCGAGTTCGACCTATGGACAACTAAGGACGGAGAATGGGTATCGGTTCACGATAAAAGTCTTGATAGAGTATCTAACGGAAGCGGTCTTATATGGGAGCACACATTGGATGAATTAAGGGCTTTGGATTTTGGCTTGAAATTTTCAGAAAAGTTTAAAGGGCTTAGTATTGTAACTCTTGATGAAATACTAAAAAAATTCTCATGTCACGTAATTATGAATATTCACATAAAGACACAGGAAGAAGCTCACGGTAACCCGGAGGATATTTATTCTGATGAAGAAATTAAAAAGCTGATCGATACCATTGACCGTTATGATTGCCGCAAATATGTTTATTTTATGACGGTTAGCAAGAAGCTTCATATGAAGCTACAAGAGTTTGCTCCCGACATTTCGCGGTGTATGGGAGAAAACAGAGACCCGTCTACAAATATTGTCGATAAAGCTATCGAGTGCGGATGTAAAAAGGTTCAGTTTTTTAAGCCGTATTTTGATAAGGCGCTTGTTGACAGAGCTCACGAAAGCGGTTTGAAATGCAACGTATTTTGGTCGGATGACCCCAAAGAAGCCAAAGAATTTCTTGATATGGGAATGGATACAATTTTAACCAACGAATTTCAAATAATCAAAGATTATCTAAAATAAGATTAAATACAAGCATATGTTTATCGATAAAGCAAATAATATTATCGATTTCTTGTTGACAAAAAAATAAAAAAATGAGATAATAACAACAGTACTATAGAATGGAGAATTTATTATGAGAATTATTATTTGTAAAGATTACGAAAAAATGTCAGATGAAGCAGCAAAGATGGTGGCAGCTCAGCTTACCATTAAGCCTGATTCGATACTTGGACTTGCTACCGGAACAACTCCCATAGGAATGTATAAGAGACTCATTGCTATGAACAAATCCGGAGACATAGACTTTTCAAAGGTCAGATCGTTCAATCTTGACGAGTATTATCCCATCGATCCTGACAACAATCAGAGCTACAGATATTTTATGAATGAGCAACTTTTTGATCACGTAAACATCGATAAGAGCAATACAAGAGTACCTAACGGTCAAGCTGCCGATCCTGTGCAGGAAGGCAAGGATTATGATGCTGCAATAGACGCGGCAGGAGGCATTGACCTTCAGATTCTCGGTATTGGCAGAAACGGACACATTGGCTTTAACGAACCCGATGCCAATCTCATTGCAGGTACACACAGAACAATGCTCACACAAGATACCATTGAAGCAAATTCACGACTCTTTAACAGCATTGACGAAGTTCCCACTCAGGCTATTACCATGGGTATGGTTTCTATTCTTAAGTCTAAGATGATTGTACTTCTTGCTAACGGAAAAAATAAGCACGAGGCTGTTCAAAAACTTCTTGACGATACAATTACTACGTCAAATCCCGCAACATTCCTTAAGACACACCCCAACGTTGTTATTATTTGCGACGAGGAATGTTATAACGGTTAATTGGGAGTATGGATATGAATACATTAAAAGTTGGCTTTTCGAGAGTTAATATTAATCCTCCTATGGGAATAGAAATTGCCGGATATTTTAAAGAGCGCCGTGCCGAAGCTATCCTTGATGATGTTGAAATAAATGCGATTGCGTTTGACTTTAACGGTAAAAGGGCACTGATTATGTCTATAGACCATTGCGGCGTAAGAATGCAGATCGCTACAAAATTCAGAGAGCGTGTTTCGGAGGCAACCGGCGTATCGATTGATGGTATTTTTCTTTCGGCAACCCACTCTCATACAGCACCTTGTATGAGACCTGATGCTACCGAAAAAATTGAGCTTGATTACATAGAGTTTGTAGCTACACGTTTTGTAGACGCTGCAGTATTTGCTATTGCTGATCTCAAGCCTGCAAAAATGGGTTGGGGAATCGGTAACGCACCAAGAGTAGCGTTTGTTCGCCGTTTTCGTATGAAGGACGGCTCGATCAGAACTAATCCGGGTGTAAACAATCCTGACATCGTTGCACCGATAGGAGAGATTGATGAACGTGTTAGCGTAATACGTTTTGACCGCGAAGGCGCTGAAACTGTTATTATCGCAAATTTCGGTAATCATCCGGATGTTGTTGGAGGTTGTAAGATTTCAGCCGATTGGCCCGGTCTTCTCAGAAGAAACGTAGAAAAGATTCTTGATAATACGAAATGTCTTTTCCTAAATGGTGCACAAGGTGACCTCAATCATGTTAATGTGTTTCCAAAAGAAGGAGACCTCAACGGAATGTTTATGGATTTTGATGACGTTTCAAGAGGTTATCCTCACGCACAGTACATCTCTCGTGTTGTAACAGGCGGTGTGCTTCAAGCTTTTGATAAGGTTAAGTACGTAGATGTTGATTGCCTAAAATTTGCTGTAAAGGATATTGCTGTTCCGTCTAACCGTGCTACACCTGAGGAAATTGAAAAGGCTCGTGTTATTAACGATTTGCATTTGGCGGGAAAGGACGAAGAAATACCGTTTAAGGGTATGATGCTTACTACTGTAGTAGCTGAGGCTCAGAGAATGGTAAGACTTGAAAACGGTCCTGATTCCTTCGAGATGCCTCTCACAGGTCTTGTAATCGGTCCTGTTGCATTTTGCGGTATACCTGGTGAGCCCTTTATGCAAATAGGAAAGGGAATTAAAGAAACAGACGGATTCGAGCTTATACTTCCTGTATGCCTCACTAACGGTTCTCAAGGATACTTCCCGATGTATGATGCGTATGCTGAGGGAGGTTATGAAGCTAGAAGCTCTAGCTTCAAGGCGGGAGTAGCCGAGCTGATAATCCAAGAAGGCAAGAACCTTCTTTCCGAGATAGGAGCTCAAAAATGACAGTTATAAAAAACGTTACTCTGGTAATGCGCGACCACTTTATCCCAGATGCTTTGTTGTTTATCGAAAACGGTAAAATAACCGATTTTGGAGAAAGACGTAAAATGTCAATTCCCCAGAATGCAGAAGTGATCGATGGAAACGGCCTTTATGCAGGACCTGGATTTGTTGATATACATACCCATTCCGACGGAAAGGTGTTCTTTCAGGATGCCCCAAAGACAGCATCTCAGCATCACCTGTCCCACGGTACCACAACTTTGTTACCTGCGTTGTATTTTAGTATGAATACTGAAGAGTACGTAAGGACTATCGGTATTCTCAAAGAAGCAATGAAAGACCCTGACTGTGCTAACATTGCAGGTCTGTATATGGAAGGACCTTATCTTAATCCAAAATTTGGATGTGATAAGGAAAATAATCCATGGAAGGGACCTGTTGACAGCAATAAATATATGCCTGTTATTGAGGCTGCTTCTGACGTAGCGCGCGTATGGGCTCTTGCCCCGGAGCGAGAAAATATCTTACAGTTTGTACTGGACGTTAAAAAGGCAAATCCAAATGCTGTTTTCTCTGTAGCTCACAGTGAAGCTTCGCCTCAACAAATTGAAGCACTTATTCCTTACGGTTTAAAAATCGGAACTCATCATACTAATGCAACGGGTGACCGTCCTATGTATCCCGAGTGCCGCGGAGTGTGTGTTGACGAGGCTGTTAATTATAACCGTGAAATTTATGCTGAGCTTATTTGTGACAGCAGAGGCATACATGTAGATCCTTATATGCTTCGTCTTGTAAGACGTATAAAGGGCGATGACAGAATTATTCTTATTTCGGATGCGTATGCATGCGACGGTCCTATCCCTGAAGGATATGATGACGTAGATGATATCAACTTTGACCACACAGGAGAGATTGCCGGCTCTAAGATGACTTTGGATATTGCTTGCCGTAATATGATAAAGCATACAGGCGCATCTCTTGTAGACGTTTTTAAATATGCATCTTATAACCCTGCATGTGTTACAGGTTTTTACGACAGGGGAGAGATTGCTGTAGGCAAACGTGCCGACATCGTACTTGTTGATTATACAATGAAGGTACATACAACTATTCTTAATGGAAAAATATTAAAATTTTAAATAAAAGGAGAAAAAAGATGAAAGATATCATTTTTGACCCCCCAACAAAATTTGATTTTAAATGTGCTGATTACGTTCCTTTCAAGGACCGTGAGGTTTGTGAGAGACTTCGTAAGATAAGCGGAAAGGATCTTGAGAAGCATCCCAATCCTGATTTTAATATCAAGGTAATGATGAATCCTCACCCTGTACTTATTGCTACACTGTTCTCGAGAATCAAGGCTGCATCTGAGGCAGGTAAGAAATATACAATGATTCTTGGTAATCCCGAGCCCGAAACGTATATTCCTCTTGCACAGCTTATTAACTATTTCCAGGTTGACTGTTCAAAGCTCCATATATTTGCTATGGACGAATGGGCAGACGAAAGTGGAAATATAGCTCCCGAGACATACGAATCAGGATTTGCACATTCAATGCTCAAGTATTTTGTTTATCAGATCGATCCCAAGCTCAGAATGCCTCTTGAGAACGTGCACTATCCTACAAACGCCAATATTGGTCATTATTCAAAGCTTATCACAGAAATAGGTGAGGGCGGTGCTGACATTTGCTCATCTTCACCCGGATGGACAGGTCATATGGCATTTATTGACCCTGTTGATGAGTTTATTACAGACGACATTGACGAATGGCTTAATATGGAAGCACGCATTGTTACACTCCATCCCCTTACTGTTGCTCAGAATTCACTTCACGGCGTTTTCGGACAATCAGGTTATATCGCAAGTGTACCTCCTAAGGCTGCTACAATCGGTCCTGTTGACGTTAAGAATGCCAGAGAAAGAATTGAGGTTCATGCACTTCTTACCAATAACACTTTCTCCTCTTGGCAGAGAATGACTTCGCGCCTTGTTCTTCACGGACCTGTTACCCCTCTTATCCCCAGTTCAATGCTTCAGACAATGAAGACTCAGGTTTACGTAAGCGAAGAAATCGCTGCTCCTTTCGAGTGCTGGGAAAAGGTTGGATATTAATAGTTTTACAATTAAAATCCTGTGTGTTCATAGAGCACACAGGATTTTAATGCTTCAGAATTTAATTTATAAAGCAGTTTCATTTTTTCTGACTTAATTGACAAACGCGAAACTTATGATATAATGTAAGTAATATAAATTAACGTTATTGGAGAAAAAATGAAAACTGTTGCTTTTTTTGTTGGCTTGTTGGCGGTAACTTTGTATTTTGTAGGTTATCTTCAAAAGAACAGAAGCAGTATAATTATAATAAATACAACTTCCAGGTTACTTTACATAATTCAATATATACTTTTGGGAGCTTTTGAAGGTGCCGTACTGGATATAGCCGGTATCGTTTCATCTTTGTTGGCTAAGAAAAAGGATTCGTCTTTTGTTAAAAAGCATTTTAAAATTACGATTATTTTTGTTAACGTTTTTATAATTGTAATGGGATTATTTTTATACGAAGATATCTTTAGCTTACTCCCGATTTTAGGAGTTCTTCTTCATACGGGTGCTTTTTGGATGGACAACGAAAAAAGGATAAGACAGGTTTCATTCCTAGGGTCTCCGTTTTGGCTCGTCTATAATTTTGTAAGCGGTGCTTACGGTTCTTGTATAGGAGATGTTCTTTCTATGATCTCAATTGCAATTTCGATGATACGCTACGATATCAACCCCCAAAAAAACAGGAGATAAAGATGGTACTTGCAAACGGTAAAATAGTAAATGAAAATTTCGAATTGATCGAAGCCGACGTTAGAGTAGAAAATGGAAAAATATCTGAAATTGGATGTTCCCTTAGTGACGCAAATACAATTGATATAAAAGGAAAATATTTGCTGCCCGGCTTTATAGACACACATATTCACGGAGCTTGTGGTGTGCGTATCAGTGACAGTGATGTGAACTTGAATTCTGTGACAGAGTTTGAAGCTACCCAGGGAGTCACTGCTCTGGCTGTAACTACAGCTTCGTCTGAATACGACGATTTACTTCGACAGTTAAGAGTTACAAGCGAATCTGCCAAGTTTTGCAGAGGCGCTAAAATCGCAGGAATTCATGCCGAAGGTCCTTTTATTTCGCATAAATACAAGGGAGCAATGACAGAGAAGAATATCATTTCTCCCGATGTCGAAAAGCTTATAGAAATGATTGAAGCAAGTGGAAATACTCTAAAGATACTAACTATTGCCCCTGAAGTAGAAAATGCCATGAACATCATTAAATTTGCCGCAGACAGCGGAATAGTGGTTTCAATGGGGCATACCGATGCTGATTATGATACAGCAATGATGGCAATACAAGCCGGTGCGACTCGTATGACTCATACCTTCAATGCGGCACGTCCTATCAATCACCGTGATCCCGGTGTTCTTGCAGCGGCTCTGACTTCTGATGACGTTACTTGTGAGATGATATGCGATTACGTTCATCTTCATCCTGCTACCATTCGAATGATTTATAAGCTTAAGTCTGCCGATAAAATTGCTATGATAAGTGATTCGGGTCATGCAGCAGGACTTGACGTTACGGAATTTGAAGTCGACGGTGTTATGAGGTACGTCAAGGACGGAGTTGTCAGACTTGCAAACGGCACTATTGCAGGTAGTGCAAAAACTCTTTATGACGGTGTGAAAAACTTGCTCAGAAGCGGTGTTTTCATTGAAGATGTATCAAAAATGGCATCATTTGTACCTGCAAAATCTCTTAAAATCGATAACGAAACAGGCAGTATAAAAACAGGGAAGCTTGCAGATCTGGTTGTACTCGGCGAAAATTATGACGTTGAATATACTTTTGTGAACGGTGAATGTGTATATTCAAAGAGCGCATTGACGTGTTAAACAAAATAATTACTATAAAAGGAGAAAAAATATGCTTAAAGGAATACCCTCAATTATTTCACCCGAGCTTTTAAAAGTACTTTGCGAGATGGGACACAGCGATACTATAGTTATTGCTGACGGTAACTTTCCTGCTGAATCGGTAGGAAAGAATGCAATAGTTATTCGTGCTGACGGTCACGGAGTTCCTGAACTCCTTGATGCAATTTTAAAGTTATTTCCACTTGATAACCACGTTAAAAAACCTGTTTCTCTTATGCAGGTAACCCCTGGTGAAGACGTTAAAACTCCCATTTGGGACACATACAAGGAAATAGTTGCAAAAAACGATCAAAGAGGCGCTGATGCTTTTCAAGAGGTTGAACGCTTTGAGTTTTACGAAGTTGCTAAAAAAGCGTATGCTGTTATTGCTACCGGCGAAACTGCTCTTTACGCAAACATAATGCTGCAAAAGGGTGTTGTAATCGACTAGATTTGATTTTGTTATCTTCGATTGTCTTCGGAGGTAATTTGTGAAAAAAGTCAGGTGGGGGATTGTAGGTCCCGGAAATATTGCTAACAAACTCGCTAGGGCAATTGAAAACGTTGATTGCGCTGAAACTAATGGATTTTATAAGAAAACAGATTGGCGTAATTTATAAAGACAAAGAGGTATAAGAAAAGCTTATACCTCTTTGTTTATCTTTGACGGCGGAAAACCGTATTTCTTTTTAAAAGCTTTGCTGAAGTACAGAGAATCGTTGTAGCCTACAGAAAGTGCGACTTCGGCAATGTTTTCAAAGTCACCGCTATCAATTATATTTTTTGCATATGATAATCTTTTGTTAATGATATACTTTTGTGGTGTTGTTCCGTATTTTGAAGTAAAAATTTTTCTGAAATACGTGTCGGAAATTCCGCAAAGTTTATGAAGGTCGTCGGCCTTCAGATCTGTGTCGAAAATATGTGATTTTAGATAGATAACAGATGGCTCGATGCATTCAAATTTTCTTCTGTCGGCATACTTTAGTGTTTCAATTCCCGACACGTACGAAAGTAATGAATAAAACAAAGCATAACACTTATATCTTTCTGACTGGGTGCCAAGGTTCCATAAGTCAGCAAAATGATTGCATAAATAATCCGCTTCGGTGAAATTTTCAAGAGACCATAGCATAGGAGTTGGATTTGCTATGTCGGCGTTAAAGCTGATGCTCATATAATTGCAGTCTTCTTCCGTGATAGTTTCGTGACGGTATGAGCAGCCTTGTGGCAAAAATATCATATCACCCGGCTTCATAGCAAGTGTTTTTTCTCCAAAATCATATAGCTTATGTCCACTTAATCTGAACACAAATGAGTGCCTTTTTTTATTCGATACTTTTTCACTTTTTCTTGCTACCCCAACTGATGAAGTAACTAGTTGTAAATTTTCTATATTATCAAACATATTTGGCTCCAGTAGTTTTCTAGACATATTCTATCATAGTATATAAATTAATTCAATACTTTTTATAAATATAGTTCTGAAATATCCATATAGTTCTGTTTCTTCCATTTACACGTATCTGCTTTTATTATATTATATACAAGCAGGGGTGATGATTTTGAGTACAACAGCTAAAAAAATTGATATGTGTAATGGTTCACTTTTTCTAAACATATTCAGGTTCGCGTTACCTTTTATGCTTACGGGTATTTTGCAACAATTTTATAATGCAGCCGACGTGGCAGTAGTTGGAAGATATGCAGGACGAGAAGCTTTGGCGGGCGTTGGAACGTCAGGTCCGATATCCTCAATGATAATTAATCTGGTTTTAGGTATGTCAGTTGGAGTCAGCGTAACCATAGGACGTGCGCTTGGCGCTAAGGATGATGTTGCCGTACACAGAATAGTTCACACCGCCATTTCACTCAGTGTTATATTCGGAGCGTTTGTTTCGGCAATCGGTATTATTTTTGCTGAACCTCTTCTTTGCATGATCGATGTGCCCGAAAACGTCTTACCCCAAGCTAAGCTATATATGCAAATAACCTTTTGCGGAAAAATACCGGTTTTGATTTACAATTTCGGTGCAGCGATTTTGCGCTCTAAAGGAGACACGAAAAAGCCGCTGTATATAGTGATGATATCAGGTATTATAAATGTTGCTCTTAATCTTGTATTCGTAATAGTGTTTGGTATGAAAGCAGATGGAGTTGCTCTTGCTACTGTTATTTCGCAAGTGTTTAATGCCTGCTCTGTTATATTCTTTCTTTTACGAAGTACAGATGCAACTAAGCTTATATTTGCAAAATTAAAGGTCTACAAGGAAGAGTTTATTAATATCGTAAAAATAGGAATACCTTCTGCGATACAGGCAATGACGTTTTCTATAGCAAACGTTATTATACAGTCCGGAGTCAACAGCTTTGGTGATGCTACCATAGCTGGTAATTCGGCGTCAGGAAACATTGGAAACTTTTTGTATGTCGCACTTAATACTTTTTATCAGTCTGCAGTTGCTTTCGTTAGTCAGAATATGGGAGCCGGAAATTATAAACGAATAAAGAAAATAGTTGGTGTTTGCTTATTTTACGTTCTGGTTGTGTGGGCGATCGAGGCATTAATTACCATTTTATTTGCAGAAAAGCTTATCAGTATTTATGCTCCGGGAGATCATGAGGCTATAATTATGGGAGTAAAGAAGCTGACGATGGTAGGGACCACTTACGGTCTTTGTGGAATGATGGAGGTTATGAGCGGTGCTCTGCGTGGACTTGGATATTCAATGATAAGCATGATTGTTTCTATCATCGGTGTTTGCGGTATCAGAATCGTGTGGGTAATGACTGCCTTTAAAGCTATTGGCACATTTGAGTCGCTTGTTGTTTCTCTTCCTCTTTCGTGGATAGGTACTTTTATACTGCACTCTCTATTTTTCCTTTACGTTAGCAGCTATCACCGACTTGTAAGTCGAAATACATAAACAATGAATTCCGAGAAGCTCTCGGAATTCATTGTTTTAGAAAATATATTATGGTTATTACATACCGTTATTGCACACTTATTGTTGCTTTTTGTTGACATTAAAAACAATAAATGATATAATGAGTGGCGGTAAAATTTATCTTGTATTTCGCGAGGTTCTAAAAATGTCATATGTTATAGGACAGTTAATAGGTATTGTTTCGGTTATTTTGACTTTTATTTCTTATCAGGCTAAAAATTCAAAAAAGCTCTTGGTTTTGCAAACTGTAAGCACAACCGGATTTATAATCCACTATCTTTTGATAGGAGCTGCATCTGGATTTTTGTTAAACATTGTTTGTGTGATAAGAAACCTCATATACTATTTTAAAAACGTTAAAATTTTTTCTTATTCGTTTTACCCGTATCTGCTCGCTCTTGTTTTGGCGGTCCTTGGGGCTATGTCATGGCAGGGGCCTGTATCGCTTCTTATTATAGTAGCACTTATGATTAACACAGTTTGTCTTTCGTCATCAGATACACAGTTTTTGAGAAAAAGTGTTTTACTGACTTGTTCCATGATACTCTTGTATAATTTCTTTGTAAGGTCATATGGCGGGATGATAAACGAAGCGATCGCAATTGTGTCTTCAGCTATAGGAATTTATCGCTACAGAAAAAGTTAGAGGTGTGATATGAAATCGTCGCAACAAAAATTAAAGCTCATTTATCTTATGCAAATACTTTTAGAAAATACAGACGAAGATCATCTGTACACAGTTCAGGATATGATAGATGCGCTGGCGGCACGCGGAGTAACGGCAGAGCGTAAGAGCATATATGATGACATTGAATGTCTTAAGCTGTACGGACTGGATATTTGTTCTGTTAAGAATAAAACGTATGGATATTTTGTTGCAAGTCGGGATTTTGAACTGCCTGAGTTAAAGCTGCTTGTTGACTCGGTACAGTCGTCAAAGTTTATTACTCACAAGAAAAGTACCGAGCTTATTGCCAAAATAGAAAAGCTTACCAGCAGGCATAATGCAGGTAAGCTTGAACGTCAGGTCTTTGTTACTAACAGAGTAAAAACACTCAATGAGCAAATATATTATAACGTTGATAGAATTCATGACGCAATTGCGGCTGACAAAAAAATCACTTTCAAATATTATGATATAAATCTTAATAAGCAAAAAGTATACCGCAAGGAAGGAAACTCATATTGCGAATCACCTGTATCTTTGACATGGGATGATGAAAACTACTATCTGATTACGTATAAAGAAAAATATCAATCTTTCGCGCATTACCGTGTTGATAAAATGGACAGCATTGATATTACAGAAGAACCCAGAGCTGAGCTTCCCGGACAGTTTGATTTGTCCGTGTACACAAAATCTGTATTCTCAATGTTTGGCGGAGAGGAAACTGCTGTTACCGTTGAATTTGATAATGGACTTGTAGGCGTTGTTTTTGACAGATTCGGTGTAAACGTCCCGATAACCAAAAGTGACAACGAGCATTTCAGATGCACTGTAAAAGTAGCTGTCAGTCCTCAGTTTTTTTCTTGGGTAATGGGATTTGGAAACAGGGCAAAAATCATAGCACCCGAGTCGGTGGTCGAAGATCAGAAAAAACTGCTTAAAGAAATTTCACAAATATACGACTAAAGGATATCTGACGAGGATGTCCTTTCGGCTATAGGAAATTTCTCGATTATTACGCCCTCGCGTTTCACCTTTTTTGAACGTATGCAAAGCTTTGGATAGGCGAGCTTTGCCGGCGGTTGCTGACCGCTTTTTTATATGTTACGAACTCGCATTAAACCAATCCCGCTGTTTTACGCTGTGGGGTTGTATTTAAAGGTTGCGATAGGCGAGCATTGTAGGCGGCTGCTAGCCGCTTTTTATATGCCAACGGCGTGATGCTATAGTGGTTTTTAAATAGCTTAATAAAATATGAAACGTCTGTAAAACCTGTTAGTTCGGCAATTTCGGACACAGAGCTGTCGCTGTATTCGATATAACGACGTGCGTGTTCCAGTTTTAACTCTTGTTTATATTCCGACGGTGACGTCCCCATATGCTTTTTAAAAAGCTTTCTGAAGTATACTTCGCTTATGTTGCAAATTTTAGCAAGGTAGGAAACACTAACGTTTTCGTTATAGTGTAGATGAAGATACTCTATTCCGTCATTTATCAGATTAAAGCCATCGCTTCGAGTTTTTTCTTTAACACTTTCATCTCCCATGCAATTGAAAATATTATAGATATTGACGTTGTATTTAGTAATTACTTTTTGCCTTGAAAGTTCCAGTTGCTCCAATTCTTTTACAAAAAGTCTTACTTCCGGAGAACAAAAACGTATAATTTTACTTTTGCTTTTAATTTGAGTTCCTTTGCAATCGAATAGTTGAAATTTCAGATTTACTGTTGAAGAGTATTCACTGTTAAAATTAAAAAACTCTACCGAGTACTCGCTACCGTGCGGAACGTAGATGGTGTCACCGGAGTGAGCTTCTATGATTTCTCCTTCTTTTGTTGTGTATAACGCCGAACATCTGTCTAGATATAAAAACATATGCTCAGTCTTTGGCGCACCGATACAGCTCCATTTTTTGTCATCTTTCCAGTATTGACGAAGTATGCTCAAGTATTCAACTTTGTAGTCTGTTTTGTAAAAATCTATTATGTTCATACATTTATGATAGCACATAATCATAAAAAATCAATAGTTTCAAAAAATTATATTTTTGTATTAATTTGTCTATTGTATTTACGGCAAATATGGTTTATAATTGTTTCAATAATTTATGTAATCGGAGGGAATAAGGGATACATATTTTTGTTACTGTCAAAAATTGCTGTAATTATTAAGATGGTGGCTGTAAAGAATTGCGGTTCTATATCCCGCGGCTTACGCAACAGCGTCATAATAAATATTATACGATCACTTGGTTGCGTGGCAGTAAGCTTGATTGTATGCTTGGTGGCAGGCGTTATTGAAATAGATTCTGCCGGACTGATAATTTCAATTTTTGCCGGTGTTTCAACCGGTGTCAATCTTTGTACGTGGATACTGTGCGCAAACACTGTATCGCTGTGCACTGTGGAGGTATTCTGCATGGCAGGAGGCGTTGTATTGCCTCTTATAATTTCTCCGTTGATATTCAGCGGCGAAACAGTATCATTTATGCAATGGATTGGATCGGCTTTGCTTTTTGTAGCTATGTACCTTCTTTCAAACAATAAAAGTAAGTCTAAGTTCACGGCACGAAGTTTTGTTTTGCTGGCTTTGTGCGGATTAGCAAACACAGGGTGCGTTTTAACAAAAAACTGTTTACGAATTTTTCCGACAGTGAGGTTGAAACCTTTCAACTGTATACGTTTGTGTTTGTTCTAATTACTTTGCTTGTTGTGTTTTTGTTTGTACCTAAGAGTAAGGAGTGCACAACACCTAAATTTACGTCCAGAATATCGTTTTACATTTTTATTGCAATTGTGATGCTGTATCTTACAGAGTATTTTGCAACTCAGTCTTCTTCATATTTGTCGTCAGCCGTATTTTATCCACTTTCATACGTTATTTCAATGCCGCTTACTTTTTTAACCGACGTTGTTGTGTACAAAGAAAAAATTACCGCCAACAACGTTGTTGGAATTGTTATTGTAACAATAGCAGGAATTCTTATAAACATATAAAGGAGATTCGTTATGAAAATTACGTTTATTGGTGCAGGCAGTATTTCTTTTACAACCGCTGTTGTTGCTGATATGACGCTTTATTCTGCTTTTAACGATGCAGAAATATGTCTTATGGACATAAATAATTATCATTTACAAAAGGTAACTGAATGTGTAGAGAGAATAAAGCGTGACAGAAACTCCAATATAAAAATCACTCAAACACTCAGCAGAGAAGAAGCGCTAAAAGATGCAAACGGTGTCATTATAACTGTTTTTAACGGAGATGTGGACGTTTGGAAGCATGAAATTCTTATACCTAAAAAGTATGGCGTTGATATTAACGTAGGAGATACCAGAAGTGTCTCCGGGATATTCCGAGCTCTTAGGAATATTCCTTTGCTTATGGATATTTGTCACGACGTTGAGAGAATTTGTCCCAATGCTGTAGTACTTAACTACACAAATCCCATGAGTATGCTTTGTAAAGCTATGCAAACCTATACGAATGCAGACGTAACCGGTCTGTGTCACAGTGTTCAGGGAACGTCAAAAATGCTTGCTGAATGGGCAGGAGCTGATTATAGCAATGTTACGTACACTTGTGCCGGAATAAATCATATGGCGTTTTTTATTGAGCTAGAAGAAAACGGAAAAGACCTCTATCCGATCCTTCGCGAAAAAATAAAAGACAGTGAATACTATAACAAAGAAAAAGTGCGTAACGAGATATTCAAAACGTTTGGTTATTACGTCACTGAATCGAGTGGACATAATTCCGAGTATACTCCGTGGTTCAGAAAGCGTCCTGACCTTATCAGAAAGTTTTGCTCTCCTGTGGGGGCAAATTGGAACCCCGGTGAATATGCATATTCGTTGGAGTTAAGGTCTGATCCAAATAGATTTGATAATAAAGTAAAGGAGTTTTTGGACAAGCCTCTTTCAAAAACGCTTTCAGGAGAATATGCTGCAAATATCCTCAATGCACGAATCGGCGATGGAACGCCATTTCCGTTTAACGCAAACGTAATAAATAACGGAAGTATCGAGAACTTGCCGTTTGATGCTTGTGTTGAGATACCTGTTGTAGCATCTAAGGGTGGTTACGAAAGAAAGTTTAAAGGAAAACTTCCTGACGCTGCGGCTATAATGGTTGCGCAAACTGCAGGTATTGAAAACCTTGTAGTTGATGCTTGGCAAGAAAAGTCAAAAGAGAAGGTATATCAAGCAGTATCACTCGATCCGTTGAGCTCTGCTGTATTAAGTCTTGAAGAAATACGAATGATGTGTGACGAGCTGTTTGAAGTCAACAAAGAATTTCTTGGCGAATATAAATAACCGTATATAAACAGATTTTTTTAATAAAACTTTATCACACCTTTTACTGTCCTTTTTATAGGACACATACTTTGGTATACTTTAATCAAAGAAAAGGAGTGATAAATTATGAAAAGATTTTTGAGAGAAGTTAGAAACAATGGTGGAGCAATGGCATTGCTTGTAAACGGTGTGAATTTATTGCCCTTTGCAGGTCTTGGACTTATGCTCAGCTCTGACGCGGTAGGCATAGCATTTGGAATAATTTTCTTAATACTGGGCCTCTTTATGTGGACTGTATCTTACAAGTAAAAAGAAGATGTTTTAAAAAATATCAGCCTAAAATCGGCTCATATTTTTTTATTCTATTGACTTTACTTTTCTTTGTGATATACTTGTAATTAAGGAGTGAGTTATATGGAGACAAGGTATTATACTCTTGCAAAA
>JAZSDT010000117.1:0-4023 GCA_045531285.1 Eubacteriales bacterium
GCCTCGCCGTTTTGATTTGCTCAAGTAGAACCAGCGTAAAGATAGGCGAGATTTGCCAGCGGCTGCTAGCCGCCTTTTTTGTATAGTGAAAAACTCCATTAAATCAGCCTCGCCGTTTTGATTTGCTCAAGTAGAACCAGCGTAAAGATAGGCGAGATTTGCCAGCGGCTGCTAGCCGCCTTTTTTGTATTGAGAAGGGGTTAATCCGGTCTCTTTTTTAAACCATCTTGAAAAATAATTTGAAGATGAAAAATTCATTTTTGCGGCAATATCCAATATGGGAACGTCGCTTTTCAAGAAGCTCTTTGCCGTATTGAGCCTCAATTGGTGGTAAAAGCTTTTCGGCGACAAACCCGCATATCTGGAAAACAAATGCTTGATATAGCTGACACTTATATGCTTTTGTGCCGCTACGTCGCTGAGAGAAAGATTGTCGCAAATCCTCTCGCGCATAAACGAAACGACCTCCCTGTAGGATGATACCGTTTCCGAGAAAAGCATCCTTTCCTCCGAAGAACGTTCGGTGCTAAGCTCCAGAATCAACGCAGATAATCTGTTTGATGCCAATTGCCCCGAATAATTCGAATCATCCGTAGTAAAAAAATGCCTCATCAAATGAAAGGTGTGCTCAAACTTTCGAATCTCACTGTCCGATAAAGAGAAAATACATTTTTTGATTTTATCCGGAATAATACCGTCTGCCGAAAAGGATATATTCAATATTTTAGCACCGTTTTTGCCCACTCGGTTGATATTGTGAAAACACAGCGGAGGATAGAATATTATATCGCCGTTAACAAGGGAGTATACCGAATCGTCGCAGGTAACCTCCGCCGTACCGCTGAGTACAACAGCCAACTCCCAAAAGTCGTGGCTTTCTCCCACAAAGGTATAGCCCTCGGAGAAATTGTGCTCCAAAGCACTATAGATAACGTTTATTTCAAAAATTTTATTTATTTTCTTCATGATACTGTCCAAAAGTGCACTTTTTGTATATTTTTTTATATTGATTTATAATTATATACACATTATAATACCTTTGTAGAGAAAAGTCAACCGGAGGTTTTTATGAAAAAGAAAATAAAGCTTGCATACGTTGGGCTTGGTGCAAGAGGCATATCGGTATTGAATGAATGCTTTTTGAAAATGAAGGACGTAGAAATTGCCGTAATTTGCGACCTCGTCCCGGAAAAATGCACCAAAGCCGCCGAGACAATAAAAGAAAAAAAGGGTAAGGCACCCTTTATTACGTACGATTGGAAGGAAGCCGTTTTACATAAAAGCGTTGATGCAGTAGTATTTATGGACAGCTGGTACGACAGAATAGAAAAGGCTTGCTTCTCAATGGAGGCAGGAAAATACACTGCCATCGAGGTGTGCGGAGCATATGACCTTGGCGAGTGTTACCGTCTTGTCCAAGTGCAGGAAAGAACAGGCACTCCCCTTATGATGCTGGAAAACTGCTGTTACGGCAGACGTGAGATGATGGCATTGAGAATGGTAAAGGAAGGCTTATTTGGAGAAATATCCCACTGTAACGGGGGATACTGTCATTCCCTTTCGGATTTCTTCTTCAACTGCGCACCCAAGGAAAGCAACTTCAGAATGGACTCACTCAAAAACAGAAGCTGCGATTTCTACCCAACCCATGACCTTGGTCCTATATCAAAGGTGCTCAATCTCAACAAAGGCAACAGAGCGTTGAAGCTGTCCAGCTTTTCGTCAAGAGCCGTAGGGCTTAAGGACCATCCAAAGCTTGAAGGCGAAATTAAGCAAGGAGACGTTATAACAACCATAATCACCTGCGCAGGCGGCGAAACCATCCGTCTGACACTGGACACGACCCTCCCCAGAGCCTTTTATTCAAGAGACTTTGAGATAAGGGGAAGCAAGGGAATGTGCAGTGAATCAAGAAAGGTATTCTATCTCAAAGGAATGGCAGAAAACACAGAAAACAACGAAGAAGAATTCTTTGAAAAATACGACCATCCCTTGTGGCACGAATTCAACAGCGAAGGTGCAAAGGGCGGACATGGCGGTATGGACTGGCTGGTGTGCCGCGCCTTTATAGACAGCGCAAAATACGGCACTCCCCCTCCCATCGACGTGTACGATGCGGCGTTGTGGATGTCAATAACTCCCCTGTCGGAAATGTCAATCGCTAAAGGCGGAGCACCCGTTGATATTCCGGATTTCACTAACGGAAAGTGGCTCCGACCATCAAATGATAATTTATCAAAATACAGTCTCGACAGCATCGTCGAGGACAGAAAAAAAGGCGTATTTGCCGAGTATACGGAATAAAGCTTATGAAAAAAATTTTATTTATTCTACTCACGTTATGTCTGATGCTTTTTACAGCCTGCTCCAATGAGACGGAGGAAAAGCCCGCAGACACAGAAAATACCGAGCAGCAAAACGAAATAGCCGAAGACCGTGCACAGATTTCAGACGGACTCGGAGAATTCGACTTTGGAGGTAAGTCCTTGAGAGTCGTATCAAATGTACCCAGCGAGTTTTATATTGAGGAAGAAGATCGAAACAAAGGAAACCTTATTTACGATGCTGTATTCAACCGTAACGAAAAGGTAGAAAAACGCTTCAACTTCAATATTGAGGTTGTGTATACGGCAGGAGTTAACGAGGTAGCGGATTGGGTGACGAAAACCGTTATGTCGGGCTCGGATGAATTCGACCTCTTGATAAACCACACAATGACAACTGCAGGTACAGTGCTTAAAAACCTTTACCTGAACTGGTACGATATTCCTCATATAGACTTTTCAAAGCCCTGGTGGGCATCGGCAAACGTCGATACACTCACCTATGACGGAAAATGTATACTTGCAGTGTCAGACCTTAATATGTCGGCAATCAGCTATACCTACTGCCTTTTCTTCAACAAGGCGCTAGCGTCATCCTGGGATTTGGGAAACCTTTACGAAATAGCTTTGTCAGGAGACTGGACCTTTGACCGTTTCCTTTCCATAGTTAAGGACATTTACGTAGACTCCGACGGTGACGGCAAAAAGAGCCGAGGTGATTTTTACGGCGCCGTACAGGCAGACCACAGCAACGTAAATCAATGGCTTTGGGCGTTTGACAATCCTACCGTAGAAAAAAACGAAGAGGGCGTTCCCACCTTATCTGTAAAAACCGACAAGATCAACGGTATTATCGATGCAATATACGAGTATTGCTTCAACACAAGCGGCGTATATTTTGAAGTAAACTACGACAACCCGAGTGTTGGCTCAAACGTAAGCGATATGTTTCTGGGACGTCAGACCGTATTCCATATATCCTCGCTCAATGCGGTAACAGGCGAAAGCATGCGCAATTTTGAAGATGACTACGGAATTCTGCCCATGCCGAAATGGGATTCAAACCAAAAGAATTACACTAATATGACCTATGGCGGACATTCTGTTCTTGCTGTTCCAAAAACCTGTAAGGACACCGAGTTTGTAGGCGTGGTAACAGAGGCGCTCTCTGCCGAATCCTACAAGACGGTCGTACCTGCATTCTATGAAATTGCCCTCAAGACAAGATACTTGAGAGACAGCGAATCAAAGCAGGTACTCGACTTGATAATTGATAGCCGTATATTCGACTTCGGTTATATCTATGACGGTTGGCAGGGCTTTGGATGGATGCTCCACGACCTTATGGCAAAGGGAAGCAAAAACTTTGAATCATACTATGCAGGAAAATATCCCAGTGCCAGAATCCACTACAAGAAAATTGTAAAAGTATTTGACAAGCTTTAATTGTATAAAAAAGCGGAGAGCCTCCACTGGCAATGCTCGCCTATCGTAACCTTTGAGTATACTCCAACAAGGTAAAACGGCGAGGTTAATTTAATGCAATTTCCTAGCATATAATCATGACTACCGGCTAAGCCGGTAGTTTGCTCTGCGGCTGTAAGCCGCTAATACTGGCAGGGCTGAAAGCCCTCCGAAAGATCTGCCAACCGCAAGCGGACTCAAGCTACCGCTAAAGCGGTTGGCTTACTTTTTGCTT
>JAZSDT010000050.1:0-36535 GCA_045531285.1 Eubacteriales bacterium
GAGGAAAACTTACTTTGGTAAGTTGACGAAGACCTGTTTGCAGTTGACAAAGTATTGAACGAAATTTTTAAGGAATCAAGGCGTCGCGTACTTAAAAGTACGGCAGTCCGAGCAACCCGCGAAGAAAATGAAATTTTCAAAAAAAGGAAGAAAACCGAAGGTTTTCAACAACAAAAAAGGATATACCACCGAAGAGATGTGTTCGCACGACGTAAGACTCGTGAGATATGGTAATAAATCATATTAACTTTTCATTTTCGGTTTACACCCAAAAATCACACCGTAAGATAACACAACTTTAAGGAGATAACATGAAAGAGAAAATTACTGTTGCATACAGATGCCCCACCTGTGGCGTTGCAATGATAGGAGAAATAAGCCTTTTTGCCCTTTCGGGCGGTGAAACGAATTTGCGTTGCAGCTGCGGTGAATCCGTTATGACCGTTAATTATATAAAATCTCGCGACACAGTATCACTCAACGTACCCTGCGTTGCCTGTCCCACCTCCCATCCTTACCAGGTGTCAGGCTCAACCTTCCGCAACAGTGATATTTTTGTGTTGCAGTGCTCGGCATCGGGTCTTGATACCTGCTTTATAGGAGACAAGGCAAAGGTAATAAAGGCGGTTGACGATAACACAAAGGAGCTTCAGAAGCTGATGGAGATTCTTGACGAGCGCGACCTTGAAGAAGAGGATTTTGGAATATTCCATAACTTTGAGGAAGATTCACAGGATGAAGATGAAGAAAGGATTCGAGACTGCAATCCAAACAACGAAAAATACGACGAGTACGAATACGCTGATGCGGTAGTTACAAGTCAGATGCTATACATCATAAAAGAGCTTGACGCCACCAATAAGATAAAATGCGACTGTGAAAAGGGCGACTTTATGATAGATGTGGGGTATGACACAATAGAGCTGTCCTGCGATAAGTGTCAGGCAAGAAAGGTGCTTCGTTCCCGAACCGACAGTGACATTATAGAGCTTGCGGGAGTAGACGAATTAGTATTGGAGTAATAAAATGGAAAACAAGAAAAAATTTTCAGCCGTATCCGAGCTTTACGAATGGGTAGAAACCTTCCTTTTTGCCCTTGGTGCAGTGATACTTATTTTTACTTTTTTAGTTAAGTTTGTGACCGTTTCGGGCGACAGTATGCGAGAGACCTTCCACGACAAAGACAGGCTTATCATATCAAGTCTTGGATATACTCCCGAGCAGGGGGACGTTGTGGTTATTGACGTGT
Organism: Eubacteriales bacterium; assembly: GCA_045531285.1. Classification (GTDB taxonomy): domain Bacteria; phylum Bacillota; class Clostridia; order Oscillospirales; family SIG627; genus RGIG6353. The sequence continues at coordinate 1,250 of JAZSDT010000050.1, forward strand.
CACACAATCTGGAAGCCTTGGGATATACAGGCGGAACACCCTATATAAAGCGTGTTATAGCAACCGAGGGACAGACGGTGAACATTGACCCGTTTACGTGGACGGTATACGTTGACGGAGAACCCATAGACGAGCCGTACGTATACCATTGCAACAACAACCCTATGGTAAGAGGCAATCTGCAATACCCTTATACTGTTCCGGACGGTTGTGTATTCGTAATGGGAGACAACCGAAACGGCTCATCTGACAGCAGAATGCTGGGTGCCGTAGAAGAAAAATATATTTTGGGCAAGGTCTTTTTAAGACTTGTTCCCGATTTTGGAGTGATAAAGTAATGCCATCGGACGTAATACAGTGGTTCCCGGGGCATATGGCAAAGACAAAAAGAATAATTTCCGAGTCTTTGTCACAGGTAGACGTAATAATTGAATTACTTGATGCCCGAATACCAAAAAGCAGTAAAAATCCCGACCTTGAAAAGCTGGTCTACCCAAAGCCCATAATAACGCTTCTCAACAAATCCTCCCTTGCCGACCCAAACGCTTCGGCAGAATGGAAAAGACGTTATGCTGAAAAGGGACGCGTTCTGATTATTACAGACTGCGTAAGCGGAAAGGGTATATCCGAGCTTGAAGAGGAAGTAAAAAAGGTGCTTGCCGAAAAGATACAGCGCTACAACGATAAGGGAATGGCAGGCAGAACGGTGAAGGCAATGATACTGGGAATTCCCAACGTTGGAAAATCTTCACTTATAAATAAGCTGTGCGGAAAAAAGGCGGCAAACGTAGAAAACCGCCCCGGAGTAACTCTCAACAAGCAGTGGGTGAAAACCGGAATAGGTCTGGACCTTCTTGATATGCCGGGTGTTCTCTGGCCGAAGTTTGACGATAAAGTTATAGGCGAAAACCTTGCCATAACAGGTGCTATAAAGGATACTGTTCTGCAAAAGGACGAAATAGCCATGGTGCTGTGCACAAGGCTGAAAAAACGTTATCCCGACCTGCTTTGCCAAAGATACGGCTTGGAGCCCGATGAGATCAATGACCTTGACGGCTACGATATATTCCAGCTGATAGGCAAAAAGAGAGGCATTCTCATCAAAGGCGGCGAGGTCAATTTCGACCGTTGTGCAACTATGCTTCTTGACGAATTCAGACGTGGAGTTATCGGAAGAATAACGTTGGAATAAAGGAAAATATCATGGACTGGAACTATTACGACACCTTGCTTTCAGACACTGTTCTGTCGGCAGGAATTGACGAGGCGGGACGAGGGCCTCTTGCGGGGCCTGTTGTTGCATCAGCAGTTATTCTGCCCTACGGATGCGAGATAGAGGGCCTTAACGACTCGAAAAAAATATCCGAAAAAAAACGTGAAAAGCTTTTTGAAATAATAAAAGAAAAGGCTATTGCTTATTCAATAGCCCAAGCCTCACCCGAGGAAATAGACACCTACAATATACTGGGAGCTACAATGCTCGCAATGAAAAGAGCAGAAGAGGGACTGTCGGTACGTCCCGAGCATCTGCTGATAGACGGAAACAGGGCGACAGGCTTCGACCTGCCATTGACCACCGTTATAAAGGGTGATGCTCTTGTGCCATCTATTTCGGCGGCATCCATTCTTGCAAAGGTCACAAGAGACCGTTACTGTCTTGAAATGGAAGAAAAGTATCCGCAATACGGATTTGCCGTACATAAAGGATATCCCACAAAGGCACACCGTGAGGCTGTTATTAAATACGGACCCTGCCCCGAGCACAGACGAAGCTTTTTAAAGAAGATACTTACAAATGAAGCTCTTTGACTTATTCAAAAAAAGCGACCGACGTACAGCCAAGCGAAAAGCGGGAGACAGGGGCGAGGAGCTGGCTGTAAAGTATCTTGAGAGTAAGGGGTACTTAATACTTGACAGAAACTGGACACACGGAAAAAACGAGATAGACATAATTGCCGCAATAAACGAATACGTAGTATTTGTTGAGGTAAAAACCACCACAAGCGATAAGGCAGAGGACTTCAAGCTTCCTGCCGAAGCAGTGGACAGGGCAAAGAGGCAACGTCTTACCCAATGTGCCCGAGAGTATGTAATTCACAGAAAACGCATTATCCGACCTATAGAGTATTCAGACGTCTACAGGTTCGACGTAATTGAGGTGTATCTCAACCGAGAGACACCCGAAATAAATCATATACAAGATGCATTCTTTGCAGAGAAAGGAAATAGAAAACAATGGAAAATCTGATGTACAAAAGCACACGAGGTTCAAAAAAATATCTGACCTCGGCAGAAGCAATAAAGAGAGGACTTGCCGAGGACGGCGGTCTTTATATGCCTGTGGAAATTCCGAAAATCAACCTTGATTTCATTTCGTCAATGGTTGAGGAGTCCTACAGTGACCGTGCCTTCAAGGTACTGTCTCTCTATCTTACAGACTACAACAAGGAAACACTTAAGGAAATTTGCGACAAGGCATATTCCGACACACGTTTTATAGGCGGTGCTGCACCTATCTATTCGCTTAACGAAAACATTGACGTCCTTGAGCTGTGGCACGGTCCCACCTGTGCTTTCAAGGATATGGCGCTTCAGATCATGCCTATGCTTCTTTCCGAGGCTCTCAAAATGACCGGTGAAAAGAATGACGCGCTCATTCTTGTAGCAACCTCGGGTGACACAGGTAAGGCTGCTCTTGAGGGATATCGCGACGTTGACAAAATCAGGATCATGGTATTTTACCCCGAGAACGGAGTCAGTGCAATGCAGAAGCTCCAGATGGCATCACAGGAGGGCAACAACGTAAGAGTTATTGCAATAAAGGGCAACTTTGACGATGCTCAGACAGGCGTAAAGGAAATTTTCGCATCCAAGGAAATAGCTCAAAAGCTTCTTGCCAACAATACCTTCCTTTCAAGTGCCAACTCAATCAACTGGGGCAGACTTGTTCCTCAGGTTGCATACTACTTCTCGGCATACTGCGATATGGTAAAGGAGAAGAGAATAGCTCTTGGCGATGAGATAAGCGTGGTAGTTCCCACAGGTAACTTCGGTAACATATTTGCCGCGCACCTTGCACGTGCAATGGGTCTGCCCATTAAGAAGCTTCTCTGTGCCTCCAACAAGAATTCCGTACTTACAGACTTTATCGAAAACGGTGTTTATGACAAGAACCGTGAGTTCTTTACCACTATCAGTCCTTCCATGGATATTCTTGTTTCCTCCAACGTTGAAAGACTCCTCAGTCTTATTGCAGGCGAAGAGGGCACAACGGAGTATATGAGTGCACTCAAAAACCAAGGTAAATACACTCTTACCGATGCACAGAAGGATGCTGTAAAGTCAGGCTTCGGTGCAGGCTTTACGACCGAAGAGGAAACAGCGGCTACAATTAAGGCAACCTTTGATAAGTACAATTATCTCATAGACACACATACAGCCGTTGCCATGAAGTGCGCAAACGACTATATCAAGGCAGGCAACAGCGAGCAGGTGCTTGTGGTTTCAACAGCAAGTCCTTACAAGTTTGCATCATCTGTTATTGAGGCGCTTGGCAAGAAGTGTGAGCTTGAGGCGGTTCTTGCTCCCGAAGAGCTTGAAGCATATTCGGGCAAAGAAATTCCGCTTCCCCTTGTAAAACTACACGAGAAGCGGATAAGATTCGATAAATCTATCGAAAAAACCAAGATGGCTGACGAGGTACTGGCATTTTAGTTAAGCCTTGGGCTTAAAGGTAGCGCATATTGTATCGGCGCTGGTATTTGCGTGTGAAGGTCCTACGCTGATCTCCTTTGCATCGCAATAGCATTCACCGTCGTGATAAGCACAATTCTTTACCATACAAGTAATACCTTCGTTGTGCTTTGAGGTACAGTTCTTTGTTTTGCAGTTGTCCATTGTTACACCTCCCTTCATGGTTATATTATTGCCAAAGGAAGCTGTAATATACGTTGTTGACCTTGCAATTCCACCACATATTGAAGAAAGGAGATTTATGGCTGTATTCACAATTGCCGATCTGCACCTGTCATTTTCGACAAACAAGCCTATGGACATCTTCGGCTCTAACTGGGAAAACCACGCAGAAAAGCTGGAAGAGTATTGGAACTATATGGTGCTGCCCAATGACACCGTTATAGTTCCGGGCGATATATCCTGGGCGATGAATATTGAGGATGCAGTAGAGGATTTCCGTTTCATAAATTCCCTTAACGGTAATAAAATAATAATGAAGGGTAACCATGACTACTGGTGGCAGAGCATGAAGAAGCTTGGTGAATTTGTAGCCGAGCATTCCTTTGATACGATATCGTTTCTTCACAATTCGGCAGTTATTGCCGAGGACATTGTAATATGCGGCTCCCGTGGGTGGTCCTGTGAGTCCTCACCCTCAGAGGAGGACAGGAAGATAATCGCAAGAGAAGCAATACGCTTTGAGCTTTCGATTACCGAAGCCGAAAAGCTAAATCACGACTCACAGCGTGAAATAGTCGCCTTTTCTCACTATCCCGTTCTTTTGCCCGGTGACGAGACCTCTCCCATTCTGGAGGTGCTGGTACGTCACAACATAAAGCGTCTTTACTACGGGCATCTGCATTCGGTGAGAGAAAGCCAGCTGATAAAAAGTGCAGGCGGAGTGGAGCTTGAGCTGATTTCTGCGGACTTCAGACATTTTACTCCTGTGCGAATAAATTAGTGGAGAAGCCTCCACGGGCATTGCTTCCCTACGGTACTTTCGGAGAAATTGACATTAAACAAAAAGTTTTTTGCACTATATACTTGACAAATTCTTTATTTCGTATAAAATATAGTATGAATTATAATGTATAAATATATGTAACAAACGCTTACATATAGCAGGAGGAAAAAATGAGCGTAAAAAATGTATCTACTATTGAAAAGAATCAGGTTAAGCTTGAGCTTGTTATTGCTAAGGCTGACTTTGACGCAGCAGTAGACAAGGCATTCAAGAAGAATGTTTCAAAGATTACTGTTCCCGGATTCAGAAAGGGCAAGGCTCCCAGAGGAATCATCGAAAAGATGTACGGCAAGGGCGTTTTCTACGAGGATGCTCTCAATGACATTCTCCCCGATGAGCTTACAAAGGCTGTTGAGGAGCAGAAGCTTGACGTTGTTAGCCGTCCCGAAATCGAGGTTGGCGACATCAACGACGAGGGTGTTGAAGTAAGTGCAGTATACTTCGTTAAGCCCGAGGTTACTTTGAAGAATTACAAGGGCGTTGAAGCTACTAAGACAATTAAGACTGTTACAGATGCAGACGTTGACGCTGAGATCATGCGTGCCAGAGAAAGAGCTTCACGTATGGTTGAGGTTGAAAGAGCTGCAGAGAAGGGCGACTTCGCTACAATAGATTATCTTGGCACCGTTGACGGTGTTCCCTTTGACGGCGGTAAGGATGAAGGACACAAGCTTGAGCTTGGTTCAGGTTCATTCATTCCCGGCTTTGAGGACCAGATCATCGGTCACAACGTTGGCGACGAATTTGACGTAAACGTTACCTTCCCCGAAGAGTACCATGCAGAAGAGCTTAAGGGCAAGGCTGCAGTATTCGCTTGTAAGCTTCACAAGCTTGAAGTGAAGGAGCTTCCCGAGCTTGACGACGAATTTGCTAAGGACGTTTCGGAATTTGATACTCTTAGTGAATATACTGCCGACGTTAAGGCAAATATAGAAAAGAGATATGCCGATATGGCTGACAACGACGTAGAGACACAGCTTAAGCTTGCTCTTGTTGATGCAATTGAGGCAGATATCCCCGAGTGTATGTACGAAAACGAAGTTGAGCATATGATCGAGGACTATTCATACAGAATGCAGTCTCAGGGTATCTCCATGGATATGTACATGAAGTATACAGGTATGACCATGGACAACTTCAAGGAGCAGTTCAGACCTCAGGCTGAGAGCCAGGTTAAGCTTCAGCTCGCTCTTGAAAAGATTGTTGAGCTTGAAAACCTTACTGCTACCGAAGAGGAGATCGAGGCAGAATACACAAAGCTTGCAGATATGTACAAGGTAGAGGCAGACAAGGTTCGCTCTGCTATCTCAGCTGATATGGTATCACGCGATATCGCTGTTAACAAGGCTGTAGCTCTTGTAAAGGAAAATGCCAAGATAACAGAAAAGGCTGAGGGTGAGGAAGAAAAGAAGCCTGCAGCTAAGAAGACTACAACCAAGAAGACAACTACCAAGAAGACCGAAGAAAAGGCTGAAGGCGAAGAAGAAAAGAAGCCTGCAGCTAAGAAGACTACAACTAAGAAGACAACTACCAAGAAGACCGAAGAAAAGGCTGAAGATAAAGCCGAGTAAACCCCTGTTATTCCAAAGGAGGAAAATTTATGCCACTTGTACCAATGGTCGTAGAACAGACAAACCGCGGAGAACGTTCCTTTGATATCTACTCAAGACTTCTCAACGACAGAATTATATTTCTTGCCGACGAGGTGAACGATGCAACGGCAACTCTTGTTGTTGCTCAGCTCCTCTATCTTGAGGCTCAGGATCCCGATAAGGATATAAGCCTTTATATCAACTCTCCCGGAGGCTCTATCAGCGCAGGTATGGCGATTTACGATACAATGAACTTTATCAAGTGTGACGTATCCACCATCTGCATAGGCATGGCAGCAAGTATGGGCGCTTTCCTTCTTGCAGCAGGCACCAAGGGTAAGAGATTTGCCCTTCCCTACAGTGAGATTATGATACACCAGCCTCTTGGCGGTATGCAGGGTCAGGCAAGTGATATAAAAATACACGCCGACCACATACTCCGTGTGAGAAACAATATGAACAGAATTCTCGCAGAGGTTACCGGTAAGGATATCTCCGAAATTGAGCGTGATACAGAGCGTGATAACTTTATGACCTCTGCTCAGGCTGTAGAGTACGGACTTATCGATAAGGTAATTGACAAAAGAATTTAACTTTTTGGATAGTAATAAGGGGCTGTAAAATTATTTTACAGCCCCATTTATCGAGGTAATTATGTCAGAAAAAAATACAAATAAATACGTTTGTTCCTTTTGTAAAAATCCCGAAGAAGTAGTCGGTCCTCTTGTTCAGGGTCCCGACGGTGTAAAAATATGTCAGAGCTGTACACAGTTTTGCTCTATGATATTCACGGAGTCACAGGAAGCTGAATTTCACGAGGACGGGCTTAGTCTGGATACCCTTCCCAAGCCTCAGGAAATCAAAAAGACTCTGGACGAGTACGTTATCGGTCAAGACGACGCAAAGATAACTCTTTCTGTGGCTGTTTACAACCACTATAAGAGAATTCTTCAAAAGGAAGACGAGGACGGCGTTGAAATCCAGAAGAGCAACGTGCTTCTTCTCGGCTCTACGGGTGTAGGTAAGACTTATCTTGCTCAGACGCTTGCCAAGACTCTCAAGGTTCCCTTCGCTATTGCAGACGCTACCACGCTGACCGAGGCAGGTTACGTTGGTGAGGACGTGGAAAACATTCTTCTCCGTTTGATACAAGCGGCTGACTTTGATATTGAGAGAGCCGAAAAGGGTATTATTTACATTGATGAAATAGATAAAATTTCACGCAGAAGCGAAAACCGTTCGATTACCCGTGACGTATCGGGTGAAGGCGTTCAGCAGGCGCTTTTGAAAATCCTGGAGGGCACTGTTTCCAACGTACCACCTCAGGGCGGCAGAAAGCATCCCAATCAGGAATTTATACAGATAGACACCTCCAATATTCTCTTCATTTGCGGCGGTGCCTTTGACGGAATCGAAGAAATAATCGAGACACGTGCTGGAAAACAGATAATGGGCTTTGGCGGAAACGTGCAGACAAAGGCTGACAAAAAGAAGGCTAACGTGCTCAAGAATCTTGAAGCTCACGACCTTGTAAAATACGGCCTCATTCCCGAAATAGTAGGCAGAATTCCCATGATAGTAACTCTTGATCCCCTTGATGAAGAGGCTTTTGTAAGAATACTCACCGAGCCGAAAAACAGCCTTGTAAAGCAGTATCAGAAGCTTTTTGATATGGACAACATTAAGCTTTCCTTTAAAAAGGATGCTCTTGAAGCCATAGCCAAGAAGGCTGCCGAAAACAACACCGGCGCAAGAGGTCTGCGCTCAATTATGGAAGGTATTATGCTTGAGTATATGTATACTCTTCCCTCAAACACCGATGCCAAGGAGCTTGTTATAACCAAAGCCGCTGTAGAAAAAACACGCAAGGCACTGGTTAAGTAACAAAAACGTCATTTTTCTCAGGTATTTTTTTAGCCGGCGGAGAACTTCCGCCGGCTTTTTCTTCAGAGATACTTTTCAGCAAGCAAAGAGCCTCCGCACGCCCGAAAAACAATTATAGTCTATTATCATTTCATTTTCGGTTTACTCCCAAATCTAATTTAAGGAGCGCAGATTTGGAGGGGAAATCGCGGAGTGCGAAGGCGTCGCTGTACTTATGTACAGCAGTCCGAGCAACACGCGAAGAAAATGAAATTTTCATAAATCAAAGAAAACCAAAGGTTTTCTACCTAAAAAATTGCTTTGGGGAGTGTTGTGTTCGCACTGTATAGATAGGAAAGAACACGCTCATAAAATAAAACCTCATTTCATTTTCGGTTTACACCCAAATCTAATTTAAAAACATTGAATGCCAACGAAGGAATACTAATATAACCCACAGCTTACGGTAGTTGTCCTCACTGCCGTCTCTGTGCGCATCAAGAAGCCTGAGGGCTTCTTTTTTGTTGATATACTCCTCAGCGCCCGAATTGACAATGATATCCTTTGCCCAATCGTACAACTCATTTTGAAGCCATTTACGAACGGGTACGGGATAACCCAGCTTCGGTCTCATTACGGTTTCCTCGTTTACAAGGTCACGGAAGGCGTGACGGAAAATATACTTTGTAGTGCCGTGAGAAAGCTTCTCCTCGGTTGCAAGAGTGGAAGCAAGCTCAAACACCTCTTTATCAAGAAAAGGAACTCTTACTTCAAGTGAATGCGCCATACTCAAACGGTCGCCCTTTACGAGAATATCACCTCTGAGCCAGGTATTCATATCTACGTACTGCATCTGCGTAATACCGGGCATCCCCTCAACGTCGGCATAAATATCACGTGTAACGTCCGTGAAATGAACAGACGGGTCCCGGGTTTTGAGAATCGATGACTTGCTCTTTTCGTCAAAGATAAAGGCATTGCCAACGTATCTCTGGCTGAGAGGCGTAGTGCCTCTGTAGAGAAGCTGTTTGCCCTTTACGTTGTCGGGCAGAACCCTTGAAAGCCATTTCAAAGGCGACTTTACAATACCGGGAAGTGAATAAATCTTTGAAGAAGTAAGGGTTTCGTTGTATATTCTGTAGCCTCCGAACAGCTCGTCGGAGCCTTCGCCGGAAAGCACGACCTTAAGGTGACGTGCGGCTTCCTCGCAAATAAGATAGATTGCCATGGTAGACGGATCAGCCATGGGAAAATCAAGGTGATATACTACCTTATCAAAGGCACGCTTGAAGTCCTCAAGTCCGCCAACCAGCTTTATGTGTTCAACGTCAAGGTGCTTGGCAATGCCCGACGCTTCATCCATTTCGGAATATTCCTTTACACCGAAAGCGACGGTAAATGCCTTGATACCGGGATTAAGCTTGCTCGCCGTTGCAGTAATTACGGCAGAATCTATACCTCCGGAAAGGAAGGTTCCCACGTCTACATCGCTTATCATATGGTACTTGACCGAGCGTTCAACCGTCTCACGAAGCAGTGCCGCCTTCTTTTCAAAGTCGTCTGCTTTCACAGGACGGAAGGTGGGAGTATAGTATCTTTCAAATCTTACCTCCTGCTGTGCAGAAAAGTCACAGACCATATAGTGTCCTGCAGGAAGTATCTTTATTTCGGGGTGAAGTGTTGACGGCTCGGGAACGTACTGATAGGTAAAATAATGCTGAAGCTGTACCTTGTCAATAAGACTCTTATCAAGAGCCGGGTCAAGATAAAATGCCTTTGATTCAGAAGAAAAATACACTCTTCCCTCTCTGTGCATATAGTAAAGCGGCTTTATTCCAAAGGGGTCGCGTCCAAGAGTAAGTGTGTTCTTTTCCTTATCAAAAAAGCAAAAAGCAAACATTCCGCGAAGCTTATTGATAAAGCTTTCGCCTTCAACGGAAAACAGAGTCAGCATTACCTCTATTTCCGAATTGGTAGAAAAAGTATAGCCCTTATCAATAAGGTCACGTCGAAGCTCAAGGTAGTTGTATATTTCACCGTTGAAGATACCCACGTATCTGTCGCCGTACTCAAAGGGCTGACTTCCCTTTTCAAGATCAATAATACTCAGACGGCGAAAGGCAACGGCAAGATTATCAAACACAAGTGCTTTGTCCTCGTCGGGTCCTCGGTGGGCTATTGCCCGTGACATATTTGTTACAAGAGTCCTCTCCTCGTCATACAGAGAAGAATTTTTAAACATTCCTACAAAGCCGCACAAAATTTTGGTCTCCTTTAGTCTTTATTGTCTTTTTTTATCTGTCTTCCCAGCTTTACAAAATAATACGCTCCCAAAGCGCAGAAAGGAATTCCAAAAACAAGCGAGGGGAAAACAAAGGTGGTATTGAAATCGGGATATGAATAAAGCACGAAGCTGAATGCCGAAAGTATTACTCCGCCTATCATATAAAGTACTAAGCTGTCCTCCAGCTTATACTTGGTGTAGCTCTTATTGAATTTTCCTGCAAGTGAGTACAGTAAAACCAGAGTTACCGCCATGAGAACCGAGGTCAAAAGTGACACGGGTACAGTATATGGCTTGGATGAAAAGTTATAGTCTATAACGAATTTATTTTTCACAAGGGGTATGAGTCGGTACAAAAACGCCGACAGCGACACGGCTGTGCCAAGAGCCGATAAAGCAATCAAGGCTCGGCAGGAGTGTCCCATTTTCTTATGCACGAAAACGGCAGCGGCGAAAATTGCACCAAAGCCCACAAAGGTAGGGAGCACCTCTACGCCGTCAATATAAAAGTCGAAGAAGAAAACCACGGCAGGAGCAAAGAGAGAAAATACAAAGGACGTATTTTTCTTTATCATTCTTGTGGGGAGCTCCAGTACAGTAACACGTCTGTGCTCACACATTTTTGTGTTGAGGTCGCGGTTTTTGGCTATCCTCACCCAAAAAGGAATGAAGAAGCAAAGCATTACAATACTCATTACTGCCGACAGGAAGAATGCAAACACCATAATCATACGCATTGCGGCATCGAAGTCCACAAACCAGGTATCTGCCGAGTAATCGCCGGTCAGTCTGCTGTCAAAAAACGATACTGTAGCAGGAAGCACGGCAAGGAAGTTCTTCAGGGCAAAGAAGATATACAAATACCATTTTGCATTGCCCAGCTTATCCGAATCAAGAGGTGCATTCACGCGCATTGCCGTATAGTCAAGTCCTGTAAACAGATTGTTTACAAGGGGGATTACCGTAATCATCTCCACTATTCCGTAGCTGAACGCCGCAAGCAGAAGGTCGGAGGAATTGAAACGGAAGGCAAACAGGGAAAGCACTAGCTTTACTGCCGAAAAGAGAAGCATTCTCTTTGCAAGGCTCTTTGCATCCTCTGCCCTCATTTCGATATCCGACAGTCTGCTAAGTCCCAAAACCACAAGGAACCATCCGATAACGTCGGGTAACAGATCGAACAGGCTGATATCGGGTGAGAACAGAAATATCATTCCTGCCAATATCAATGAAAAATGCATTTTATACTTCCTTTCATTCACCCTCAGCTGAGTTTTTACCGCAGCATTTCTTATATTTGAGTCCGCTTCCGCAGGGGCAGGGATCGTTTCGTCCCACCTTCTCGGCGGCACTCTTTTTAACAGGAGCCTTCTTGAGAGAGGTATCTCCTCCATGACTTGCCGAAACTATTTTAAGAACAGCCTTGCGAAGTGAATCCTCGGGCTTCTGAGGACGTGTAAGAAGCTGACGTACCGTATCACAGCGTATATCGTATACCATCTGGTCAAACATCTGTGAGCCGACTATCTTATACTCTGTGAAGGGGTCCTTGTGTCCGTAAGCCTGAAGTCCCACAGCACTTTGGAGACTGTCCATTGCATCAATGTGGTCCATCCACTTAAGGTCAACGTTTCTCAAAAGCACGGCACGCTCACGGTCACGCATTTTTTCCTCGCCGATAAGCTGGGTGATCTCTTCATAGATCTTACGTGCACGGTCAAGGAGCATTGCCGTCACCTTTTTAACGTTGAGGGCATCAAGCTCGTTTCCTGTCTGTCTGAAATCCTCATCGGTGGTAAGAAGTCCGAAGAAGGCGCTTCTCAACTCGTCAAGATTCCATTCCTCAGGCATATCGCCTGCCATACACTCGGCAACCTTTGTGCTGATAACAGACTCCATCATCGAGTGTATCTTATCCTTAAGGTCAACGCCGTCAAGTACAGCCTGACGCTCGTTGTATATAACGTTTCTCTGCTCGCTCATAACGTTGTCATACATAAGAACGTTACGGCGGCGGGAGAAGTTCTGTGCTTCAAGACGCTTTTGCGCGTTTTCTATAGTGTTTGACAGGAGTCTTGCGTCAAGAGGCTGGTCGTCCTCAAGTCCCATACGGTCAACAAGCGTTCCTATTCTTTCTCCTCCGAAAAGTCTCATAAGGTCGTCGTCAAGGGATAAATAGAATGCCGATGCACCTGCATCACCCTGTCTGCCCGCACGTCCTCTGAGCTGGTTATCTATTCGGCGTGACTCGTGTCTTTCCGTACCCAGAATGTACAAGCCGCCTGCCTGTCTTACCTGCTCTGCCTCGGGTGCAATTTCAGCCTCGTACTGTTCAAGAAGCTGAGTATATCTTTGTCTTACTCCGATTATTTCCTCGTCATCGGTATCGGTCACGCCATCGGCAAGTACGATAAGCTCCTCGGCAAAGCCTTCCTTTCTGAGCTGGCTCTTTGCAAGGTATTCGGGGTTGCCGCCCAGCATAATATCGGTGCCTCGTCCTGCCATATTGGTGGAAATGGTAACTGCTCCAAGCTTACCTGCCTGTGCAACTATCTCGGCTTCCTTTTCGTGAAGCTTGGCATTGAGGACGTTGTGCTTGATACCTCGTCTCGAAAGAAGCTTTGACAGCTCCTCGGACTTGTCAATGGACACAGTACCAACAAGCACAGGCTGTCCCTTCTTGTGACATTCCTCTATCTGCGAAATGATTGCGTCCAGCTTTGCCGTGCCGTTTTTGAAAACCTTATCCTCGGCATCCTGACGTATCATCGGCTTGTTTGTGGGAATTTCTATAACGTCAAGGGAATATATCTCACGGAATTCGGATTCCTCTGTAAGAGCTGTACCCGTCATACCCGAAAGCTTTTTGTAGAGTCTGAAATAATTCTGGAAGGTAATGGTGGCAAGAGTCTTAGATTCACGCTCTACCTTTACGCCCTCCTTTGCCTCTATTGCCTGATGAAGACCGTCGGAATAACGTCTGCCGGGCATAAGTCTGCCTGTAAAGGAATCGACGATTATAACCTGATCCTCCTTTACAACGTAGTCAACGTCACGCTTCATTGTACCCCAAGCCTTGATAGCCTGGTTTACGTGGTGGGAAAGAGCGGCATTTTCAAAATCCGCGAGGTTTTCTATATTGAATCGCTCCTCTACCTTCCTTACACCGCTGGAGGTAAGAGTGGCATTTCTCGCCTTTTCATCGATAATATAATCGTATTTGGTGTCAAGCTCCTCGTCTATCTCCTTGTCGTTGGACTCCTTGATTTTGAAGGATTTGAGACCTCTGACAAAGCTGTTTACCACGTCGTAAAGCTCGGTGGATTTCTCGCCGTGTCCCGAAATAATAAGGGGCGTACGCGCCTCGTCGATAAGTATGGAGTCAACCTCGTCCACAATGGCAAAGTTGTGAGGTCTCTGCACCATTTCTTCCTTGTAGCTTACAAGGTGGTCTCTCAGATAGTCAAAGCCGAATTCGTTGTTTGTTCCGTAGGTGATATCGGCACTGTACGCCTCGCGTCTCTGGTCCTTTTCAAGATCATGGATAATAAGTCCCACCTTAAGTCCTAAGAAGTTGTATATCTTGCCCATCCATTCGCTGTCACGCTTTGCAAGATAATCGTTTACAGTAACAATGTGCACACCTTCACCCGTAAGTGCGTTTAGATATGCAGGAAGGGTAGCAACAAGCGTCTTACCTTCACCCGTTCTCATTTCGGCAATTCTGCCCTGATGTATAACGATACCGCCTATCAGCTGTACTCTGTAATGACGCTTGCCCAACACTCTTGTGGATGCCTCTCTTACGGTTGCAAAGGCATCGGGAAGAATATCGTCAAGGGTAGCACCCTTGGCAAGTCTGCCCTTGAGCACCTCGGTCTGAGAACGAAGCTCGGCATCGCTCATTGCGGAATACTTATCTCCCAGCGCTTCTATTTTCTCCACTATGGGCATAATCTTTTTTACTTCTCTTTGGCTGTGTGTACCAAACATTTTTGTGAATAAGCTCATTATATTTCCTTTCTGTCAGAACTCTGCCTTAATGTCACGTGAAAACAGCGAATTAAGTGTTGTTTGAGGGTCTGCTTTTTCAAAAAGTATTTTATAAACTGCCGAGCATATGGGAAGCTCGACGTTGTATTTTTTGCCGAGATGCATAAGAGCGCGGCAGGTACTGACACCCTCCGCAAGCTTTTCAAAGGTCTCGCCCTTTACGTAGGCTTCTCCGTATGCGCGGTTGTGAGAGTGCTTTGAGAACACAGTAGCCTCGTAATCTCCCAGATGGCAAAGCCCGAAAGCCGAAAGCCTGTCACCGCCCATTGCCCCGATAAGTCTGGATATTTCGCCCGCTCCCCTTGCCATGAGAGCACCCTTAAGGCTGGAAAGTGAAAGTCCGTCAAGCATACCTGCGGCAATGCCCACAACGTTTTTGCTTGCCGCACCTACCTCGCTTCCGATAAGGTCGGTACCGATATAAAAGCGTATGAGAGGTGAGGAAAGCTCTTCGGCAAGCTCTTTTTTCAGCGCTTCGTCCATTGAATCAATAACCATACAGTTGGGAATCGCCTGTACGAAGTCCTCAACGTGTCCGGGTCCTACCCACACTGCCGTAGAATGCGGCTTGGTATAGGAGCTGTCAAAAACACGGCTGAGTCTTCTTCCACTGTTTTCCTCAAGTCCCTTCATACAAAGTATGAAACGCTTGTGAGAGCCGTCGGGAGCTATATCCGACAAACGCTTTGCAAAGTCCGAAAGCTGCTGTGCCGAAATTGAAATTACTACCGTGTCGTTTTCAAGAGCCTTAGCAAGATCGGTCGTTATTTGAGTCCTGTTTGAAAAGGTGACCGTGCCGTTTGTTCTGGTATCAATGAGCCTGGCTATATTCTCCGAGCCTTCCCTACCCCAAAGCACAGTTTCATCCTTCAAGGACAGATACCAGGCAATAAAGCTGCCCCATCTGCCGCATCCCAATACGGATATTTTCATTTATCTTAGTTCATCTACGTACAGTGCACGTTCACCGCCGACAAATTTGGGGCGTGTTCTTGCAACTGTAAGTCTTGCCTTTCCTATCATATCAACGCTTGTTCTGACAGGCACTGCAACGGGACGGAGCTGCATTCCTATAAGCACGCTGCCAATGTCCATACCTGCCGCCGCCTGTACTCTCTCCACGGCGCAGGGCTCTTCAAGCGTATCCCAGAGTGACATTGCAAAAGCACCGCCTGCGTGGAGCTGTGGCTTTACGTTGACTCTTTCAAGTCCCCATTCCTTTGCTGCCGCACGCTCGATTATTACCGAACGGTTGAGGTGTTCACAGCACTGAGCCGCAAGGTAACAGCCCTTTTGAGTTACCATTGGATACAGAGTAGCAACAAGAGCCTTTCCCACGTCCAGACTTGAAAAGGTGCCTACCTTTTCGCCCATTACCTCGCTTGTGGAACAGCCCACAACTATAATATCTCCTTTTTCAAGGCTTGCAACCTGAAAAAGCTCCTCAAGTGCCGTCTTTGCCTGTAGTATTATCTGTTCTATCATAACAATGTCTCCAACGTTTATCACATATATTTTATATATTATATATCATTTTCTCACTTTATACAAGTACATTGTGTGAATTTTCTTGCAGATATTTAATTATGTCCCGTTTACTTTTGAACGATTGTGTGCTATAATAAAAGCGGATAGCATCGACCAAATGCAATTTCCCGGTATATTAATTTTTGTACAAAAAGGAGAAAGAATTATGGATATACTTGAGCTTATGAAAAACAGATTTTCGGTAAGAGATTTTGCTCCCGAGCAAGTACCTGCCGAATTGCTTGAAAAGATACTGGAGGCAGGCAGAATAGCGCCCACGGCAAAGAATCAGCAGCCTCAAAGAGTTTTTGTTTTGCAAAGCAAGGAAGCGCTGGAAAAGATACGTCAGGTGACTCCCAGTGCATACAACGCCCCCACTGTATTGATGATATGTGCCGATATGGACGTTGCATGGCACAGAACCAACGACGGCTGGTGTGCCGCTCCAATTGACACCTCTATAATTACCTGTCATATGATGCTTGAGGCACAGTCTCTTGGCATAGGCTCCTGTTGGGTATGCGCGTTTAACGCTCAGAAGGTAAAGGATGCCTTCAACCTTCCTGAAAACATCTACCCCTACTCCCTCCTCCCCATTGGCTATCCATCAAAGGACTGCCAACCCAACCCCCGTCATTTTGAAAGATTTTCTATTGAAAATTCTGTTAAATTCATTTAATTTTATCGATTTTGCAAATATTGTTTGCTATTATACGTTGCCACAGGGGTTTATAAGTTGTATAATTTCAGTGTAAACATCAAATTATAAGGAGTTTTATTATGAAAGCAGGATTTGCAAGATTAGATATTACACCGCCTTTCGGCACGCCACTTGACGGATACTATGAAAAACGTACCCTTGATTCTATTAAGGACAATCTCTACCTCAATGCCATTGCACTGAATGACGGAGACAATACCGTAGTGCTCATTTCAGCCGACCTTATAGGAATAGCTGTCAGCGATTGCCGATACATTCAAGACAGAATCTCCAAAAAGCTTGATATCCCCGCAGAGAATATCGTTTTACACGCTATACATCAGCACACCTCCTTCCGTCTTATGCATCAGGATGACAGATATCACATCAGTGATGCTTATGCCGAGGTGCTTTACTGCAAATTCTCGGACGTGGCACAGCTTGCTGTTGCCGATATGAAGGACTGTGAGGTGTCCACTGCAGAAAAGGAAACTGCAGAGCAAATTTCCTTTGTGCGCCGCTACTTCCTCGATGACGGAAGCGTTGCAACCAACCCCCGTCCTCACCAAATGGGACACATAGTAAAGAGCTGCGAGGAACCTGACAACACTATGCGTCTTATCCGATTTGCAAGAAAAGAAGCAAAGGATATCGCCCTTGTTTGCTTCTCAACGCATCCCGACGTCATTGGAGGAACAGGCTGTTCGGCAGACTGGCCCGGCTTTACAAGACGTTTTGTTGAAGAGGATATCGATGGCGTTAACTGTATCTTCTTCACAGGAGTACAGGGCGACACCAACCACATTGACTTCATTGGTGCACAGAATAACGGCGGTGAATTTTACAAGGGCATGGAGCGTTACGAATACTCACAGTTTATGGGACGTACCGTTGCCAATGCGGTAAAAGAAGTATGGGACAAGACGGAAGATCATGCTGACGGAAAGCTTTCCGTGGCTGTTACCTCTATTTTCAACAAGACTAAGAGCGAGGGAATGGACCGTTATGACGAGGCTATGGAATTCTTCCGTAAATTTGAAGCAGGCGAGCTTGACGCTACGGCTTCTATGGCAGATTTCGGTAACCTTGGAAGAATAAGACATCTTCGCAAGCAGCCGCTGTTCCGCGAGCTGCCCATAACAACCGTTGCCATCGGTGATATTGTTATTGTAGGCTTTGCAGGTGAGCCCTTCACCGCTTACGGCAATAAGGCACGCCAAATGGCAAAGGGAAGATTCACTCTTACTCTCTGTCTGACAAACGGTACACAGGGATATCTCCCTTCCGAAAAAGCATTTGAGCAGGGCGGCTATGAGGCTTCCAGCTCCAACTTCACTCCCACGCTTATGGATGAAACAATGGAGGCAGTGAAGAAGCTTTATACCGAGCTTTGATTAACGTTTCAAAAGGCTTCGTAATCTATCTTAATACAAGAAGGACTCGATGTGTCATACATCGAGTCCTTCACTGTTTTTATTTACCGGGAAATTGCATTAAATCAGCCTTTCCCCAAAAAAGGGAAAAGGCTGATTGTTTTTTAATCGTAAAGTCTTGCCTTTACCGACTGCATATAAGCCGTTACAAGAGACGCAACCTGTGCTCTGGTCGCCTGCTTTTTAGGGTAAAATTTATTATCTTTTTCCGCCTTTATAAAGCCGTTCTTTTCACAGTAGGACACCGATATTTTCGCCCAATCGGCAACGTCCGAGGCGTCCGCAAAGGATATGGCGGTCTCCGAGGAAAAGGTCTTTGTAAATCTATAGAGCATTACAGCCATTTCCTGTTTTGTAACAGCTCTTTCGGGAGCAAATTTTGAATCGCCAACACCGTTGATAATCCCCGCACCGCTCGCCCAGTTAACGTACTCGCCGTACCATGAATTATAATCCACGTCAACAAACTTGGCAGCACCCGAATACTTGGTAAGAACACCTGTTTTGCGCTGGTAAATTCTGCCAAGCACCGTGGCAAACATCGCCCTCGTCATAGTTGCATCAGGCTCAAAGCCCGCACCTGTTCCGTTGAAAATATCTGCCTGAATCACGTAGGAGATATCATCCTTTGCCGCGTGGTTCTTGGTATCGTCGAACACCGTGGTGGTACTGGAGGCTTTCGCAGTGCCAAGCTTTACCATATTGTCATATGGATGCTGGCTTCCGTAGGCATTGAAATTGTAAGATCCCATACCTGTGTTAATGCCCTGCACCATCTCGTGAAGGTCATCTATTTCAATGGTAAGCCCTATCTCGTCTCCTGCCTTCTTTTCGAAATCCAAGGGAACTGCAAACTCAACGGTATAGCCCTCTTTGTTGAGAGTTGTTGCGGCTATGTGGTCGGTTTCGCACATATCCTCGTAATCAGTGGTAGCAATGCCCTTGGCATCACACTGGAAAATGTACTGGTTTCTCTGTACAGCTTCACCCAATTCGGGATAGTACACTCTCGCTTCAACGCCATCGTTTTCCCAGGACAGTGCGGCGATATTCTTAATTATCCACGCCTTTCCTCTTGAAAAAACCGCGTCGTCCTTAACGTCGATACAGATATAGATATAGCTGTCGTCGTACAGATAGTAAGCCGTTGCGCTGTCTCCCTTTGAGCCGTCTGCCTTTCCGCCTCGACTGGTATGAAAGGTATCGTTTTCTCCCGTAACTGTCAACGTATAGCTTTTCAGGTACATATGGTCAAGCACGCCGTCAACTATGGGAGTGCCTATCATTATCTCATCGGAGGCAAGGCAGGCAATTGAAAGTAAAGCCGACAATACTGCCAACAATAGTATCTTTTTCATAATTTCTCCTTAGAATTTGAAGTAAATAAAGGGGTTGTACGAGCCAAGTGCAAGCTCGGCAACACAGATTGCCAACAACACAAGAAGCGCTATATCGCCCAGCACGTTGGCTACCTTCGAATCTACTGTCTTTTCCTTTATTTTTACAAGTATGGGAGTGGATGCGATAACGCCCACGATGAAGGCAACTATTGCAACCGTACCAACCTCCGCCTGAGACATCAGCGTCCAGACGTTTTTATTTCCGTCGCCAATCATTCCGTATGCGCCGAACATAGCCTTTGAGAACTCGCCTATCTGTCCAAGGTTTGCCGCGCGGAAGATTACCCAGCCGTATACGATAAGGAAAAGAGAATAAATGCGGTTTATAACGGGTAGCTTTTCAAGAAGCTTGCCAAGAAGGAATTTTTCTGCAAGGAGTATTACGGCAAAGTAGAGACCCCATACGACGAAATTCCATTCGGCACCGTGCCAAAGACCCGTGAGGAACCATACTACTGCGATATTTCTTATCCATTTAAGTGTAGAGCAACGGCTTCCGCCCAGCGGAAAATACACGTAGTCTCTGAAGAAGGTAGACATTGAGATGTGCCAACGTCTCCAGAATTCAGTGATGCTCTTTGATATGTAGGGGTAGTTGAAGTTTTCAAGGAACTTGAAGCCCATCATCTTACCCATACCGATCGCCATATCGGAATAACCGGAAAAGTCAAAATAGATATGCAAAGTATATGCCAGCATTACCACCCAGGAGCCGATAACGCCCAGCTGTGATATTTCGGTAGCCGCCGACGTGTTGGGGGCAAGGGGGTTGAACAGTCCGTCGGCAACCTTTGCCATTGTATTGGCAATAAGCACCTTCTTTGAAAGTCCCACAATGAAGCGTCTGAGTCCCTGAGAAAAGCCGTCGATGTTCTCGTGTCTGCCCATCAGCTCGGCTTCCACCGTCCGATATCTGACAACGGGACCGGCAATAAGCTGTGGGAACATGGTTACGTATGTGCCAAAGTTGAGTATATCGTGCTGTGCCTTTACCCTGCCGTAGTAAACGTCAATGGAGTATGACATTGTCTGGAAGGTGTAAAAGGATATACCGATGGGCAGCATGATATTTGCAAGAGGCAAGTCCACTTTGGGAATAAGGTTGATCGTCTCAATTGCAAAATCCAGATACTTGAATATTCCCAGCAAGCCAAGGTTTCCCGCAAGCGAAACACCCAGCCATAGCTTTTTTTGCTTTGTGTTTCCTGCAAGCTCGCCCTTTTCTATCATTCGTCCGCAGGTGTAGTCAAGGACTGTGGAGTATACCATGAGAAGCACGTATGCAGGCTCGCCCCAGGCGTAGAAAAACAGTGAAAAGATAAGAAGCGTGATATTTTTTCCTCTGAGTCCTGCTATCTTTCCGAAAAGGTAGTAACATATAAAGAACAGAGGTAAAAACCAAAAGGTGAAATAAAGCTGTGAAAATTCCATATAGTTACCTCCTTACCACTCTTGTTCAAGATACTCTTCGTTGGGGTAAATGTTCAAAAATCCGTTGGGGTACTCTGAGCCGTAGCCCTCCATAATACATTTTGCCATTTCCTCTATAACGATAACGTCTGTGATATTGTTTTCTTCAATAAATTGGTCGTAAAACATTTCATCGGGGAAATTGTTCTTATTTCTGTCCTCGTAGCGAACGTAGGTTTTATCAAAGTGAGACGCTACTACCTCGAGAAGAGGAAGCGAATAGGAATCGCCTATTATCAACAGATTTCTGCCCGTCTTGTTGTTACGGTACTTTATCTCCTTGGCAACACGGTAGAATTCCGTATAGTGATTATAGCCGGAAGCCGTGTTGAACTCGCCCTTCTTATAGGTGCGAAGATTTATGGACTGCGAACTCTTTGAGCCGTAGGATATCGCCTCGTCACGCTCAACGTCGTGTGAAGGAAGTGCTCTGTAGTACACACCGAAGGTATCCCATACGTTGTAGTTTGCATGGGCACGTGAGAGCGAACCGAAGAACTTAACGTCTTTAAACTCGTTGAGCTCTGCCTCCAGAGGAACGATGTCGGGATAATTTTCACGAAGCATTCTGACAATGCCCAGATATGCTTCCTCCGAGCCGTGATGGTTCCAGTGGTGGTCGGTAATAAAGTACTTATTGTAATAATCGTTGAAGGAATTTATCTTAACTGCATTTACCTTGACAGACGGGTCAACCTTCGTTAAGAATTCCTCGTAAATATGTCTTGTGGACTCCTGAGGCATTATCTTTGTGCCTATTTCGGTTGCCTCAATATTGGTAGCAAAGGAGAAATACCAGTTAACGTCTCTGTCCACTTCCACCATTTTGTTAACCATATCCACTATTCTGAGCATAGACTCTCTCATTGTCTCGCGGTCCAGCTTTACGATTCTGGCATAGGTGGTCTTGGATTCTCCGTTGGGAGCCTTTGCTGTAATGGCATAGTGTCTGAATATATTATCTGTAGTCTTAAGTGACGCTGTATACGTTGTGCCCTCGGCATCCGCTTGGGTCTTGGGCTCGGGAATGATATTCTCAAGCATGGGAACAGTATTGTCCTTGAAGCTGTCGCCGCAAGCCGAACAGGTATGCTTATCATAGCCCTCCGACTCGTAGGTGGGAGCTACTGTCTCCTTCACGTAGCTATGTCCCTTTGCTGCAACAGTGTCAGTCTTCTGCGAAGCGGAGCATACCGAGCACACTTTATTGGTATAGCCCTCCGCCGTACAGGTAGGTGCAACTACCGTGGACGTATATTTATGACCCGAGGGAGGTACTCTGTTATCCTCGTATGATTCTCCGCAGGAGCAGGTATGCTTATCGTAGCCCTCTGCCGTACAGGTAGGAGCAACAGTCGTCTTAGTATAGCTGTGAGAGTGGTCGGGTGTTACGGGAGTCGCTGGTGTATCCGGCACTTCGGGAATATCGGGTGTGTCGGGCACTTCGGGAGTATCGGGTTGGTCGGGTGTGTCAGAAGCCGTCTGACCGCAAAGGGTACACTTGCCGTCCTCGTAGCTGTGGGACAGCTTTACAAGAACTCTGGAATACGTGGATTCACACCTTGAGCACATAAAGTCAACGTAGCCCTCTGCCGTACAGCTTGAGGGAGTTTCGTTTATCTGCTTATAATCGTGACCTGTTGCCAAAACAACGTCTCTTTGCTCTATTTCTGAGCATTCCTTACAGGTCATAAGGGTGTATCCGTCGCTGTCACAGGTGGGGGCAACCTTCGAGGTTTCCTCAAAGCTATGTCCTAAAGCCGAAATAGTTTCCACCTTCTGAGAGTCGCCGCAAAGCTTACAGGTCTTTGCCGTATAGCCGTCCTTGGTACAGGTGGCAGGCGCTGTCTCGTCAACCCACACGTGATAACATTGGAACTCTGCCAATTGGTTACCCTTGTTCTGAAGCCAGTTTATAACCGGTTGATCTACAGAGCTTTTCATAGGCTTGTAGGCATTCGTTATCTTCAAAAAGAACGGAAGATTATTGATATACGTATCCTTTATCTTTATCTTACCGTCCTCAATTTTCGTAAACAGTTTACCGAAAGCTGTGGTTTCATCGTAGGTCTTGTCAGCAACTATCTCGTTACCGACGTTGTTATATTCGATGATGCCGTGCTTTGTCAAAATCAGTGTTGCAGGAGCACCAATGAACATAAACAGAAATATTGCGGAAAACACTACCGCAAAAACTTTATTTCGCAAAAGAGTCACCGTCCTTTGTTTTTAGTTAATACATTATACCATATTGTTAACTATTTGGCAATACTTTTTTATGAATTTCTCACAAGTGGAGAGTCTCCACGGACAATGCTCGCCTATCCCTACAATATCAATCCCAAAACACAACAAAACGGCGAGGTTGGTTCAACGGTTTTTTACTATATATTACAAGCGGAGAGTCTCCACGGACAATGCTCGCCTATCCCTACAATATCAATCCCCAAACACAACAAAACGGCGAGGTTGGTTCAACGGTTTTTACAATATATTACAAGCGGAGAGTCTCCACGGACAATGCTCACTTTTCTCTGCCTTTACACTGTAAAACAAAAAGAACCGACTGCAATCGGTTCTTTTATTTACAGTCAGTTCTTGTTCAAGTACACGGTTTTGTGCTCTCTGCCGCTTTCGTATATGGCAAACACCACGTCCTGCGTTTCAAAAGCGCTCTCTACAGGCACGTACATTGCATCCCCCGTCATTATGTGACGGTAAAAATCGGATATCTGCTTAAGGTGGCACACGCCCCAATAGTTCTTTACGTTGCCGTAGTTGACGTATTCGTCATCAGCAGGCTTTGAAGTAAGCACCGTGCCGTCATTAAGCTTAACCGTTGCCGTATCTCCAAGGAGTGTGGCAGTGCCGTTCTGACAGTCAAACTCCAGGGATATCTGAGAGTCCTTGGAATAGTAGTTTATTGCATGGAAATTGGCAAGGACGCCGTTTTCAAATTCAATAACGCCCTCGGCTGTATCCTCAACCTCGATGTTCAGTCCGCTTCGTGTAGCTACTGTGGAGTCAACTCTTACAACAGGTGAATTCATAAGGTAACGCATTGCGTCTATAGTATGTATTGCCTGATTGATTATAACGCCTCCGCCGCCCTCGTAAAGCTTGGCTCTCCACTCGCCGCTCTTGTAATAGGCTTCGTCTCTGTGCCAGGTTACAGAGCACTTTGCACCGTATATCTTACCCAGTCTGCCCGAGTCCAGCATCTCCTTGATAAATCTGTTGCCGTGGTTAAAACGGTTCTGGAATATACAGGCAAAGGACACGCCCATTTCCTTAGCTGTAAGCATCATGGCAAGTGCGTCGGCGCGCTTTGTCGCCATAGGCTTTTCGGTCAGCACGTGAAGTCCCTTTTTCATACACTCTATTGCAACGGGTGCATGAAGATAGTGAGGCAAACAGATGTGAACGCTGTCAAGCTGTTCCTTCTCTATCATCTCGTTGTAGTCAGTGTACCAATTACACTCAAATTCTGCCGCCTTCTTCTCGGCACGCTCTTTTATAACGTCACATACTGCCACAAGCTCGGTGTTCTCACACATCTTTGTACTGATAGCATGCATGGGAAAAATAGCTCCGCATCCGATTATTCCAACTCTAAACTTTTTCATAATAGCCTCCTATCCACCTACATTATATATAAAAAAGGGGAAAAATCAACACTTTTGTAAAAATTTTTAAATATTTTTAAAAACAACTACCATTTTTGGTATTTGTGTGTTATAATAGGCTATACTATTTACAGGAGCGTGATAATATGCAGCCAAAACTCAAGCTTTTAAGAATACTTGACATCCTTAAGGAAACAGACTCTACCCATCCCATAACAGCACCCGCTATCTGTGGGCGACTTGAGGAAATGGGAATCAAGGCAGAACGCAAATCGGTTTGCCGCGACATAAACACCCTTATAGAATACGGCTACAAAATAGTCCTCTGCCACGACAATAAGCTGGGCTATTATATGGATTCCTCCGACGTTCCCCTTCCTCCTGCCGTACCTGTTTCTCTTGACTTGATTCATATAACGGTTGAATACAAAAAAGAGGATGCCGAAGCTGTATATGCAATTCTCGGACAGGGCGAAGAGACCGAGGACGGCGACTACATCACAGCCGAGCTTGGTGTTCCCTCTTCCAATCTTTTCGGCAATCTGTTCACCCTGGGCACTGCGGTAAAGCTTCTTGAGCCCTCGGAATTAAAGGAGCAATTTGAAAAAAGGCTGGAGGAAACAGCCGAGTTCTACAGAAAGCGCCGTGACAGCGGTAAGATAGATTTCTGGCTTTTATAAGATTATCATTTACTGCCCGACGCATAAACGAGTATTTTTGTGCAATTTACCTATTACATAAAAATTAACTTTATGGTATAATTAATGCATAATAATACATTCTTAGGGAGGCGTCTTTATGTGGAAGCTGGGAGATATTGTTGTTTACGGCTCGGCAGGAATATGCAGAGTTGATGACATCAGAGACGAAAGGTTTGGCGACGAAATAAAGAAATACTTTATTCTCAAGCCGCTTTTTGATGACAAAAACACGTTTTTCGTTCCCTCCTTCAACGAGACGTTAGTGGCAAAGATGCGCCCTGTCCTCACAAAAGAAGAGGCGCTGTCACTGGTACGCAGTATGCCTGACATAGCTCCCGAATGGGTAGACAATGACAAGCTAAGACAGGAGCGCTACAAGGAGATACTTGAAAGCGGTCAGCGTGACAAGGTAGTGGGTATGCTCAAGGCACTCCACGCACGCCGTGAGCAGCTCTTTGAAAAGGGCAAGAAGATGCGCGCCTCGGATGAAATACTTATGAGAAATGCCGAGCTGCTTCTGGAAAACGAATGTGCTCACGTTTTCGGCATAACACGTCTTGAGGTGCAAGGATTTATCGCCAAAGAGCTGGCGTAAAAATCCCGTGCCGCCGCCTGTATACACAACTTTTCGGGGCTGTAATTTTTTACAGCCCCGTTTTATTTTTTTCAACAAAAGCGGCTGTAAAATGTTTTCGAGAAATTTCCTTTAATTTAAAAAAACTTGTTTTAGATATTGACTTTGGAAGAAAATTGGTATACTATAAGGTTGTTAAATATTTTATTTAAAAATATACGGAGGAAAATTATGAGAGTTTTAGCTATTACAGCACATCCCGACGATATGGAATTTATGTGTGCCGGCACACTTCTTAAGTGCAAGGCAAGAGGCGACGAGGTTTTCGTTTGCACGGTCAACAACGGTAATATGGGTCACCTTGAAATTATGCCCGACGAGCTTGCTGAAATAAGACGCGCAGAGGCTAAGAAGGCTTGCGACCTTGCAGGATTTAACTATCTCTACTGTGACATCGGAGACCTTTGCTCATACTATCAGAGCAAGGAGCAAAAGGACAAGCTTGTTGATATCATCCGTCAGGCTAATCCCGACCTTATGATCATCCCCGATCCCGACGACTATATGTGTGACCACGTTGCAGCTTCAAAGCTTGCCTTCGATGCGGCGTTTATGGCTACAGTACCTCACTATATAACAAAGTATCCCGCTATCGACAACATCACACCTATCTACTATATGGCTAACGCTGCAGGTATCAACTTCACTCCCACAGAGTACGTTGATATCACAGATTTCTATGAAAAGAAGCTTGAAATGCTTCACTGTCACGAGTCACAGGAGGTTTGGCTCAGAGATCACGACGGCGTTGACTACACCAAGGAGTGCCGTGTTCTTGCTGAATACTACGGACTTCACTGCAAGGCTGACTACGCAGAAGCGTTCCGTCCCTGCCTTGTTTCACACCGTATCCGCTCTTACAGAGTTCTTCCCTAAGGATATATGAAAAAAGTAAACGTTAAGTTCAACAGCATCGTTCAGATACAGAAATTTGTAAATCAAATGAGCTGTTACTCATCCGACGTGGATCTGGTTTCGGGAAGCAGAACAGTGGATGCAAAGTCCATTATCGGCGTTTTCAGTCTCGATATTTCCAATCCCTTGACTCTTGAGGTAAACGGCAAGGATGAGGATGCTGTTATTGAATCGATAAAGGATATTATACAATAAACAATGCGGGAGGCGTTTCGTCTCCCGCATTGTTATTGTTTAGTTATATTTGTGAGAGAATGCTTTTTAGCAAAAAGCACTCCCTCGCGCTCCCTCGAAAAGCTATTTTATGGTTTTATTAAAAAACTACTTAGACGTCGTGCTTTGCTTGGTTATTGTCGGCATAGGGATAGGCGAGCATTGCCCGCGGAGGCTCTCCGTTATTCTCTGTTTATAATGCTCTTTGCATCGTTCTCGCCGTCGTGCTTTATTTGATTATTGTCACTACAATGATAGGCGAGCATTGCCCGCGGAGGCTCTCCGCTATTGGAGACCGAAGCTTACCGATATAGCACTGTTCACCTTTTCCATCGTTTCGTCCTCCAGATGTCCCATTTTTTCCTTCAAGCGTTTTTTATCTATAGTACGTACCTGTTCAAGCAAAATCACAGAATCTTTTGCAAGCCCAAAGCGGTCAGCCATCACTTCAATATGTGTGGGAAGCTTGGTTTTGTCTACGCGGCTGGTTATGGCGGCGGCTATTACCGTGGGAGAATGCTTGTTGCCTACGTCGTTCTGAACTATTACAACCGGTCTTATTCCTCCCTGCTCCGAGCCTACCACGGGACTCAGGTCGGCATAAAATATATCTCCTCTTCTGACAGTCATGCTTTTTCTCCTTTCTTTAGTTCACTTTTATTCTCTTCACTGTAGGGCTTTTTTATTCAGTGACAGGTCAAAAAAAGCTATGCTTGACGGAAGTCTTTTTTTATGCTATAATATATAGCCATTATTTGTAGAGAGCCTATGCTCGTCCATCACACCACTATGACGCCAAAAAACATTGCCCAACGGCAAGGCTGTATAAAAGGAGATAACCATGGAACGTATGGAAAACAATTCGGAAATAGTCCTTTCCGACGTGATAAAAATGTTTAAAGGTAAATCAAAACAGTTTATTTGCGTAATACTCATATGCGGCTTGCTTGGCGGTGTATTTGAGCTTGTGCGCTCGTTTGTTTTCGGTAACTACGGAAACACCGTAAAATTTTACCTTACTGTTACCGACGGCTCGGCAAATCTTTTGCCACTGCTTCAATCCGAGAGCTTTGCGGAAAAGCTTTTGCTTGACGAAAACGGACTTCCTCCCAAGGATATCTGCGATCCCGAGGATTACGAGGCGGCACTTGAGGCGGTAAAAATCTACGACACTGCCAGAGAAAACGTTGTAAATGCCCGTAAGGCAAAGGATCTTTTCAAGTACAACACAGGCTTTGAGGACTACAACGGCAAGACGATGCGCACCTGGTCTAATATTACCGAGGAATATACACGTCTGCAAAACGAAGTAACAAAGGCGCAAGAGCTTCTTGCCATGTACAAGAATGCCTTTGCGGAGGCTGTGGCACAGGACCCAGGACACATTGCCAAAACCACCGAATACGAAAAGAATCTCTCAAAGGCAATCCAGGCCAAGGAAACCTTTGAGAACGAGCTTTACACACCGGCGCTTGAACAAAAAAATACTCTCGACCACGTATACTATAATGAAATTTATATGCTGAAGGACCTTCGTGAGAATGCGGAGGAGCTTCTGGAAAATGTTGTATCTACCTGGAGAAATGACGAGGAGATAAAGAAGCAAATAAAAGTTATAAACAAATCTCTCACCATTGAGTACGCAACCGAAGAAGCAACGGAAATTGAAGGCGAGGAGAAAAAGAACATCGCCTTTATCAACGCACAAGTATCTGTTCCCTCGGACAAGGAATTTGCAGAGTTTTTATTGGAAAGAATACGACTGCGTATGCCCGACTACGTTGAAAAGAACATCGAAAAGCTGGTGGGAAGCATTGATGCAAAATGCACACTGATAACTCCCTTCAGCCAGGTAAAAAACCTTGAGCTCGAGGAGCTTGCAAAATCCTTGGTTTCAAAAGCAGTGCTTTTTGCAGTCATAGGTACGGCGCTGTATTTTGTCTTGATTGCAGGAAAAGGATATATAAACAAGGCACTTGACAACCAGTGATACCGAAATATTTTCTGTTCGGACTATAAAATCCGCTGTTTTTTCCGCGAAATTTACGGAAAAGTGTATTTTTACAGAAAATTTAACTACATCTTGACTTTTTTTGCCATTTGTAGTATCATATATCAATAATGGTCAAAGCGGTCAGCGACCGCAAGCAATTCTCGCCTATCACAATCTTTGAACGTATCCCTACAAAATAGAACGGCGAGGTTCCATCAAATTCAATTTTTCAGTATATGATGAAGCGGTCAGCGACCGCGGGCAATTCTCGCCTATCACGATTTATATACGCACCAAATAAAACGGTGAGATTCAATTAAATGCAATTTTTCAGTAACGAAGATTCACGGGAGATAAAAAGTGAAAGAATATTCCCAATCAATTCACAGCTATATACAAAATAACAGAACCCAAATAGTATCTATGCTCAGCGACCTGGTGAGGATTCCATCTGTTGCAGAGGACGGCAAGGACGGAGCTATGTTTGGAGACGCTTGCCGTGACGCTATACTACACACCGAAGCGCTTTATAAAGAAATCGGGCTTGACACCTTCACTCAGAAGGACTGTGCATATACAATAGGAAGAACACAAGGTGACAGTAAGGTTATCGGGGTTTTCTCTCATGCCGACGTAGTAAGCGCAGTTGAAGAGGACTGGACGGTAACGTCACCCTTTGAACCTATTGAAAAAGACGGCTTCCTTATAGGAAGAGGCGCAGAGGACAACAAATCCGGCATCGTTTCGGCTATATGGGCACTGAAAGCAATGAAGCAGGCGGGAGCAATTCCGAAAAGCACCTTGCTTTTCTATTCCGGCTCCAACGAAGAATGCGGAATGAGCGACCTTGAGCTGTTTGTAAAGGAACAGCCCTCTCCCGACTTTTCAATAGTACCCGACAACGATTACCCCGTATGCCGAGGTGAAAAGGGTATTCTTCGCTTCTGGGCGAAGTTCAAAAAGCCCTTTACAAATATTATTTCCATAAGCGGCGGTCAATCGCTGAACATTGTACTCGGCAGTGTCAGATGTGAAATGAAAAAGAGCGACAGCCTTTTAAAAGAGCTTCAAGCAGTCTGCGACGGCAAGAGTGAATACACTCTGACCCAGGGTGACACTCTGGTGCTGACAGCTAAGGGGCGCAGTACCCACGCGGCATACTCCGAAGACTCGGTCAATGCTTTTTGGGTGCTTACACAGGCACTTTTGAGCTGTGATAGTCTTGGTGACGATAAAGAAATACTAAAAAGCGCTCAGCTGCTTACCGCCGACCCGTTCTCAGAGACCGTGGGACTTGGCACAAGCGACACCGAGTTTAAAAAGACCACCTGCACAAACGGAATCGTTACTACCGAGGGCGGTCTGCTCAGCCTTTCCTTTGATACCAGATACGGAACAGAGGTTGACATTGACGCATTTATTGACGGATATACCCGTCTGCTTGAAAAAATGGGAGCTGAATGCACCGTAACCGAAAAGGATGACGGATACGTTATTCCTGAAGACAGTCCCATTATACAGGCTATGACACAGGCTTGGTACGGCATCACGGGAGATGACAGTAAGCCCAAGCTCAGCTACGGCGGAACCTATGCAAGACACTTAAAAAATGCCGTTAGCATCGGAACCTATATTCCCACAACACCAAAGCTCGACCTTCCCGACGGTCACGGCGGAGTACACCAGCCCGACGAGGTGCTTGACGTTGAAGGACTTTTGAAGAGCATTGAGGTGCTCACACATATGATATTAAAGGCTGATGAAACACTTCACGCCTAAACTTATACGCTAAGAGGTAAAAATGCATTATACAGATTTAAATAAAGCAGAGCTTGAACGAGAGTTTCAGGCTGTAAAAAAAGAATATGAGGCAATGAAGTCCAAGGGACTCAGCCTTGATATGTCAAGAGGCAAGCCCTCGGCACAGCAGGTTTCGCTGTCTGACGGTATGCTGTCAATAATTGACGGTAAGGACTGTGTTGTAGGGGCAAACGACTACAGAAACTACGGAATCGTAGACGGTATTCCCGAGGCAAAGGAGCTGTTCTGCGACCTTATGGAATGCCAAAAGGATGAAATAATCATCTGCGGTAACAGTTCTCTTAACATAATGTACGACACTATCATTCGTGCTATGGTATTCGGTACACAGGAGGGCTCAACACCCTGGGGCAAGCTTGACAAGGTTAAGTTTATATGCCCCGTACCCGGCTATGACCGTCATTTCAGAATATGTGAAAAGCTGGGCATTGAAATGATAAACGTTGATATGACAGCCCAAGGTCCCGATATGGATGCGGTGGAAAAGCTTGTCAGCGAGGACGAGAGCATCAAGGGTATATGGTGTGTTCCCAAATACTCCAATCCCGACGGTATCACCTGCTCCGACGAGACTGTACGCCGCTTTGCAAGACTTCAGCCCAAGGCGAAGGATTTCAGAATATTCTGGGACAATGCGTACTGCATTCACGACCTTTACGACGAGGGCGACAGCCTTCTCAATCTTCTTGAGGAATGCAAAAAGGCAGGAAACGACGACCTTCCCTATATATTTGCTTCCACATCCAAGGTAACTTACCCGGGCTCGGGTGTGGCAATGATAATTGCAAGCAAGAACAACGTTGCACGCATCAAGGACCAGATATCTACCCAGACCATCGGACACGATAAAATAAATCAGCTCAGACACGTAAAGTTCTTCAAGGATGCCAACGGAGTAATGGCTCAGATGAAGAAGCAGGCTGACATGATGAGGCCCAAGTTTGAGGTAGTTCTCAAGGCGCTTGAAAGAGAGTTTGGTGAAAACAAGATCGCTTGGTGGACTAATCCCAAGGGCGGCTATTTCATCAGCGTAAATCTTCTTGACGGTTGTGCAAAGCGTACCGTTCAGCTCTGTGCCGAAGCAGGTGTCAAGCTGACCGAAGCAGGTGCGACCTTCCCTTACGGAATCGACCCTCGCGACCGCAACATAAGAATTGCTCCCACCTATCCCACTCTGGAAGAGCTCACCGATGCAGTGGAGATATTCTGTGTATGCGTTAAGCTTGCATCCCTCGAATCTCTTTGCATTTAACCGCCTATTGACACGTTATTAAAACAGGGTTTTACACCCTGTTTTTTTGTATATACCGGGAACAAAATTAATAAAAATCATTGACTTTAACCGAGGATTGTGTTAATGTATCAATGGACAAATTTATAAGGAGGCTGTTATGGCTATACTTGAAAAAAAGAATTGTATAATCATTGAAAATAACAGGGCAGAAATAACTCTGTCCAAGAAAAACGCAATGATTGAAAAAATCATCGACAAGGCAAGCGGCAAGGACATCAAGGGTGATGACTGGTGCTTTTTCCCTGTTCTGGACGAAAACAGAAACTGTTCTCCCTGTGAAGAAATTTCTCTCAAGGGTGACGTTATTACCGTAACAACTGCTTGCGGTAAATATGAAGTGAAGGTTATCGCAGATCCCGATTACTTTGAATTTGAGCTTCTTACAGAAATTCCCGAGGGTATTTTCGCCATTCGTTTGGCTAACGCTAAATTCAACTACGACCACACCGACAAGAAGGGCGTATGCGCCAACGGTGTAGCTCTCACTTACTGGACAGACCCCGTTTTCTTCCCCACAGGAAACGAAAAAGAGACACTTGGTGAAATATCACGTCATCTCAAGGACAAGGGTGCAAGATTCGCTATCGTTATCGCTCCCCGTCCCGAAATGCGCGAAATCATAAAGAAGGCGGTTCTCACCGTTGACAAGAATACAGGTATTTGCAACACAAGAGGCGGCGCTTGGAGTATGGACTCACGTCTCAACTTCGGCAACAACTTCTTTGCCCACGATTCCACACCCGAATTTATCAAAGAAAACGTTCCTCACTACGTTGAGCTTAACGTTGACCAGGTAAACTTCCATCACGGTGCGGGAACCTTCCGTCAGGGCGACTTCAAGGCAGAGCGCTATGACTCAATGGCAGAGTTCAAAAAGAACGTTTCCGACGTTCTTGAGGCTAACGGTGTACACGCTAATATGCACACCTATTCCTTCTACATCCGTCCCGACTGTGAAACGCTTCTTGCAGACCCCAAGTGGCAAAAGGACCTTGGCACTCTGGAGGTATTTACACTTGCCGAGGACATTACGGCAGATACCGAATATATTATGACGGAAGAGCCCAACGACTGCATCTCTATGGACAGAGGCTTTTGCGTTTCCAACTCTTACTTTATGCTGGTTGACAACGAGCTTATCAGCTTCGACCGTGACTGGAAGGGTATCAAGGTCACAAAGAGAGGCTGCACAGGCACAAAGGCTGTCGATCACAAGAAGGGCGCTCTCGTAAAGCACCTTGACGGTCACTACGCAGGTATCGCTCCCATTCGCGGCTCCGAGCTTTTCCTGGAGGTTGCAAGACTCACAGCCAAGGCATACAACGAGGGCGGCTTTAAGATGATATACTTCGATGCTCTCGACGGCATTGCATACCACGGAACAAAGAAGGACGGCTGGTACTACTCCGCTATGTTTCTTTGTGAGGTACTCAAGTATTGTGAGGTAGACCCCGTTGTTGAAGCGGCTACCTTCTATCCTTCGTTCTGGAACGCAAGAGGCAGAGCAGGTGCTTGGGATACTCCCTACCGTGGCTACAGAGGCTGGAACGAGCGTCACAGAAGAAGCAATCTCACCTACATTGACTGCTTCTGTCCTCCTATGTTCGGCTGGTACGATTTCTATCCTCTTACAGAGAAATACCCCGGAAACGAGCACACAAAGTATCATCACTTTGACTCAATGGAGCACGTATCGGCAATCGCTCTTATGCACGACTTCTCCACCTCCTTTGAAAGCTCACTTCCCAAATATATGAAGAGATTCCCCGCTCTCAAGCGCAACATGGACATCTTCCTGAAGTATGACCATCTTCGTAAGACTCAATACTTCTCCGAGGAGTACCGTCAGAAGCTTATTGACTGTCCTTGGGAGGTATCTCTTATTGAAAAGAGAGGCGGAAAGTACTCCTTTGTTGAAAAGGACTACCAGTACAAGAGACTGTACGATTTGAACGATAACGACAGAAACAAGGCTGAATACAAGAACCCCTTCGGTGCACAGCTTCCCTTCGTTCGTATTGAAGCCTTCCTTTCAACTGCAGGCAAGAATCCCTACGTTCTTCTTCCTCTTGACGAGAACAAGGAGCTTACCGCACAGAAGCTGTACTGCAGATTCGGCGGTGAGATAAACTTCGTAGACAAGCTTGCAAAGAAGGTTCGCGTTTACGGTAACGGCAAGAACGGTGCTATCCGTATAAATACAAGATGTGCTACCAACTCCGAAATGGGACACGGTGAGTACATAATTGACGTTAACTTCACGGGCTGGAGAGAATTTATATTCGTTGAATCCGACAACGGTGAAAGACCTGACCGTGCATTCCCTGACCAGGGCAACTATGCTATCTTCCGTTCGGGACTCAATCACGACAGGACCACGGGTATTGACATTGACACCTTGGGCGATATGACGGGTGTAAGAATGTCATCTGTTACTGTTTGCGACCACGTTTACGATATGCTGAAGAATCCTACTCTTAAGGTAGGCGACCAAATCGTTACGTTTGAGTGTGAGCTTAAGTCTACGGACTTCATTGAGTTTGACGGCAAGACTGCCAAGGTTGTTGACCGTTACGGCAACGAGAGACCTATCTGGTTCTCGGGCACAATAAAGGCTCCCCGCGGAAAGTTCACCGCAGAGCTTACGGCACGCTCTCTTAATCGTTGCACTCCCAGAGCACAGCTGACCTTCGGCTTTACAGGTAAGGAAATTAAGTAATTATTTATAATGAGAGAGGGTATTTTTTAGCAGAAAATACCCTCTTTTTTTGGGGGTGTTTTTTAGCAAAAAACACCCCCAAACCCCAAAAAAGCAATTTTAAAAAGTTTATTATTAAAGTATACGCCTTAAACCTCTACGTCCAAGTTATTTTGGATGGCTTTAGCAAAAAACACCCCCAAACCCCCAAAAAGCAATTTTTAAAAGCAATTTTATTAAAGTATACGTCTTAAACCTACGTCCAAGTTACTTTGGATGGCTTTAGCAAAAAATACCCCCAAACCCCAAA